>NZ_CAXAPA010000002.1:0-482261 GCF_963970835.1 Pseudomonas sp. EA_15y_Pfl1_P101 | reverse complement strand
AAGAAAGAAGCCGTGATCGGCAGATGCGCGCCTTGGAACGCAAGGCACGCAAACTTGGATTGCAGCTGGTTAAAGCGGCTTAAATTTTAAGAGCAAAAACAATGAGTTATTTTTTGTTTGATAAGAGCGGGCTTGCCAGCGATGCAAGCACCTCGGTCTATCAGTTGCACCGAGGTGATGCTATCGCATGCAAGCCCGTTCCCACACAAGCTGACTCCTGCAACCTTCAGCGGCGACGCTTCTCAATGTTGTACACGAACGGTGCAACGATCTCGATGCTGCCGCCTTTCAACATATAGGCTGGTGGCTTGGGCAGCGGCTGGGCACGACGGATCATGTCCAGGGTCGCGCGGTCCAGGTCGGCATTGCCGGAGCGGCCCACCAACTCATAGGACAGCACGTTGCCTTCGGCATCCACCACAAACTTCAGGCGGTTCAGGCCTTCTTTGCCACGAGCCTGGGCACCTGGTGGGTACTTCTTGTACTTCTGCAAGTGCGCCAACAGTGCGCCTTCCCAAGACGCTTTGGCGGCGACCTGTTGCGGCGAAGGGCCAGGCACGGGCTGGGCCGATTTTTCCGCTGGCGTGTTAGTCGGTGGAGCGTCGCTCGGCGGTTCCTCGGAGGGTTTCTCCTTGGGTGGCTCGATCTTTTTCTCCACAGGCTTGGGCGGCTGCGGTTTTGGCTTGGGCTTGACCGGCTTGGGCGCCTGGATCGTCGGCTTGGGTGCCTCGGCCATTTTCGGCAGGGGCAGCTCTTCGACCGGTGCAGGCGGTTGCGGCGGCGTGACCACCTTGGGCGGTGCCGGCGGCGGTGGGGCTGGCATCGGTGCCAGGTCGATGACCATGGCGGCCGGTGGCAACTGCACCGTACGCGGCGCTGACCAATGCAGCGCGATAGCGATCGCGACGGCATGCACGCCCAGTACGACGGCGAGGCTGGTGCCATAACGCGTCAGTTTGTGGCGCGTTGTGATCATTTCTTGGCTGCCGTCTCAAGTCCAACCAGGCCTACCTTGAGGTAGCCGGCTGCCCGCAGGGCATCCATCACGCTCATCAGGTCGCCGTAGTCCACGCCTTTGTCAGCCTGGAAGAAGATCGTCGTGTCTTTCTTGCCTTGGGTTTTGGCGTCGAGCACCGGCCCCAGGGCTTCAGTCTTGACTTCTTCTTCACCCAGGAACAAGCGTTGGTCCGCCTTGACGCTGAGGAAGATGGGTTTTTCCGGTCGCGGCGCCGGCTTGGCGCTGGACGCGGGCAGGTCAACCTTGATATCCACGGTCGCCAACGGTGCGGCCACCATGAAGATGATCAGCAGCACCAGCATCACGTCGATAAACGGCGTGACGTTGATTTCGTGGTTCTCGACGAGTTCGTCGTCGCCTTGATTCAAATGCAGGCCCATGGCCGATTACCCCACTTTCACCATGTGCGGTTGCGAGCTGCGCTCGGTAGGCAGGTGATCGAGGTCGCGGCTGACCAGCAGCAGGACTTCTGCCGACGCGTCCGATACCTGGGCCTTGTAGCCGGCAATCGAACGGGCGAAGACGTTGTAGATCACTACCGCAGGAATCGCGGCAACCAGGCCCAGTGCAGTGGCCAGAAGGGCTTCGGCGATGCCGGGGGCAACGACGGCAAGGTTGGTGGTTTGGGTTTTGGCGATGCCGATGAAGCTGTTCATGATGCCCCACACGGTACCGAACAGGCCGACGAAGGGTGCGGTCGAGCCGATGGTTGCCAGCACGCCGGTGCCGCTGCTCATGTTTCGACCGCAGGCCGCCACTAGGCGCTCCAGGCGGAAGGCCACGCGTTCCTTGATGCCTTCTTTTTCGCGGGCGTTGGCCGACAGGCGCATTTCTTCCAGCGCGTCGTGCACCAGGGTGTTGGCCAGAGTGCCTTTCTTGGTCGCGCTTTCGCTCGCTTCCTTAAGGGTGGTGGCCTTTTTCAGGTGGACGATTTCGCTGCGCAGGCGACGCTTGGCACCCAGCAGTTCGAGGCCTTTGGCGATCCAGATGGTCCAGGTGATGATCGAGGCAATGGCCAGTCCGATCATGACGGCTTTCACCACGACGTCGGCGTTCTGATACATGCCCCACGGCGACAGGTCGTGGGCCATGCCCAAGGTGTTGTCTTCTTCCAGAGCTACCCCGGTGTCGTCGGCGGAGGCTGGGTCAGCAGCCTGGGCCGGGTCGGTAGCGGCTGGCGCGGCGGCCGGAGCTGCCGGTGCGGCAGCAGCAGGCGGGGTAGCTGGCGCGGTGGCATCAGCCAAGGCGGCGGTCGGTGCCAGCAGAACGCTGAACAGCAGCGCAGCAATCGCGCGCCAGGCGCGGGACGGGCTGTGAAGCTTGGTTGGCGAAGCGGGGGTTGTATTACGTGTCATGCTGGCCGGACCTGAGTAAAAAAAATGAGTGATCGTCCTTCCAGACCCAAGGGGCCGAGGACAAATGGGCGGTCATTATTGCAAGTAATTCTTGTTAACAAAAGTAATACAGTAACTTTATTTGTGCTTTTTCTGGCCGGCGGTCCACCGAGGCGGCTAACCTAGACCTTTCAATACGGAGTTTTATGATGTCAGCGCCTTCTGTTGTGATTGCCGGCTGTGGCGATGTAGGTAGTCGGCTGGCAAGCCAATTGCTCGCCTCGGGATGGGAGGTGCATGGCTTGCGGCGGGATATTTCGCGGCTCCCTGACGGGGTGATAGGCATTGCTGGCGACCTGTTCAACAAGGATTGCCCTGACACCTGGCCGATCGGCGGGGTGGATTACCTGGTGTACTGCGCCGCCGCGACTGACCACGACGAAGCCGGCTATCGCGCCGCTTATGTAGAAGGGCTGAAACACGTACTGGAGTGGTTGGGCGACTACGGTCAGGAGCCGAAACATTTGTTGTTTGTTTCCAGCAGCAGCGTCTATGGGCAGCAGAATGGAGAGTGGGTCGACGAAACGTCGGAGACTCAAGCCAAGGGTTATTCCGGGCAAGTGATGCTGGAGGCTGAGCAAGTGGCGCTCAATAGTGGCATTCCGGCCAGCATCGTCCGATTGACCGGTATTTATGGACCAGGCCGCGAATGGCTGCTGACCCAGGTTCGCCAGGGCTACCGTGTCGCAATTGATCCGCCTTTATATGGCAACCGGATTCATGCGGATGATGCGGCGGGCTTGTTGGCGTTTTTGTTGCGGCATGTGGAGCAGGGTGGCTCGCTGGATGAGATCTACATCGGCGTCGACGATGCGCCCGCTCCGCTGGCGGAAGTGGTGGCGTGGTTGCGCGAGTATCTGGGTGTGACGGAGTGGTCCGAGGATGCGAGTGTGCGTCGTGCGAGCAGCAAGCGATGCAGTAATCCGCGGGCGAAGGCGCTGGGTTGGACGCCGACCTATCCAACTTACCGCGAAGGCTACGCGGCGATCCTTAAAGGCTGAAACACAGTTAAAAAATATGGGAGCGGCGGTGCGCCGCGCCCACATTTGAATCTGTGTTTGGCTGCTTAATTACTTTTCCAGCAACCACTGCCGCGGTCCGGGCGTAAACGAAGGTACTTCATCCGCTCCCGCAGTATTGATCGCCTGGAAGATTTCCAGCTGCTTGCCCTTGCGCACAAAAATCCACGGGTTGCCCTGGCCGTTGAGTTGCAGCCAGATGCTGTCATAGCCGCCGCTCATCGAGGCGCAATCACCGGCCAGGCACAGCGAGTACCGATCAACATTAGGCAAGCCGACAACCTTGCCGTCAGCCTGGAACTGCACGATGGCGCCGCTACCGAAGCCGTCGGTGATCTTCCAGTCGCCGCCCATGTAGGCCGCGTAAAGCGCACGCTCAAAGTTCGCGCCGATGGGAGCACCGTCCGGCGCGGGGTCCTTGGGGCGGGCAAGCAGCTGTGCTGGCTCGTTGTCGTTGGCCGATTGCAGCAGTTGTTCACCTTTACGCTTGAGCTCGGTGGCTGAGCTGCCGTAGAAGTCTACGCTCCAGGCGCCGGATTTCTCACCCAGCAACTTGCCTTCGGCTACTTCAAAACCGTTGTAGTAGCGCGCCTGCGCGGCCTTGGTATTAACCTCCCATTCGAGGTTAGGGCCATAGCTTTGCAGGGCTTCACGCAAAGGGCCGCCCTTGGCTGCCGCATCGATGGCGATCTGGTTGATCCAGGTGCCGCTCACGTCCAGGTCGGCAGGGTTGCTGGCGCAGCCGCCGAGCAGCAGGGCGAGCAATGATGAGGCTACAAGCGCTTTGCGCATCATGAAATCCTTTTAAAACGAAGTCGGCGCAGCCTATGGGAGGGCCGCGCCGGGTGTTTTACTCGATGACCAGAATCGCGTCCATCTCAACCTGCGCACCCTTTGGCAGGGCAGCAACGCCGATGGCGGCGCGGGCTGGGTACGGCTGTTCGAAGTACTTGCCCATGATCTCGTTGACCTTGGCGAAGTGGCTCAGGTCGGTGAGGAAAATGTTCAGCTTGACGATGTCCTTGAACGAACCGCCGGCAGCTTCAGCAACCGATTTGAGGTTTTCGAAGACCTGCACAGTCTGTGCTTCAAAGCCTTCCACCAGTTCCATGGTCTTTGGGTCCAGTGGGATCTGGCCGGACATGTAGACGGTGTTGCCCGCCTTGATCGCCTGGGAGTAAGTGCCGATCGCGGCCGGGGCTTTATCGCTGGTGATAACGGTCTTGGTCATTTATGACTCCTTGTAAGAGGTGATGACGTATTTGAAGGCCTATGCCCGCATACGGGTGATGCGGATCACACCGATCAGGGCGCGCAGTTTCTTGATCACGCGGGCGAGGTGCACACGGTCGTGCACGCTGACCACCAGCTGGACCACGCTGATGCGACCATCGCGCTCGTCCATGCTGATTTTCTCGATATTGCCGTCGGCCGCGTTGACGCTGCTGGCCAGCAGGGCGATCAGGCCGCGTTGGTGTTCCAGCTCCACGCGCAACTCGACGTTGAATTCGCCGGTGACATCCTTGGCCCACGAGAGCTGGATGCATTTTTCCGGGTTGTGACGGACTTCGGTAATGTTCCGGCAGTTGTCCAGGTGCACCACCATGCCTTTGCCCGCCGACAAGTGGCCGACAATCGGGTCGCCCGGGATCGGCGTGCAACACTTGGCGTAGCTGAGCACCAAGCCTTCGGTGCCGCGAATCGCCAGTGGGCCTTCCGGGCTTGGTAGCTGTTCACCTTCGCCGAGCAAGCGGCGGGCGACGACGTAGGCCATGCGGTTGCCCAGGCCGATATCTTCCAGCAGGTCTTCGATGGTTTCCTGGCGATACTCGTGAAGCATCGCTTGCACGCGCTCTGTAGGAACTTTGTCCAGGGCACTGTCGAAACCATTAAGTACCTTGTTCAGCAGGCGTTCGCCGAGGCTGATGGATTCGGAGCGGCGCTGCAGCTTCAGGGCGTGACGGATATGTGTGCGCGCTTTGCCGGTGACCACAAAGTTGAGCCAGGCTGGGTTCGGGCGTGCGCCCGGTGCGCTGACGATCTCGACCGTGGAGCCGCTTTGCAGCGGTTCGGACAGCGGCGCGAGGCGGCGATTGATCCGACAGGCAATGCAGCTGTTGCCCACGTCGGTGTGCACTGCGTAGGCAAAGTCGACCGCCGTGGAGCCTTTGGGCAGTTCCATGATCCGGCCTTTGGGCGTGAACACGTAGACCTCGTCCGGGAACAGGTCGATCTTCACGCTTTCGATAAATTCGAGGGAGTTGCCGGCACGTTGCTGCATTTCCAGCACGCCCTTGACCCACTGGCGGGCGCGGGCATGTGTGCCTTTGGGCTGCTCGTCGCCGCTGGATTTGTACAGCCAATGGGCGGCGATGCCGTTGTTGGCCATCTCTTCCATTTCGCGGGTGCGGATCTGGATTTCGATCGGCACCCCGTGCATACCGAACAGCGTGGTATGCAGCGACTGGTAGCCGTTGGCCTTGGGAATCGCGATGTAGTCTTTGAAGCGGCCGGGCAGGGGCTTGTACAAATTATGTACAGCGCCGAGCACGCGGTAGCAGGTGTCGACCTTGTCGACGATGATCCGGAACGCGTACACGTCCATGATTTCGTTGAAGGCCCGACGCTTGCCGCGCATCTTCTTGTAGATGCCGTAGAGGTGCTTCTGCCGCCCGCTGACTTCGCCTTCGATCTCGTCGATCGCCAGGCAATGGCTCAGCGACTCTTCGATTTTGTTGACGATTTCCTTGCGGTTGCCCCGGGCGCGTTTGACCGCCTGGTAGATGCGCGCCGAACGCATCGGGTGCATGGCCTTGAAGCCGAGGTCTTCGAACTCGATACGAATGGCATGCATGCCCAACCGGTTGGCGATGGGTGCGTAGATTTCCAGGGTTTCCTTGGCGATGCGCCGGCGCTTTTCGCCGGACAGCACTTCCAGCGTGCGCATGTTGTGCAGCCGGTCTGCCAGCTTGACCAGAATCACCCGAATGTCGCGGGCCATGGCCATGGCCATCTTCTGGAAGTTTTCCGCCTGGGCTTCGGCCTTGGTCTCGAAGTTCATCTGGGTCAGTTTGCTGACCCCGTCGACCAGTTCGGCCACGGTTTCACCGAACTGCGCTTGCAGCGCCTCTTTGGCGATACCGGTGTCTTCGATCACGTCATGCAGCATTGCGGCCATCAGGCTTTGATGGTCCATGTGCATGTCGGCAAGAATATTTGCCACCGCAAGGGGATGCGTGACATACGCCTCGCCACTACGGCGGCGTTGCCCGTCGTGGGCTTGTTCGGCGTAGAAATACGCTCGGCGGACCAGGTTGACCTGGTCTGGGCCGAGGTAGGCCGATAAGCGATCGGCGAGGGCGTCTATGCTCGGCAAAGTGTTAACTCCTGCCGTTGGCTGTGACCCCGCGCCGTTCTACGTCGACCAGGCATAGGCTTAGACGGCCTCGTTGGACTCGTCCTCGAACGCTGCAAACAGCGGTTCGTCTTCAACGATTTCGGCGTTGGCGATGAACTCGTAGCTCATCAGGCCTTCAGCGATTTCACGCAGGGCCACAACGGTAGGCTTGTCGTTTTCCCACTGGACCAATGGCTCTTTGCCGCCAGTGGCCAGTTGACGGGCACGCTTGGTAGAGAGCATGACCAGCTCAAAGCGGTTATCCACGTGTTCTAGGCAGTCTTCAACGGTTACGCGGGCCATGGTATTCCTCGGAGCGAATGCAAGATGCGCGCTGCCCGGTTGGGCAAGCGGACTAAACAGTTTAAAAAATCACCAGCGTTTAGGGAAGCGCTGATTTTTCTCAGGCCCTCGCAAAACCGCTACAAGCGCCAATGTAAAGCCCTTGCAGCGGTTTTGGGAAGAGCCAATCAGCCGAGCAGTTCGGCCAGTAATTTGCCGAAACGCTGTTGTTGGCGCTTTTGCTGGAGCTGGTTGGTGCGGAAAATCGCCTTCAAATCGTCCAAAGCGTGGGCAAAATCGTCGTTGATGATCAGGTAGTCATAGTCGACGTAGTGGCTCATTTCGCTGACGGCCTCACGCATGCGGCCTTCGATGATCTCGTCGCTGTCCTGGCCGCGATTTTTCAAGCGCTGGTGCAAGGCTTCAAGCGACGGCGGCAGGATAAAGATCGAACGCGCCTTGGGCATCAGCTGGCGCACTTGCTCGGCGCCCTGCCAGTCGATTTCCAGAATCAGGTCGTGGCCTTCGTCCAGGGTCTGCTGCAAGTGGCTTTGCGACGTGCCGTAGAGGTTGCCGAAGACTTCGGCGCGCTCAAGGAAGTCGCCGTGCTCGATCATCTTGACGAACTCGGTGCGTTCGACGAAGTGATAGTGCACGCCGTTCACCTCACCCGGGCGCATGGCGCGGGTGGTGTGGGAAACCGAGATGCGGATCTGCTCGTCAGCGTCGGTCAGGGCCTTGACCAGGCTGCTTTTGCCCGCGCCCGAGGGGGCGGAAATGATGTAAAGGGTGCCGGTGCTGTGGGTCATGGAGGTTGCCTTACTCAATATTCTGTACTTGTTCGCGCATCTGCTCGATCAACACTTTGAGGTTGACCGCAGCCGTAGTGCTACGCGGATCGAACGCCTTGGAGCCCAGTGTATTGGCTTCGCGGTTGAGTTCCTGCATCAGGAAGTCCAGGCGCCGACCGGCGGCACCGCCCGACTTGAGCACGCGGCGTACTTCAAGGATGTGCGTGCTCAGGCGGTCGAGTTCTTCGGCGACGTCGCTCTTCTGTGCCAGCAACACCATTTCCTGCTCCAGGCGCGTGGGGTCGAGGTCGGCTTTCATGTCGGTGAAGCGGTCGAGCACCTTCTGGCGCTGGGTGGCGAGCATCTGTGGCACCAGCTCGCGCAGGGTGACCACGTCTTCTTCAATGGAGGTCAGGCGCTCGCTGATCAGGCGCGCCAGTTCGGCGCCTTCGCGCTCGCGGCCGGCCTTGAGTTCCTTCAAGCCCTGGTTGAACAAGGCGAGGGCTTCGGCGTTGAGGGCTTGCGGGTCGGTGGCGTCGGCCACCAATACGCCAGGCCAAGCCAGCACTTCCAGTGGGTTGAGCGCGGCAGGTTGCTTGATCAGGCCGGCGATGGTCTCGGCGGCGGCTACCAATTGCGCCGCACGGTCGCGATCAACCTGCAGCGGCTTGCCGGTGGTTTCCTCGGTAAAGCGCAGGGTGCACTCCAGTTTGCCCCGGGAGATGCCCTGGCGCAGCGCTTCACGCACGGCGCCTTCGAGGTCGCGGAACGACTCGGGCAGGCGCAGATGCGGCTCCAGGTAGCGGCTGTTGACCGAGCGCAATTCCCAGCTCAGGGTGCCTTGTACGCCGGCTTGTTCGACGCGGGCGAAGGCGGTCATGCTGTGCACCATGGAGGTACCTCGCGTTGCAGTCCCGTCAATCACGGGCTGATGGTTAAGAAGGCGCGCGATTGTAGCGCAGTGGGGCGAGCACGCCCAAACGCGAGCATTCGTAACAGGATTTTTTAGCAGTGCCCCGAATCGGCTCGCGGCTCTATAATGCTCGGCAGTTTTTCGTCCTCAGTACAGGTGTCTCCCTATGAAACGTCCAAGTGGTCGCGCTGCCGATCAGCTCCGCTCGATCCGCATCACCCGCAACTACACCAAACACGCCGAGGGGTCTGTACTGGTCGAGTTTGGCGATACCAAGGTGATCTGCACCGTCAGCGTCGAAAACGGCGTACCGCGTTTCCTTAAAGGTCAGGGCCAGGGCTGGTTGACCGCCGAGTACGGCATGCTGCCGCGCGCCACCGGTGAGCGTAACCAGCGTGAAGCCAGCCGTGGCAAGCAAGGCGGCCGCACCCTGGAAATCCAGCGCTTGATCGGTCGTTCCCTGCGCGCAGCCCTGGATATGTCCAAGCTGGGCGACGTGACCCTGTACGTCGACTGCGACGTGATCCAGGCCGACGGCGGCACCCGCACCGCGTCCATCACCGGCGCCATGGTCGCCCTGGTTGATGCACTCAAAGTGATCAAGAAGCGTGGCGGCCTGAAAGGCGGTGACCCGCTCAAGCAAATGATCGCTGCCGTATCGGTAGGCATGTACCAGGGCGAGCCTGTGCTGGACCTGGATTACCTGGAAGACTCGGCCGCCGAGACCGACCTGAACGTGGTGATGACCAGCACGGGTGGCTTCATCGAAGTGCAGGGCACTGCCGAAGGCGCGCCGTTCCAGCCGGCTGATCTGAACGCGATGCTGGCCTTGGCCCAGAAAGGCATGACCGAGATTTTCGAACTGCAGAACGCCGCCCTGGCTGACTGAGTCGGCCTCAAGGAGAAACGCCATGAATGACAGCCAGATGCCGGTGCCTACGCCTTCCTACGAAGTGCGTCAGGGGGCAATGTTGTGCCATCTCGCGGCGTTTCTGGGGTTTGTGTTCCCCTTCGGCAGTGTCGTAGGGCCGCTGATCCTGTGGCAGATGAAGAAGGAAGTGGACCCGTTCATTGATGATCAGGGCAAGGAAGCCCTGAACTTCCAGATCACCGTGGCCATCGCCTGGATGGTTTGCATCGTGCTGGCCTTCGCGGTGGTTGGGTTTTTCCTGATGTTCGCCCTGGCGATCGCCACGGTGGTGCTGACCATCATTGGTAGCATCAAGGCCAACAAGGGGATCGCCTATCGCTATCCCTTGACCTGGCGCGTGATCAAATAATGAACAGGCACAAAAAAACCGACAGCGATGTCGGTTTTTTTGTGCCTGGAAAAAGACCTTAGATGGTCAGTGTCCAGTCGTAGTCCACGATAAGCGGCGCGTGCTGCGAGAAGCGCGGCTGGCGCGGCAGGCGTGCGCTGCGAACGAACCGGCGCAGACCTGGGGTCAGCAACTGGTAGTCGAAACGCCAGCCCAGGTTGAGCATCTCAGCCTGTTCATTGTCCGGCCACCAGCTGTACTGGTCGCCTTCGCGGCTGACTTCGCGCAGGGCATCCACATAGCCCATGTTGCCGACAATCTCGTCCATCCAAGCGCGCTCCGGCGCCAGGAAGCCCGGGGATTGCTGGCTGTCGCGCCAGTTCTTGATATCCAGCTTTTGTTGCGCCACGTACAGCGAGCCACAATAAATGTACTCGCGACGTTTGCGCCGCTGTTTATCCAGATAACGGGCGAAATCGTCCATTAGCTTGAACTTCTGGTTCAAGTCTTCATCGCCGTTCTGCCCCGAAGGGAGCAGCAAGGTCGCGATGCTGACCTTATCGAAATCGGCTTGCAGGTAGCGCCCGTAGCGGTCGGCTGTCTCGAAGCCGAGGCCGCTGATGACCGCCTTGGGTTGCAACCGCGAATACAAAGCCACGCCACCTTGGGTGGGCACTTCGGCATCGCAGGCATAAAGGAAGTAGCCATCCAGTTGGAAGGCTGGGTCGTCCAGTTCAAAGGCGGAGGCGCGGGTATCCTGCAGGCAGATGACGTCGGCATTCTGGGCTTGCAGCCAACTGAGCAAACCACGCTCGACTGCAGCCTGAATACCATTAACGTTCACACTGATGATCCGCATAAATGGCCCCAAAAATCGCGTGCGTGTATGATACACGCCGTCTACCTAATTAGCTAAATCCGTGGTATCTGAGGCTTTTTTCATGCAGGCGTATCAACGCGATTTCATTCGTTTTGCCATCGATCGCGGCGTTTTGCGCTTCGGTGAGTTCACTCTGAAGTCCGGGCGCACCAGCCCGTACTTTTTCAATGCTGGCTTGTTCAACTCGGGTTCGGCCCTGGCTCAGTTGGGTCGTTTCTACGCGGCCGCCATCGTTGAAAGCGGTATTTCCTTCGACGTTTTGTTCGGCCCGGCCTACAAGGGCATTCCCCTTGCCGCCGCGACTGCCGTGGCCCTGGCCGAGCATCACGGGCGGGACCTGCCGTGGTGCTTCAACCGCAAGGAAGCCAAGGCCCATGGCGAAGGCGGCAGCCTGGTGGGCGCGCCGCTCACCGGCGATGTGTTGATCATCGATGACGTGATCACTGCCGGTACTGCCATCCGCGAAGTGATGCAGATCATCGCGTCCCAGGACGGCGCCAAGGCCGCCGGCGTGCTGATCGCCCTGAACCGCCAGGAGCGCGGCAACGGTGAGTTGTCGGCCATCCAGGAAGTGGAGCGCGATTTCGGCATTCCGGTGGTCAGCATCGTCTCGCTGAACCAGGTACTGCAGTTCCTGGAGGATGATCCGCAGCTCAAGCAACACCTGCCGGCTGTGCGTGCGTACCGCGAGCAGTTCGGCGTCTGACACAGTAAATCCTGTGAAGTGGGCGTGTGTGCGGGCTTTCAGTGATACGGGTGCTGACTGATCCACCGCTTTCGCGAGCACGCCCGCTCTCACAGGGGATCTCCCCATTGCTGCAAAATCAGTGTCCAAAAAAAGGCCCCGCTCAATCAAATTGAGCGGGGCCTTTTTGTTTGCAGCGTTTAAGGACGCTTGCGGTTACTGATCAGTGTGCCCACACCCGTGTCGGTGAAGATTTCCAGCAGGATCGCGTTCGGTACCCGGCCATCCAGGATCAATGAGCTGCCCACGCCGCCTTGCACCGCTTCCAGCGCGCAACGGATTTTCGGCAGCATGCCGCCGTAGATGGTGCCGTCGGCGATCAACTCGTCCACTTGTTGAGTGGTCAGGCCGGTCAACACCTTGCCTTCCTTGTCCATCAGGCCGGCGATGTTGGTCAGCAGCATCAGCTTTTCAGCCTTCAGCGCTTCGGCCACCTTACCGGCCACCAGGTCGGCGTTGATGTTGTAGGACTCGCCGTTTGCACCCACGCCGATTGGCGCGATCACCGGGATGAAGTCACCTTTCACCAGCAGGTTCAGCAGGTCTGTGTTGATGCCGATGACTTCACCCACCTGGCCGATGTCGATGATTTCCGGTTGGGTCATCTCCGGCGTCTGGCGGGTCACCGTCAGTTTTTTTGCGCGGATCAGCTCCGCGTCCTTGCCGGTCAGGCCGATGGCGCTGCCGCCGTGGCGGTTGATCAGGTTGACGATGTCCTTGTTGACCTGGCCGCCGAGGACCATCTCCACCACGTCCATGGTTTGCGCGTCAGTGACGCGCATGCCATCGATGAAGTGACTCTCGATCGACAAGCGCTTGAGCAGATCGCCGATTTGCGGCCCACCACCGTGGACTACCACCGGGTTGATCCCCACGGCTTTCATCAACACGATGTCGCGGGCAAAGCCGGTTTTCAGCTCTTCGCTTTCCATGGCATTGCCGCCGTACTTGATCACCAGCGTCTTGCCGACGTAGCGTCGGATGTAAGGCAACGCTTCGGAAAGGACCTTGGCAGTGTTGGCAGCGGCTTCGCGTTCGAGGGTCATTCAGGGCTCCGGTTAAAAATCAGAACGGTAATTGGAGATCAGGGGCAACACGTTTCAACTGGGCGTGGAACACGTCCTTGATGCGCTGCAACTCAGCCTCGGTATCCGCCTCGAAACGCAGGACCAGCACCGGTGTGGTGTTGGACGCGCGAACCAGGCCCCAGCCTTTGGCGTAATCGACTCGCACACCATCAATGGTGGTCAGGTTAGCGCCTTCGCCCCATTGCGCATCGTGCAGTGCGTCAATGATGCTGAATTTGCTCTCCTCGGTCACATGGATATTGATCTCTGGCGTAGAAATATCATTCGGGAAGGTCTGAAACAGTTCTTCGGCCGTGGATTTTTCCTTGCTGAGGATCTCCAGCAGACGGGCGGCGCTGTAAATGCCGTCGTCAAACCCGAACCAGCGCTCCTTGAAGAACACATGGCCGCTCATTTCGCCGGCCAACAGCGCGCCGGTTTCCTTCATTTTCTTTTTGATCAACGAGTGACCGGTCTTCCACATTAGCGGGCGACCGCCATATTCCTTGATCAGTGGCGTGAGGCGGCGGGTGCACTTCACGTCGAAGATGATCTCGGCGTTGGGGTTGCGCGCCACCACATCGCGGGCGAACAGCATCAGCAGGCGATCCGGGAACACGATTTCGCCGGTCTCGGTCACCACACCCACGCGGTCGCCGTCACCGTCGAAGGCCAGGCCCACGTCAGCCCCGGTTTCCTTGACCTTGGCGATCAGGTCCACCAGGTTTTCAGGCTTGCCCGGGTCTGGGTGATGGTTCGGGAAGTTGCCGTCGACGTCGCAGAACAAGGGGATCACTTCGCAGTTCAGGGCTTCGAGCAACTGCGGAGCGATCACGCCGGCCGCGCCGTTGCCGCAGTCCACCACCACTTTCAGGCGGCGTGCGAGTTTGACGTCGCCGGTGATTTCATCAGAGTAGCGCTGCAGGATGTCGACTTTGGTGACGGTGCCCTGGCCGCTGGCCAGGTCGTTGGTCTTCAGGCGGTTGTGCAGGGCCTGGATCTGTTCGTTGGCCAGGGTGTCGCCAGCGATGACGATCTTGAAGCCGTTGTAATCCGACGGGTTATGGCTGCCGGTGAGCATCACTCCGGACTTGCCGGCCAGTACGTTGGCTGCGTAGTACAGCGCAGGCGTCGGCACCAGGCCCACGTCGCTGACATGGCAACCGCTGTCGGCCAGGCCCTGGATCAACTGTTCCACCAATTCCGGGCCGGACAGGCGACCGTCACGGCCGACCGAGACGTTGGGCTCGCCCTGGGCCTGGCTCTGGGAGCCGATGGCACGGCCAATCCAGTAGGCGGTTTCGGCGGTCAGCGTCTTGGGCACCACGCCACGAATGTCATAGGCGCGAAAGATGCTATCGGGGAATGTCGGGGCTACGCGGGCTGCGGTACTCATCGCGGGGGAAACTCCATCTGAAAGGGGCAAGGCTGGCCTTAATGTGGCTGACCGGCAGGCTCAAACTGAAGGGTATGACGGTGTTTTCGGCAGAGAGTTCGTGGTGCAAAAATGCCATCGGCGTGCTGGCTTCGACTTGTTTTCTGCGTAATGCGTTGATTTTTATGGAGAAAAATCGCTGATAAGATCCGCGCATTCTTCGTCCTGAAAGCCCTGCGGTGGCGTCGGGCCGGGCAACGGCGCCCGGCCAGATTCAGCTTAGTCAGTGGCTGCCGGAATGCCCGAACCCGCCCGCACCGCGCTGGGTTTCGTCGAACTCCTCTACCAGTTCGAAATGCGCCTGTACGACCGGCACCAGTACCAACTGGGCAATGCGCTCGCCGACGGCGATGTTGAACGCGGTCTGGCCACGGTTCCAGCACGACACCATCAGCTCGCCTTGGTAGTCCGAGTCGATCAGGCCCACCAGGTTGCCCAGCACGATGCCATGTTTATGGCCCAGGCCGGAGCGCGGCAGGATCAGCGCAGCCAAGCCAGGGTCGCCGACATAGATCGACAGGCCCGTTGGAATCAGAATGGTCTGGCCCGGCTCAAGCACCGTGTCTTGCTTGAGCATGGCGCGCAGGTCGAGGCCGGCGGAGCCCGGGGTGGCGTAGGCCGGCAGCGGGAATTCGTTGCCGATGCGTGGGTCGAGAATCTTGGCTTGCAAAGCGTGCATGGACATTAAACCTGGTTCAGCCGTTGGGCGATAAAAGAGATCAGTTGGCGGGCAATCTTGCCCTTGCTGGTCTGGGCGAAAAGGGTGGCGTGTAGCTCGCGGTCGATCACGCTGCACGCGTTTTCCTCACTGTTGAAGCCGATGCTCGGGTTGGCGACATCATTGGCAACGATCAGGTCGAGGTTTTTATCTTTCAATTTGCGTGCTGCGTAGTCCAGCAAATGCTCGGTCTCGGCCGCGAAGCCGACACTGAACGGACGGTCCGGGCGCGTGGCGATGGTGGCCAGGATGTCCGGGTTACGCACCATTTGCAGGAGCAGGCCGTCACCGCTCGTAGGGTCTTTCTTGAGCTTTTGCGGGGCGACGACTTCCGGGCGGTAGTCCGCAACCGCTGCCGAGGCGATAAACAGGTCGCACGGAATGGCCGCCTCACAGGCCGCGAGCATGTCGCGGGCGCTGACTACGTCGATTCGCGTGACCCGATCCGGGGTCGGCAAATGCACCGGGCCGGTGATCAAAGTAACGCGTGCGCCTGCCTCGACCGCCGCTTCGGCCAGCGCAAAGCCCATTTTTCCTGAGCTATGGTTGGTGATGTAGCGCACCGGGTCGATGTTTTCCTGGGTCGGGCCAGCCGTGATCAGCACATGCTTGCCGGTGAGCGCCAAGTGCTGGAAGCACTCGGCGGCGCACTGGGCCAGGTCGGTGGCTTCAAGCATGCGACCCATGCCGACATCGCCACAGGCCTGGCTGCCTGACGCCGGGCCGAATACCTTGAGGCCACGGCTTTGCAAGAGTTGGGTGTTGGCCTGGGTGGCCGGGTCGCGCCACATGGCCTGGTTCATGGCCGGGGCGATGGCGACGGTGGCGTCGGTGGCCAGTACCAGGGTGGTCAGCAGGTCATCGGCGATGCCTTGGGCCAGGCGGGCGATCAGGTCGGCGGTGGCCGGGGCGATCAGCACCAGGTCGGCCCATTTGGCCAGCTCGATATGGCCCATGGCGGCCTCGGCCGCCGGGTCCAGCAGATCCAGGTGAACCGGGTGCCCGGACAAGGCCTGCATGGTCAACGGCGTGATGAACTCACTGCCGCCGCGAGTCATGACCACGCGCACTTCGGCGCCTTGGTCCAGAAGCCTGCGGACCAGCTCTGCGCTCTTGTAGGCGGCAATGCCGCCGCCAACGCCGAGAACGATGCGTTTCCGATACAGACGCTGCATTGGTTTGCCTTTCCAGTTCAGTGATGCCAGTTCAGTGGCGCCTGCGATGCCCCCTCCCCAGGGGAAATCGCGGCAAAAAAGAGGGCCTACGATAACACAGCGTCCGCGAGGCAACAGCGGTGCACGTGGCGCACAGGACGCATATGGAAAGGGAGGCGGGATGAGTATTCGCGATTGGCCAGCAGCAGAGCGGCCGCGAGAGAAACTTTTGGAATGGGGCGCGGCGAGCCTGTCGGATGCCGAGTTGCTGGCGATCTTCCTGCGTACCGGGGTCGCTGGCAGGAGCGCGGTGGACCTGGCGCGCCATCTGTTGGCGCAATTCGGTGGCTTGCGCCCATTGTTGGAGGCCAGCCAGGCGCTGTTCAACCAGCAATTGGGCCTTGGGCCGGCGAAATTTGCGCAGTTGCAGGCAGTGCTGGAAATGTCCCGGCGACATATGGCCGAGCGCCTGCGTAAGGATTCGGTACTGGAAAGCCCGGTAGCCGTGCGTGATTACCTGAAGGCTTTGCTGCGCCATGAGCCTCACGAGATCTTCGGTTGCCTGTTTCTCGACTCAAAACACAGGGTGCTGGGTTTCGAAGCGTTATCCCAGGGCACCATTGACGCGGCGATGGTTTACCCCCGGCAAGTGGTCAAGCGCGCCTTGGCATATAACGCGGCGGCATTGATTCTGTGCCACAACCATCCTTCCGGCAGCGCAGAGCCCAGTGCGGCTGATCGAAACTTGACCAAGTTGCTGCAAAAGGCCTTGGAAGTAGTGGACGTGCGGGTACTGGATCACATCATCGTGGGGGATGGCGATCCGTTGTCGATGGCTGAATATGGGTGGATGTAAGCCCGCCCATTGGGGCGGGCTTGGTTGTCAGGGCTTGATGCTGACCTTGGAGAAATCCTGGCGCCCGAACGGGCTCACCTGATAGCCCTCGACATTCTTGCGGGTCAGGGCAAATGCCGTAGGGTGCGCCAATGGCAGCCACAACGCTTGCTGCTGGATCTGCGCCTGGGCCTGCTGATACAGCTTGCTGCGTACCCCCTGCTCGCTGGTGGTCTTGCCGGCGCTGATCAGCTTGTCCAGGGCTGGGTCGCAGTAGCGGGCGAAATTGGTGCCGGACTTGACTGCCGCACAGGAGAACTGTGGGGTAAGGAAGTTATCCGGGTCGCCGTTGTCGCCGGCCCAACCCATGAACAGCAAGTCGTGCTCGCCGGCTTTGGCGCGGCGAATCAACTCGCCCCATTCGATCACGCGGATCTCGGCCTGGATGCCGACCTTGGCCAGGTCAGCCTGCAGCAGTTGTGCGCCGAGGTTGGGGTTGGGGTTCAGCAGGCTGCCGGTGGGGCGGGTCCAGATAGTGGTCTTGAAACCATCCTTGAGCCCGGCACGGTTGAGCAGCGCCTTGGCCTTGGCGAGGTCCTGTGGATAACCGGGCAGCTCTTTGGCGTAGCTCCAGGTGTTGGGCGGGAAAGGCCCGTTCGCGGCTTCGGCAGTGCCTTCAAACACGGCCTTGAGGTAGCTGCCCTTGTCGAAGGCCAGGTTGATCGCTTGGCGTACTTCGGGCTTGTCCAGGGGCGGGTGCTGGGTGTTGATGGCCACGAAGGCGGTCATGAAGGCGGCGGTTTTCTCCACCTTGAGCGCCGGGTCTTTTTCGGCCTCGCCCACGTCTAGCGGCTTGGGCGAAAGGGCAATCTGGCATTCATTGCGGTGCAATTTCTGCAGGCGCACGTTGGCGTCAGGCGTGATCGCGAAGATCAAGTTATCCACAGCCGGTTTGCCGGCGAAGTAGTCCGGGTTGGCCTTGTAGCGCACCACGGCGTCTTTCTGGAAGCGGCTGAAGATGAACGGCCCGGTGCCGATGGGCTGGCTGTTGAGCTTCTGCTGCGTGCCGGCCTTGAGCAGTTTGTCGGCGTATTCGGCCGGGTAGATCGAGGCAAAGCCCATGCTCAGGGCGGCGAGGAAGGTGGAGTCGGCGTGATCCAGGGTGAAGCGCACGGTCAGCGGGTCGAGGGCGTCGATCTTCTTGACCAGTGCGGGCAACTGCAGCGATTGCGCATGGGGGAAACCGCTCTGGGCGATCTTGTGCCAAGGGTTGGCCGGGTCGAGCATGCGTTCGAAGCTGAAGCGCACGTCTTCCGCGGTCAGTGTACGGCTAGGGGTGAAGTATTCGGTGCGATGAAATTTCACATCCGGGTGCAGCTTGAAGGTATAGGTCAGGCCATCCGCCGAAACGTTCCAGCTGTCTGCCAGGCTTGGCACCAATTTGCCGCTGGCCGCGTCGTAGTCCACCAGGCGGTTCATCAGCACGTCGGCTGAAGCATTGGTGGTGGTCAGTGAGTTGTATTGCACCACATCGAACCCTTCGGGGCTGGCCTCGGTGCAAACGCTCAGATTGGTGGCAGCAACAGCCGCTGGAGCGATAAATAGAGGAGCAAGCAAGAGCGGTAGGGCAGCGAGGCGCATGTTCGGTTTCCTTTGCAGATCGAAGGCCCATCTGCGAGTGCAGTCTGGAAAAGTCCTACCGTAGAGGTCTGATAGATAAATGACTAGCCCATTTTTGCCTGTGCTTTTGCCTGAAATGCTGTTTTGATGGCGCCTCAGCGCGTTCCGCCCTGCACTTCACTGCGCGCGCGGGCGCTGTAAATCATTCTGTGCGACGAGTGGTCGATTGTTACTGCGGCCCCTATTAGCAACGGTTCAGGCGTTTGCCGCCGAGATTTACGCCGGTAAAAACACACGGGCTGTTGTTGCACTAGGGTCTTTCTGGTATAAAGCAGCGCTCTTTTCTAGGGGCCCGGTTCCTTCGCTTGTAGGTGTAGCCGGTAAGACCCTAAAGAAACGCGGCGCCTGGCGCCAAATGACTGAGAGATTAAGCGGCCAACCCATGCCGGGTTGGGCATGTGGTTTTAGAGGGCTGAGGCATGTCGAGAGTATGTCAAGTTACCGGTAAGGGTCCGGTGACTGGGAATAACATTTCCCACGCAAATAACAAAACCCGTCGTCGTTTCCTGCCAAACCTGCAGCATCACCGCTTCTGGGTTGAAGAAGAGAAACGTTTTGTCCGTCTGCGCGTATCTGCTAAAGGCATGCGTATCATCGACAAGCGTGGCATCACTGTCGTGCTGGCCGAAATTCGTGCCGCTGGCAAGATTTAAGGAGCTATATCATGCGTGAATTGATTCGAATGATCTCTAGCGCCGGTACTGGTCACTTCTACACTACCGACAAGAACAAGCGTACTACCCCGGACAAGCTCGAAAAGAAAATGTTCGACCCGCGCGTTCGCAAGCACGTGATCTACAAAGAAGGCAAAATCAAGTAATTGGTTTTCTTCAATGTGAAAAAAAGCCCGTCTCTCACGATTCGGGCTTTTTTTTGCCTGCGATTTACTGATCAGGCCTTTTGTTCGAACACCACGTAGATCTTGCGGCACGGCTCCAGCACTTCCCATGTGCCGCTGAAACCGGCCGGGATCACGAAGCGGTCACCCGCGCGCAAGGTCTTGGCGTTGCCGTCCGCATCACGCAGGACAGACACACCCTGCACAATCTCGCAGTACTCATGCTCGCTGTAGTTGACCTTCCAATGCCCCACCTCACCCTCCCAGACCCCGGCGCTCATTTGGCCGCACGGGCTGTTGTAGTGGTTGTAGATCGTTTGCTCGGGATCGCCCTTGAGGATTTTTTCGGCAGCAGGGCGGTAGCGCTCGGCGGCGGTCTTGGCTTGGCTGAAGTCGACGATGTCCTGGATGCTCATGTGCGTTTCCCGTCTGGCCTGCGGTTGGAGAGCCCAAAGTCTATGTTTATTAAAATGAACATCGCAAGGGCGTTTACTGGCGATATGTCAAATATATTGAAACATCCCCAGCCGCTGGTTTAGGGTGGCAGCTGCCTTGAGCCGAACAGATGGCTGGCCGGGCAAGCATTCTTTGAGGCTGCCGGGGGACATCGCCTGGCCCTCGTATTCAATAAGAGGAGGACACTCGCATGACCACCCTGACCCGTGCCGACTGGGAACAACGCGCCAAGGATCTGAAGATCGAAGGCCGCGCCTACATCAATGGCGAGTACACCGCCGCCGTTTCCGGTGAAACCTTCGAATGCATCAGCCCGGTCGATGGCCGCCTGCTGGCCGCTGTTGCCAGCTGTGACGCCACCGATGCCCAGCGCGCTGTGGAAAACGCCCGCGCCACGTTCAATTCCGGTGTGTGGTCGCGCCTGGCACCGGCCAAACGCAAAGCCACCATGATCCGTTTCGCCGCGTTGCTCAAGGCTAATGCCGAGGAGCTGGCGCTGCTCGAAACCCTGGACATGGGCAAGCCGATCAGCGACTCCCTGAACATCGACGTACCCGGCGCGGCGAATGCCCTTAGCTGGAGCGGCGAGGCCATCGACAAGATCTACGACGAAGTTGCCGCCACTCCGCACGACCAGCTGGGTCTGGTCACCCGCGAGCCAGTCGGCGTGGTGGGCGCTATCGTGCCGTGGAACTTCCCGCTGATGATGGCCTGCTGGAAGCTCGGCCCTGCGCTGTCCACCGGTAACTCGGTAATCCTCAAGCCGTCCGAAAAGTCCCCGCTGACCGCCATCCGTATCGCAGCCCTGGCCGTTGAAGCCGGTATTCCAAAAGGCGTGTTCAACGTGCTGCCGGGCTACGGCCACACCGTGGGCAATGCGCTGGCGCTGCACATGGACGTCGACACCCTGGTGTTCACCGGTTCGACCAAAATCGCCAAGCAACTGTTGATTCGCTCCGGCGAGTCGAACATGAAGCGCGTGTGGCTGGAAGCTGGCGGCAAGAGCCCGAACATCGTGTTTGCCGATGCTCCGGACCTGCAAGCGGCCGCCGAATCTGCCGCCGGCGCCATCGCCTTCAACCAGGGCGAAGTGTGCACCGCGGGCTCGCGCCTGCTGGTGGAGCGTTCGATCAAGGACACTTTCCTGCCGTTGGTGATCGAGGCCCTCAAGGGCTGGAAGCCCGGCAACCCACTGGACCCAGCCACTAACGTGGGTGCGCTGGTGGATACCCAACAAATGAACACCGTGCTCTCGTACATTGAAGCCGGCCATGCCGATGGCGCCAAGCTGGTAGCTGGCGGCAAGCGCACCCTGGAAGAGACGGGCGGCACTTACGTCGAACCGACGATTTTTGACGGCGTGACCAACGCGATGAAGATCGCCCAGGAAGAGATCTTTGGCCCAGTGCTGTCGGTGATCACCTTCGACAGTGCAGAAGAAGCGATCAAGATCGCCAACGACACTGTCTACGGCCTGGCTGCCGCGGTGTGGACGTCAGATATCTCCAAGGCGCACCTGACCGCTAAAGCCTTGCGTGCCGGTAGCGTGTGGGTCAACCAGTACGATGGCGGCGACATGACTGCGCCGTTTGGTGGCTTCAAGCAGTCGGGCAACGGTCGCGACAAGTCGCTGCATGCGTTCGACAAGTACACCGAGCTGAAGTCGACCTGGATCAAGCTCTAAGCCACACCGCAGTCCAAATGTGGGAGTGGGCTTGTGTGGGAGCCGGCTGGCCTGCGATAGCATCACCAAGGTGTGACTGACACACCGAGGCATCTGCATCGCGGGCAAGCCCGACTCCCACACAAGCTCGCTCCTACAGTTCGTTTGCAGCCCTTGAAATAATTATCCACAGGAGCGTGGACATGCGTTGGGCGACCTATTTCGCCGTCCTGGCCTCGGTGCTCAGCGTCGGCCTGGCCCTGGGCGTCAGCATGCCGCTGGTGTCCCTGCGCCTGGAAAGCTGGGGTTATGGCAGTTTTGCCATCGGCGTGATGGCGGCGATGCCGGCCTTCGGTGTGCTGCTCGGTGCGAAGGTGTCCAGTCGCATGGCCTCATGGCTCGGCACCGCCAACCTTATGCGCCTGTGTTTGTGGGCAGGCGCAATTTCCATCGGCTTGTTGGCGATCCTGCCCAGCTACCCGGTGTGGCTGGTGCTACGGCTGATGATCGGGGTGATCCTGACCATCGTATTTATCCTGGGCGAAAGCTGGATCAACCAGTTGGTGGTGGAGCAGTGGCGTGGCCGTCTGGTGGCACTGTATGGCTGCACTTATGCCCTGAGCCAACTGTCTGGCCCACTGTTGCTGGGCTTGATCGGCACCGACCATGACTACGGTTTCTGGGTCGGCGTCGGTCTGTTAGTGGTGGCGCCGTTGCTGTTGTTGGGGCGTTCCGGCGCACCGAGCGCCGAGTCCTTCAGTGTGACCTTCGCTGACCTGTGGCGTTTCTGCCTGAGCCTGCCGGCGATTGCGTGGGCGGTGGCGTTATTCGCTGCGTTCGAGGCGATGATTCTGACGTTGTTGCCGATTTACTGCCTGCAACAAGGCTTTACCGCCGAAATCGCCTTGGTCATGGTCAGTACGGTGGTGGTCGGCGATGCGCTGCTGCAATTGCCCATTGGCGCACTGGCCGACTACCTGCCTCGGCGCACGCTGTTCATGAGTTGTGCGGTGCTGTTGCTGGCGTCGAGCCTGGCGATTCCGTTGTTGATGCATACGCCGCTGATCTGGCCGATCTGGGTGTTGTTCGGCGCGAGTGCTGGAGGCTTGTTTACCCTGTCGCTGATCCTGATCGGCGAGCGTTATCGCGACGATGCATTGGTGCGCGCCAATGCCCACGTGGCGCAGCTGTGGGGTATCGGTTGCCTGATCGGCCCTTTGGTGGCAGGGGCGGGCAGCCAATGGATCAGCGGGCATGCGTTGCCGCTGCTGATGGCAGCCGGTGCGTTGGGGTTGGTGGTGCTGTTGCTGCGCCAAGGCGCGTTCGGCGTGGCGCAACCGGCCTGACCCTGAAATGCGGTCAATAGGTGGGAGCTGGCTTGCCAGCTCCCACAGTTGATCTCCTCTGGCTTTAGAGCATGCGTTCCAAGCCAACTGAGGTAGCGAACCACGCATTGAACCGCCGCCACCAACTGCCCGGCTCGCGGGTGAGGGTGTGCAGTTGGCCGTTATCTTCGGTCGCCCACACTATTTGGCCATCCTGCAATTTCGCCTCATAGCTCAAGTCCGGCGCCATGCCTTGCAGCGCCAGGTTACGCACGTGCTCCGCCAGTTCGGGGCTGTCGACCAACACGCCGACTTCGGTATTCCACAGCACCGAACGTGGGTCGAAGTTGAACGAGCCGATAAACGATTTCTGCCGGTCAAAGATCATCGCCTTGCTGTGCAGGCTGGAGTCCGAGCCGCGGAAGGTGCTGCGCCGGAACAGATGCGGCCCGCTGCCCGCGCTGGGGTCACCGGGCTGACGGCGCAGTTCGTAGAGCTTCACGCCGTGCTCCAGCAGCGCCTTGCGATAGGGCGCATAACCACCGTGCACGGCCGGCACGTCAGTGGCTTCCAGGGCGTTGGTCAGCAGGCTGACCGACACCCCCGCATCGGCGCGCCCGGTCAGATACACCAGCCCCGGTTGCCCCGGCACGAAATACGCCGAGATCATCATCAGCTCGTGGCTGACCCCTTCCAGTTCCGGCGCCAGTTGAGTGGTGAGCAGCAACCGAGGGTCTGGGTCGGCCTTGGACAGCACCTTGCTCGGTGCGTCCCACAGGGCCTGGTTCCAGGCCCAGATCAGTTCGCGGCGCCAGATGTCCATGCGCGGTTGGGTCTGGTAGGTGCGCAAGCGGTTGTACAGCGCATGGTTCTGCTGGCGCGATTCGGCCAGCGACGCTTCCAGGTACACGCGCGCGTCGGCCAGGTCGCCTTTGGACGGTGCATTGGAAACGAAGTTGTCGATAGGCTTGCTCAGGGCGCTATTCCAGTATTGGTCGAAACTGTGGCCAAGCTGTTCGGCTACCGGGCCCACGCTGAGCATGTCGATATCGGTGAAGTTCAGGTTGGGCTCGGCATCGAAATACTCATCCCCCAGGTTGCGCCCGCCGACGATGGCCACGCTGTTGTCCGCCAGCCATAGCTTGTTGT
The DNA here is from genome assembly GCF_963970835.1 of Pseudomonas sp. EA_15y_Pfl1_P101. Taxonomy (NCBI): domain Bacteria; kingdom Pseudomonadati; phylum Pseudomonadota; class Gammaproteobacteria; order Pseudomonadales; family Pseudomonadaceae; genus Pseudomonas; species Pseudomonas sp. EA_15y_Pfl1_P101. The sequence continues at coordinate 458,243 of NZ_CAXAPA010000002.1, read as the reverse complement.
GCATGCGCCGATGCTGCAGCGACAGGTTGAACAAGCGGCCCATGGCGCGCGTCACGCCGGTGCTGCGCCCCAGGTGCAGGGGGTTGAACAGACGGATTTCGATCTTGGGGTGGGCGGCGAGCGTGGCGATGATCTGGTCGAGGCCGTCGCTGGTGGTGTCGTCCAGCAGGATGCGCACGCGCACGCCACGGTCGGCAGCCTTGAGCAGTTCGTCCACCAGCATGCGCGTGCTGATGCCGTCGTGCACGATGTAGTACTGCAGGTCGAGGCTGGTCTGGGCGTTGCGGATCAGTTCGGCACGGGCCATGAAGGCCTCGCTGCTGTTGGGCAGCAGGCGAAAACCCGAGCGCCCTTGATACGGTGCGGCCTGGGCCTGGATCGAGCGGCCGAACGACGATTGCGCGGCGGGCAGGGCGTCGCTGGGGATGCGCGGTGCAGGCACCGTGGCGCAGCCGCCCAGGGCCAGGGCTCCCAACAGGAAAAACGGGAATAGCCGTTGAATCATCAAGGGAGTTGCTTCCAGATCAGGGCGGTTGTCGGCATATGACGGCAATTTCCTGAGAAAGGTCAGTCGGCCGCCTCGGCCAGCATTTTGCTCGCGGCAGCCCCCACCTTGCGCACCGCTTCTTCAATCTGCGGCGTAGGTTTGGCAGCGTAGTTCATGCGCAGGCAGTTCCGGTACTTGCCCGATGCAGAAAAAATGCTGCCTACGGCAATCTGGACGCCTTGCTCCATCAGCACGCGGTTGAGCTTCAAGGTATCAAAACCCTCCGGTAGCTCGACCCATAGCATGAAGCTGCCCTGGGGCCGGCTGGCGCGCGTGCCTGTCGGAAAATAGCGGCTGACCCAGTCGAGTATCAAATCGCGATTACGCTGGTATTGGGTGCGCATCCGCCGCAAATGCGGCTCGAAGTGCCCGCTTTTCAGGAATTCGGCAATGGCGATCTGCGGTTGTGTCGCCGTGGAACCCGTGCTGATGTATTTCATGTGCAGCACGCGCTCCAAGTATCGACCGGGAGCCACCCAACCAATGCGCAAACCAGGCGCCAGGGTTTTCGAGAACGAGCTGCACAGCAGTACACGGCCGTCTTCGTCGAAGGACTTGATGGTGCGCGGGCGCGGGTAGCTATAGGCCAATTCGCCGTACACATCGTCTTCAATGATTGCCACGTCAAAGCGCTGGGCCAGGGTGAGTAGTGCACGCTTGCGCGCCTCCGGCATGATGTAACCCAGGGGGTTGTTGCAGTTGGGGGTCAGCTGGATGACCTTGATCGGCCACTGTTCCAGCGCCAACTCCAGTGCTTCGAGGCTGATGCCGGTGATCGGGTCAGTAGGGATTTCCAAGGCTTTCATGCCCAGGCCCTTGAGGGTCTGCATGGCGCCGTGAAAGCTCGGCGAATCCACTGCGACGATATCGCCAGGCTCGCAAATGGCGTGGATGCTGGCGGACAGCGCCTCATGGCAACCGGTGGTGATCACGATGTCCTCGGCGGTCAGCTGGCAGCCAGAATCCAATGACAGTCGCGCAATTTGCTCGCGCAGCTCCATACAGCCGAGGATGTTGTCGTAATACAGGCCGGGCAGGTCCTGGCGGCGGCTCACGCGGGCGAGGCTGCGCAGCAAAGGTTTCAAGGTCGGGGAGAGCACATCTGGCATGCCGCGCCCCATCTGTATGACATCTTTGCGCGGCACCGCGCGAATCAGCTCCAGTACCTGGTCCCACTGGGATATCTCTACCGGTCGTTGGGCCGGTCGACCAATCTCCGGCAAGGCCGGCAGCTCGCGGCCGACGGGTACAAAATAGCCTGATTTCGGCTTGGGCATAGCGAGGCCGTTGTCTTCCAGTAACCGATACGCCTGCTGCACGGTGCTCAGGCTGACCCCGTGTTCCACACTCAAGGCCCGTACAGAAGGCAAGCGATCACCGGGGCGATAGAAGCCTTGTTCGATGCGCGTGCCCAATAATTCGGCGAGGTTCACATAAAGGGTCATGGCGGTCGCTCCTACGGAACCAGTACAGATGAGGCGAAAATACAGGATTCAGCCGCTAATGGGCAGTATCTGTATTGATTTAATAAAGGATGGTTGAATCTGTATTGGTTTGTGCTACGCACTCATGCTTGTCGCTCAAGGCAACAACGCGAATGAGGGGCAGCAAAATGAACGGTATGAGCGATGTGCGGCTGGCGTTACACAGTCAGGAACTGGAGGCCGGGCAGGAGCGGGCAACGGCGCCGCGCAACGTCAGCGGCTGGAGCCTGTTCTGGCAACGCCGTCAAACGCGCAAGGCGTTGCTGCACTTGACCCGTGAGCAACTGCGCGACGTCGGGCTGACTGCCGAACAGGCGCGCCAGGAAGGGTTGAAACCTTTCTGGCGCAGCTGATTCACACCAGCTCTTTGAAGCGGTGCCAGAGCATCCCAAGCGCCAGCAGCGGCGAGCGCAGGCGCTTGCCGCCAGGGAAAGTCATGTGCGGCACCTGGGCAAACAGATCGAAGCGGCCCTGTTGCTGGCCGCTGATGGCTTCAGCGAGCAGCTTGCCCGCCAGGTGTGTGGCGTTGAGCCCATGGCCGGCGTAGGCCTGGGCGTAATACACGTTGGGCTGCTCCGCGAGACGGCCGATCTGCGGCAGGCGGTTGGCGCCGATGCCGATCATGCCGCCCCATTGGTAGTCGATTTTCACATCGGCCAACTGCGGGAATACCTGCAACATTTTCGGGCGCATATAGGCACCGATGTCCTGGGGATCACGGCCGGAATAATGGCAGGCACCGCCGAACAACAGGCGACGGTCGGCGGACAGTCGGAAGTAATCCACCGTTACCCTTTGGTCACACACCGCCATATTCCGAGGCAGCAATTTGCTGGCCTGCGCTTCGCTTAACGGCTCGCTGGCGATGATGTAGCTGCCGGCGGGCAACACCTTGCCGCTCAGGTGCGGGTTGAGGCCATTGAGGTAGGCGTTGCACGCCAGCACCAAGGTCTTGGCGCGCACGTTGCCCTGGGCGGTGTGCACGTTGAGGTCGGGGCCGTAGTCGATGCGCGTGACCTGGGAGTGCTCGAACAGCTTCACGCCCAATTGCTGCGCGGCGGCGGCTTCGCCGAGGGCCAGGTTGAGCGGATGCAAGTGGCCCGAGCCCATGTCGATCATGCCGCCCACGTAGCGCTCGGAGCCGATTACGCTGTTCATCTGGTCTGCTTGCAGCAGGCGCACCTCATGGCGATAGCCGAGGCTGCGCAGTTCTTCGGCGTCTTCGGCCAGGCCTTTGAGGTCTCGGGGTTTGTTGGCGAGGTCGCAGTAACCCCAGGTGAGGTCGCAGGGGATCTGAAAACGTTCGACGCGCTCACGCACGATCTCCACGGCTTCCAGGCCCATCAGCTTCATTTGGCGCACACCATCGGTGCCGATCACATTGGCGAACTGGTCCAGGCCATGGCCGACGCCACGAATCAACTGGCCACCGTTACGTCCGCTGGCGCCCCAGGCGATCTTGCGCGCCTCCAACAGCACTACGCTGAACCCGCGCTCGGCCAGCTCCAGAGCCGTGTTCAGCCCGGAAAAACCGCCGCCGACCACGCACACATCGGCAGTGACTTCGCCTGCCAACATGGGGTAATCCGTTTGCGGCACGCTGCTGGCGGCGTAGTAAGAGGCGGTGTGCCGGGCGCTGGCGGTCATGGGAGCATCCCTGTTTGGAAAATTTGACGCAGGATACAGCGGTCGGACGAAGCTGTCTGCGCAGAGCGTTTTACGGCAGAATCCACACTTATTCGCCGTTCGGTAAATGTTTCGATGAGTTGCAACAGTCAGAAAATCAGCGCGCTGCGTCGGCAGATACCTTCGTTCGAGTGCGTCCCCGGTTGCCACGATTGCTGTGGGCCGGTGACCACTTCGCCCGAGGAAATGTCGCGCCTGCCGCGCAAGACTGCTGCAGAGCAGGACGCGGCCATGGATGAGCTGAACTGCGTACACCTGGGGCCCGATGGTTGCACGGTGTACGACGAGCGGCCGTTGATCTGTCGGCTGTTCGGCACCACCAAGACGTTGCCGTGCCCTAACGGGCGGCGGCCGGTGGAGCTGATTCACCCGCGGGTGGAAAAGCAGATCCACGAATACATGGCGAGTACCCGGCAGGTGCTGGTTTAACGGCTGGGCTCGGTCCAAATGTGGGCTGATTCGTGTCAGTGAGTCAGTCCGGGATAGGCAGATTCAGGCTCTCCTTCACTTCTTCCATCACGATATAGCTCTTGGACTCCCGCACATGGGGCAGTTTGAGGAGGATATCGCCGAGCAGTTTGCGGTACGACGCCATCTCGGAGATCCGCGCCTTCACCAGATAGTCGAAGTCTCCAGACACCAAATGGCACTCCAGCACATGCGGCAGTTTCAGCACGGCGCGGCGGAACTCCTCGAAGGTGTCGCCAGATTTGTAATCGAGGCTGATCTCGACAAATACCAGCAGACTGCCCTTCAAGTGCTGGGGATTGAGCCGCGCGTTGTAGCCCATGATGATCCCTTCACGCTCCAGCCGGCGCACTCGCTCGGTACATGGCGTGGTCGACAGCCCGACCTTTTCCCCCAATTCCGTGAACGAAATGCGCCCGTCGGTTTGCAGGATGCGCAGGATGTTGCGGTCGATCTTGTCCAGCTCCCGCTTGGTCTGGGTGTTGGTACGCATAGGGGATACGCCTCTGTGAAAAGGGTTTTTGCCGAGAATTGTCGCCAAATATAGGCAGTTATATAGTGAAATGCACTGGCAATTGTTTTTTACACTGCGCTCATCATTGCTCGAATAACACACGTCAGCGGCCATGCCCGCGATGAGGATATAAAAATGCGCGTTCTGGTCTTGGGTAGCGGCGTGATTGGTGTGACCAGTGCCTACTATTTGGCGCGGGCCGGCTTTGACGTCGTGGTGGTTGACCGCCAACCTGCCGCCGCCATGGAGACCAGTTTCGCCAACGCCGGCCAGGTGTCCCCAGGCTATGCATCGCCATGGGCCGCGCCGGGCGTGCCGCTCAAGGCCATCAAGTGGCTGCTGCAACGCCACGCGCCGCTGGCGATCAAGGCCACCGCCGATATCGACCAATACCTGTGGATGGCACAGATGCTGCGCAACTGCACCGCCAGCCGTTATGCGGTGAACAAGGAGCGCATGGTCCGCCTGTCCGAATACAGCCGCGACTGCCTCGACGAACTGCGCGTTGAAACCGGCATTGCCTACGAAGGCCGCAGCCTCGGTACTACCCAACTGTTCCGCACCCAGGCACAACTTGACGGTGCCGCTAAAGACATCGCCGTGTTGAAAGAGTCCGGCGTGCCGTTCGAACTGCTCGACCGCGCCGGCATCGCCCGTGTTGAGCCGGCCTTGGCCAACGTCACGGATATCCTCGCCGGAGCCTTGCGCCTGCCGAATGACCAAACCGGCGACTGCCAAATGTTCGCCACGCGCCTGGCCGATATGTGCACGCAGTTGGGTGTGGAATTCCGCTTTGAACAGAATATCCAGCGTCTCGACTACGCCGGCGACCGCATCAATGGTGTATGGATCGACGGCAAGCTGGAAACCGCCGACCGCTACGTACTGGCCCTCGGCAGCTACTCGCCGACATTGCTCAAGCCGCTGGGGATCAAGGCGCCGGTCTACCCGCTCAAGGGTTACTCGCTGACCGTGCCGATCACCAACCCGGCGATGGCGCCGACTTCGACCATTCTCGACGAGACCTACAAGGTCGCGATTACCCGTTTCGACAACCGCATCCGCGTCGGCGGCATGGCTGAAATCGCCGGTTTTGACCTGTCGCTTAACCCGCGTCGGCGTGAAACCCTGGAGATGATCGTCAACGACCTTTATCCTCAGGGCGGCGATTTGACCCACGCTTCGTTTTGGACCGGCCTGCGCCCGACCACGCCCGACGGCACGCCGATTGTCGGTGCCACCCCGTTCAAGAACCTGTTCCTGAATACCGGCCACGGCACGCTCGGTTGGACCATGGCGTGTGGCTCCGGCCGCTTGCTGGCTGACCTGATGGCCAAGAAAACCCCGCAAATCAGCGCCGAAGGCCTCGATATTTCCCGTTATGGCAACCACCAGGAGTCCGCACGACATGTCAATCCAGCGCCAGCTCACCAATGAGCGCATGAGCCAGATCGTTGTTCACAACGCTACCGTGTACCTGGCCGGGCAAGTCGGCGACGACATGAGCGCCGGGATTGAACAGCAGACCCGTGAAACCCTGGCCAATATCGAGCGTCTGCTGGACCTGGCCGGCACCGACAAGACCAAATTGCTGTCGGTGACGATCTACCTGAAAGACATCGACGCCGATTTCGCCGGCATGAACGCGGTGTGGGACAAGTGGCTGCCCAATGGCGTTGCCCCGGCCCGTGCCACGGTTGAAGCCAAGCTGTGTGAACCGCAAATCCTAGTGGAGCTGTCCGTAGTGGTGGCGCTGCCTTAAGCAAGATCCCTCTCCCGGTGCCGATGCTGTCTGTCGGTGCCGGTTTTTCTTTACTCTGCCGCCTAGAAGCCTGCCGCCATGCGTCCAGCCCGTGCCCTGATCGACCTCCAAGCCCTGCTTCACAATTACCAACTGGCCCGTGAAGTCACGGGGGCCAAGGCCCTTGCCGTGATCAAGGCCGATGCCTACGGTCATGGTGCCGTGCGCGTGGCACAGGCGTTGGGAGCCGAGGCTGATGGATTTGCCGTGGCGTGCATCGAGGAAGCATTGGAACTGCGCGCCGCCGGGATTCGTGCGCCAGTGCTACTGCTGGAAGGCTTTTTCGAAGCCGACGAACTGCCGCTGATCATCGAGCATGATTTCTGGTGCGTGGTGCATTCGCTGTGGCAACTGGATGCCATCGAACAGGCCAGACTGAGCAAGCCGTTGACCATCTGGCTCAAGCTCGACTCCGGCATGCACCGCGTTGGCCTGCATCCCAAGGATTATCAAGAGGCTTACCAGCGCCTGCTGGCCAGCGGTAAGGTGGCCAAAATCGTACTGATGAGCCACTTTGCCCGCGCCGATGAACTTGACTGCGTGCGCAGTGATGAACAAGTTGCAGTGTTTGAAGCGGCGCGCCAGGGCTTGTCGGCCGAGGTCAGCCTACGTAACTCGCCGTCGGTCATGGGCTGGCCAACTGTGTCCAGCGACTGGGTTCGCCCCGGCATCATGCTTTACGGCGCCACGCCGTTTGGTGAAGACCAGGCTGTGGCGGCGCGTTTGCAGCCGGTGATGACGCTGGAATCCAAGGTGATCTGTGTACGGGAATTGCCAGCCGGTGAGCCGGTGGGCTACGGCGCGAAGTTCATCACGCCCAAGCCGATGCGCATTGGTGTGGTTGCCATGGGTTATGCGGATGGCTACCCGCGTCACGCGCCGACCGGTACGCCGGTAATGGTGGCCGGGCAACGCAGCCAGTTGTTAGGGCGTGTTTCCATGGACATGCTGTGCATCGACCTGACTGACGTGCCGCAGGCCGGGCTTGGGTCAACGGTAGAGCTGTGGGGCAAAAATATCCTCGCCAGTGACATTGCGGTCGCCGCCGAGACCATTCCCTATCAGCTGTTCTGCAACCTGCGCCGCGTGCCAAGGCTCTATTCCGGCGCTTGATCGCCAGATACGCGTGCAACCGCCTGGGATTTAGGCCCAAGTGTTGTAAATACTGAACGCTGTCGCCATGATAACGCTCAATTACAACAAAGCCTGAACCCTAGGAGGCACCTGCATTGGACGTCGGCGAACGACTGCAATCCATCCGTAAACTGAAGGGTCTTTCCCAGCGTGAGCTCGCCAAGCGCGCGGGTGTCACCAACAGCACCATTTCGATGATCGAAAAAAACAGCGTCAGCCCCTCGATCAGCTCCTTGCGCAAGGTGCTGGGCGGCATCCCCATGTCCATGGTCGAGTTCTTTTCCGAGGAGATCCTCCAGGAAGTACCGACGCAGATCGTCTATAAAGCCAATGAGCTGATCGACATCTCTGACGGCGCCGTCACCATGAAACTGGTAGGTCGGGCGCACCCGACACGGGCGATTGCGTTTCTGAACGAAATCTACCCGCCGGGCGCCGACACGGGCGAAGAAATGCTCACCCACGAAGGTGAAGAAACTGGGATCCTGGTGGAGGGTCGCTTGGAGTTGGTGGTCGGTTTTGAAACTTTTGTGCTCGAAGCTGGCGATAGCTACTACTTTGAAAGCACCAAGCCCCATCGTTTTCGCAACCCGTTCGACGTGCCGGCGCGACTAATCAGCGCAGCCACACCCGCGAACTTTTAAGAATAGAGGCGCCCTGCCAGCATTGCAGAGGTTCCCGTAGCAGTATTCCGTGAAGCCGAATCTCCCTTTGTTTAATAGGGTTGTTTCGGCCAGGCGGGCTAACCGTTATACTTTCGCCGCCTGCGAAACCGTGGCCGCAGGCGTGAATAGCCACCATTGAGGGTGAACGCGTGAACCTAATTATGAAAATGCTGGCCGCACCAGCAACCGTACTGGCCCTATGGGCTGTCAGCGCTCAAGCTGCGACCAATGATGACATTGCCAAGCGCCTGGAGCCTGTCGGCCAGGTGTGTGTTCAGGGTCAGGAATGCAAGGGGATGGAGGTCGCCGTGGCAGCGGGTGGCGGTGGGGCGAAAACCCCCGACGAAATCATCGCCAAACACTGCAACGCCTGTCACAGCACCGGCCTGCTGGGTGCGCCAAAAATCGGTGATACCGCCGCCTGGAAAGAGCGAGCCGACCAACAGGGCGGCCTCGACGGCATTCTGGCCAAGGCGATCACCGGTATCAATGCCATGCCACCTAAGGGTACTTGCGCTGATTGCTCGGATGATGACCTTAAAGGCGCCATCAAGAAGATGTCCGGCCTCTAATCAGCCGATCTTCGCCAAAAAAGCCGCTTACGGGCGGCTTTTTTGTGCCCGCAATTAGTGTTTCACCACTGTTCTTTGCAGCAAAGACCCGCCACTCTCTGTCCAACCCCTAATCACGGAATGTTCAGGAGGGTCGGATGGTGCAGTTGTGTTCAATCGAGCAAGCAGTTGATGACGTACTGGCGCGCTTGCCGGCGCATATCCACATGGGCATGCCGCTTGGCCTGGGCAAGCCCAACCTGTTTGCTAACGCGCTGTACCGGCGCATCGCTAAATTGCCGGATCGGGCGCTGACGATCTATACCGCCCTAAGTCTTGGCCGTCCGACGATGGGCGATGGCTTGCAGAAGCGCTTTCTCGAACCCTTTATCGAGCGAGTGTTTGGCGATTACCCCGAGCTGGATTTCCTCGCTGACCTGCATAAAGACAGCCTTCCAAAAAATATCCACGTGCAGCAGTTCTTCATGCAGCCCGGCAGCTTGCTCCACAGCGAATCGGCGCAGCAGGACTACGTCAGCAGCAACTACAGTCACGCTGCCCGCGACATTAATGCCGCCGGCCTGAACCTGGTGGCGCAATTGGTTGCGAGCAGCGCCGAACATCCTGATCGCCTGAGCCTGAGCTGCAACCCCGACATCACCCTCGACCTGCTGCCGATGATCGCCAAGCGACGTGATGCGGGGGAAACCGTGCTGATCGTTGGCCAAGTCCATAGCGATTTGCCCTACATGCCCGGCGATTCCGAGTTGGGCATGGACGCCTTCGACTACCTGATTGATAAAAAAGACAGCACCACGCTGTTCTCCACGCCGAATATGCCGGTGGGTTTCCAGGATCACTTTATCGGTCTGCATGCCAGCACCCTGGTGCGCGATGGCGGCACCTTGCAGATCGGTATCGGCTCGATGGGCGATGCGCTGACCGCCGCGTTGCTGGCGCGCCAAGCCGACAACGAGGCCTACCGGCTGCTGCTGACCGACATCGATGTGTATCAATGGGCGCCTTTGATCAGCCGGGAAGGGGGTGTCGATCCGTTCGCCCGTGGCCTGTATGGTTGCAGCGAGATGTTCGTCAACGGCCTGCTGGTACTGGCGGACGCGGGGATTATCCGCCGTAAGGTTTACCCGGATGTGGCGACCCAGGCGCAGGCCAACGCCGGCACGCTCGACGATGCGGCGCAGCCTGATGGCATCTCGATCCACGGTGGTTTCTTCCTTGGCCCGCGCAGTTTCTATCAGCGCCTGCAGGAAATGACCCACGCCAAGCGCCTTGAATTCAACATGACCCGCATCAGCTACATCAACGGGCTGTACGGCCAGGAAGAGCTCAAGCGCCTGCAACGCCGGGATGCGCGGTTTATCAACAGTGCGATTATCGTCACGTTGCTTGGCGCGGGTGTAGCCGACCAGTTGGAAGACGGTCGCGTGCTCAGCGGTGTGGGCGGGCAGTACAATTTCGTGGCCCAGGGCCATGCACTGGAAGGCGCGCGTTCGATCCTGATCCTGCGCAGCTGGCGCGAGTCGGCGGGGGAGGTCAGCTCCAATATCGTTTGGGGCTATGGGCATTGCACGATTCCCCGGCACCTGCGGGATATTGTCATCACCGAGTATGGGATTGCCGATTTGCGTGGGCAGACGGATGCCCAGGTTATCGAGGCATTGCTTAACATTACTGACTCACGCTTCCAGGACGATTTGATCGAACAGGCGCAAAAAGCCGGCAAGTTGCCCAAGGATTTCCAGCTGGATCCGCGCTTTGCCGATAACACGCCCGAGCGGCTACAGGCGATTCAAGCGCGCCATCGTCGGTTGTTTCCGGAATATCCACTGGGCAGTGATTTCACCGATGAGGAACGGGATTTGTTGCGGGCGCTGAACTGGCTCAAGAGCAAATTCAAGCTGACGGAGATGCTGGAGTTAGGCAAGGCGGCGTTGGATGCGCCTGAACCGGAGGCGTATCCGGAGCATTTGAAGCGGATGCGGTTGGATAAGCCGGAGGGACTGAAAGAGGACTTATACCAGCGCCTGCTACTCGCCGGCCTGCAGGCCACCGCGCACTAACAGCCAACACAGATCAAAATGTGGGAGCGAGCAACCCCGCACATTTTGATCTGTATTCACCTGGGATTTGCGGTGTCGCAAATTATTCGATGAAGGTGACCACGCCACCGGCCAGCGATTTCACACGCGCCAGCGACTCCACCCGATAACCCTGCGCATCCAGCTCCGCGCGGCCACCCTGGAACGACTTCTCGATCACAATCCCCAAGCCGGCAACGGTCGCGCCCGCCTGCTTGATGATCGAAATCAGCGCCTGGGACGCTTTCCCATTGGCCAAAAAGTCATCGATCACCAGCACGCGGTCGCTGCTGGTCAGGTGACGTGGCGAGATGGCTACGGTGCTTTCGGTTTTCTTGGTGAACGAGTACACCGTCGCCGACAGCAGGTTTTCCGTCAGGGTCAACGATTGCTGCTTGCGCGCGAAGATCACCGGTACACCCAGGTTCAGACCGGTCATGATCGCCGGGGCGATGCCAGAGGCTTCGATGGTGACAATCTTGGTGATGCCCGAATCCTTGAACAGCGCGGCGAATTCATCGCCGATCAGTTTCATCAGTGCCGGGTCGATCTGGTGGTTCAAAAAGGCGTCGACCTTGAGTACCTGATCGGAAAGCACGATGCCTTCTTCGCGAATTTTCTTGTGCAGTGCTTCCACGGAAAGCTTCCTCTAATGGCGCGGTGCGCGCCGAAAGTAGATTAAAAAGTAGTCGATTCTAGCGCTTTAACATCGCGCGTATATCCGCCAGGGCGGTGTTGCCGCGAACGGCCTTCACCTCGGTCGGGGTGTCGTCATTGCCTTCCCAGGCCAAGTCGTCCGGCGGCAGTTCATCCAGGAACCGGCTGGGCGCGCAATCGATGATTTCGCCGTACTGCTTGCGCTTGGCTGCAAAGGTGAAGGCCAGCGTCTGACGCGCGCGGGTAATGCCCACGTAGGCCAAGCGGCGCTCTTCTTCGATGGTGTCGGCTTCGATGCTGGAACGGTGCGGGAGGATTTCCTCTTCCATGCCCATGATGAACACGTAGGGGAATTCGAGGCCCTTGGACGCGTGCAAGGTCATCATCTGCACACCTTCGGCGCCGTCTTCCTCTTCTTGCTGGCGCTCGAGCATGTCGCGCAGCACCAGCTTGCCGATGGCATCCTCGACGGTCATCTCGCCGTCTTCGTCTTTTTCCAGGGTGTTCTTCAACGCTTCAATCAGGAACCAGACGTTGCCCATGCGGTAATCCGCGGCCTTGTCGCTGGAACTGTTGGTGCGCAGCCAGTTTTCATAGTCAATGTCCATGACCATGCTGCGCAGGGCGCTGATCGGATCTTCGCCGGCGCATTGCTCGCGCACCTTGTCCATGAAGCGCTTGAAGCGCGATAGGCGGTCGGTGAAGCGCGTGTCCAGGTGTTCGCCCAAGCCGATTTCGTCGGTAGCAGCGTACATCGAGATCTTGCGTTCCGTGGCGTAGTTGCCGAGTTTTTCCAGGGTCGTGGAGCCGATCTCCCGGCGCGGCACGTTGATCACGCGCAGGAACGCGTTGTCGTCGTCCGGGTTCACGATCAGGCGGAAGTAGGCCATCAGGTCTTTCACTTCCTGACGTCCGAAAAAGCTATTGCCGCCCGACAGTCGGTACGGAATCTGGTGGTGCTGCAGCTTCAGCTCGATCAGCTTGGCCTGGTAGTTGCCGCGATACAGGATCGCGAAGTCGCTGTAGGGGCGGTCGGTGCGCAGGTGCAAGGTCAGTAACTCGACGGCCACGCGCTCGGCTTCGGCGTCTTCGTTGCGGCAGCGGATCACGCGGATTTCGTCGCCGTGGCCCATCTCGCTCCACAGTTGTTTTTCAAACTCGTGGGGGTTGTTCGAGATCAGCACGTTGGCACAGCGCAGGATGCGGCTGGTGGAGCGGTAATTCTGCTCCAGCATCACCACTTTCAGGGACGGGTAGTCGTCCTTGAGCAGCATCAGGTTTTCCGGGCGGGCGCCACGCCAGGCGTAGATCGACTGGTCATCGTCGCCGACCACGGTGAACTGGTTGCGCTTGCCGATCAGCATCTTCACCAGCAGATACTGGCTGGCGTTGGTGTCCTGGTATTCGTCCACCAGCAGGTAGCGCACCTTGTTCTGCCATTTTTCGAGGACGTCGGCGTGTTCCTCGAACAGCTTGACCGGCTGCAGGATCAGATCATCGAAGTCCACCGCGTTGAACGCTTTGAGCGTGCGCTGGTAGTGGGTGTAGACGATCGCGGCAGTCTGTTCCTTGGGGTTGCGTGCGTTTTCCAGGGCCTGGGCGGGCAGGATCAGGTCGTTTTTCCAGGCGCCGATCATGTTCTTGATCTCATCCACGCCGTCGTCGCCTGCGTATTCCTTTTGCATGATGTCGGTCATCAGCGACTTCACGTCGGTCTCGTCGAAAATCGAGAAACCTGGCTTGTAGCCCAGACGTGCATGCTCCTTGCGGATAATGTTCAGCCCCAGGTTGTGGAACGTACACACGGTGAGCCCGCGGCCTTCGCCACCCTTGAGCAGGGTGCCGACACGTTCTTTCATTTCCCGCGCGGCCTTGTTGGTAAACGTCATGGCGACGATGTACTGGGCGCGGATGCCGCACTGCTGGATCAGGTGCGCGATCTTGCGGGTGATCACGCTCGTCTTGCCGGAGCCTGCGCCGGCGAGCACCAATAGAGGGCCGCCGACGTAGTTCACGGCTTCTTGCTGCCGGGGATTGAGTCGGGACATACGGAATTCAGGGAGTCGTTGTTCAAAAGGGCGGGCATTTTAACAGGCTGGCAGGATTCTGCCCTGTCAGAACGACAGTGTGACGTACCACTCGATCTAAATTTGCCGGTTTTGATACTTTGCCGCAGGATGTGGGGGTTGTTTGAGACTATTGTTTACATTTTGAGTGTTTGATACCCCCTATCATTGGTGATTCTAAGGGCGCACGTCATAATGCCCGCCGCCAACGAAATATTGCAGAGTCTAGGGAGCTAGCTTGTCTACGCCTGTCGAACCCTTGCGTTTGCTGCTGCTGGCCGATGAGCCCGCGTGGGCAGCGTTATTGCGCGAGTGCCTGGCGCCGATGGGCGATGGGGCTGTGCTGATCAGCGCGCCAAACTGGGAGTCCGTGAGTCGTTTGTTCGATGACGACCACAGCGCCGTGCTATTGACCACGCCCAGCCTGCAACCCGGCCCTGGCCGTTGCAGCCTGCCGTGCGTGTTGCTGCTGGAGCAAGAGCCCCTGGTATCGCCCCTTGGCGTCAGCGATTGGCTGGTCAGTGATGTATTGGACGCCGATACACTGCGCCGCTGCCTGCGCCACGTTCGCGAGCGCGGGCTGCTGGAAAATACCTTGCAGCGCCTGGCCGAACAGGACCCGCTCACCGGCATTGCCAACCGCCAGGGCTTCCAGACCCTGCTGGCGGCGCGGCTGGCCGAGAATGAGGGGCGCGGCCTGGCCCTCGGTCACCTGGACCTCGACAACTTCCGGCACGCCAACGATGCCCTCGGGCACCAGGCTGGCGACCGGCTGATCCTGCAAGTGGTCTCACGGCTCAAGAGCCAGCTTGAGGTCGGAGACCAATTGGCGCGTCTGGGCAGCGACGAATTCGCCCTGCTGATCGACACCCGCCGTGCACCCCAGCGTGCCGAGTGGATGGCCGAGCGCATTACTGAAGTCATGGCCGAACCCTACTGGGTGGATGGCGAAAGCTTACTGATCGGTTGCAGCCTGGGTGTGGCGCATGCTCGGGCTCGCGCCGGTGCCGACCCGCTGATGTGGCACGCCCATATCGCCATGCAGCAAGCCAAGAGCACCCAGGGCTGCACCTTTCATATCTTCAACGAACGCATCAACCGCAACGCGCGCAGCCTGGCCGACCTGGAAAGCGAGCTGCGCCGCGCCTTGCGTCGTGATGAACTGGAGCTGCATTACCAGCCGCGCCTGGACCTGGACGACGGGCACATCGTCGGCCTGGAAGCCCTGGTGCGCTGGCGTCATGGCGAGCGGGGCCTGTTGCCGCCGAGTGAATTCGTGCCGTTGGCCGAGCAAAGCGGCTTGATCGTGCCGCTGGGCTACTGGGTGATTTCCCGAGCCCTGCGCGACATGCAGGACCTGCGTGAACGCGGCCTGCCGCCGCTGCACATGGCGGTCAATCTGTCGTTTCGCCAGTTTCAGGACAGCCAGTTGCTTTCGACCCTCAGCCGGCTGATTTCCGAGCGTGGTGTGGAAGCGCAATGGTTGGAGTTCGAACTGACCGAAACGGCCGTGATGCGTCGCAGTGACCTGGTCAAGCAGACCATGGATGCGCTGGGTCGCCTTGGCGTGCGGTTTTCCCTGGACGATTTCGGCACCGGTTTCTCGTCGTTCGTGCACCTCAACAGCCTGCCGATTGCCTTGTTGAAGATCGACAAGAGCTTTGTCGGTGGGATGGAAGAGCGTGAAGAAAACCGCAAATTGGTGCACGCCATGATCAACCTGGCCCACAACCTCAACCTGGAAGTGGTTGCCGAGGGGGTGGAAACGCCTGAGCAGCTAGCGTTGTTGCGGCTGTTTGGGTGTGACCAGGCGCAGGGTTACCTGATCAGCAAGCCACTGCCATTACCGGAGTTAGTGGATTACCTGACGTTTGGCAAAGGACAGCAGGCTTTGCTGGGTTGAGCTGTAAACCCAATCCAAATGTGGGATTTCTAGTCCGGCTGCATCGCCTGAAATTCAGCGCGAACCTCCGGCTCCCGCCGAATCATCCGCTTCATCTTCACTTCAAACGCCCATGTCAGGCTGACCGCCGCACACGCCAGGCCCAGCGCCAAACCCCACCACACGCCGGTCGGCCCCCAGCCCAGGGTGAAGGCCATCAGCCAGGCCGAAGGCGCACCGATCAGCCAGTAGCAGCCGAGGCCGACCAGGAAGGTGGTCTTGGCATCTTTCAACCCGCGAATACAGCCCATGGCGATGGTTTGTACGCCATCGAACAACTCGAACCAGGCCGCGACGGCCAACAGGCTGACTGCCAGCACGATCACGTCGTGAAACGCCGGGTCGTTATGGTCGAGGAACAGCCCGATCAGCGGGTCGGAGAATAGCCAGAACACCAGCGCAAATCCCAGCATCACGGCAGCACCAAAGCTGATCCCGACGCGACCGGCCATACGCGCCTGCAACAACTGACCGGCGCCGTAATGCTGGCCGATGCGCATGGTGACCGCGTAGGACATCCCCGCCGGCACCATGAACGCCACCGAGACGATCTGCAGCGCGATCTGATGCGCCGCCAACTGTGTGCTGCCCATGGTGCCCATGCACAGTGCCGCAAAGGCAAACAAACCGACTTCCACCGCGTAGGTGCCCCCAATCGGCAGGCCCAGACGCCACAGCTCGCGCAGATATTGAGTGTTGAGGCGCAGCAGGCCGTTGCTCAGCGGATAGGCGGCATAGGTGCGGTTTTGGTGGATGTACCACATCAACGCCAGTGCCATCCCGTTGGCGACGATGGCCGTGACCAGCCCGATGCCCACGAGGCCGAGCTTCGGCAGGCCGAACATGCCTTCGATCAGTGCATGGTTGAGCAGGTAGTTGGCCACCGCGCCGCCGAGGCTGATCACCATTACCGGCGTCGCCTTGCCTATCGCGCTGGTGAAGCCGCGCAGGGCCATGAAACTCAGGAAGCCGGGTAGGGCGAACGGCAAAATCGTCAGGAATTGCCCGGCCGAGTGCACATTGGTTTCGGTCTGGCCAAACAACAGCAGCAGCGGTTTGAGGTTCCACAGTAACAGGCCGGCCGCCAAAGCCATCAGCCAAGCCAGCCATAGCCCGGCCTGGGTCAGCCGAGTGGCGCCTTCGATATCGCCCGCGCCGTGGCGAATAGCCACCAGCGTACCCACGGCGGCGATCACGCCGATGCAGAAAATCGACACGAACGAATAGCTCGCCGCACCCAGGCCGCCACCGGCCAGCGCTTCGGGGCTGAGACGGGCCATCATCAGGGTGTCGGTCAGCACCATCAGCATGTGCGCCAACTGTGAGGCAATCAACGGCCCCGATAGCCGCAGAATGGCCCAGAGTTCGCTACGCGCCGGATGCTGCATGATCATCACGCTCGAAAAGTCAGAGGGGTGGGGAAGGGTTGATTCTCGGCGCTCTCCGGCCGTTGCACAAAGGGATAAATGCGATCGTTAGCATGACTAATACTCATGGTAGGGTGCGGCATTGCCTTGTAGGAGCTTCCCTATGTCGCGTCGTCTTCCTCCGCTTTATGCCTTGCGCGCATTTGAAGCCGCGTCACGGCACAACTCCTTTACCCGCGCGGCAGAGGAGCTTTCGATTACGCAAAGTGCAGTGAGCAGACATATCCGCACGCTGGAAGAGCATTTCGCCTGCCGCCTGTTCCAGCGCAGTGGGCGCACCTTGCAACTCACCGAAGCCGCGCGCCTGCTATTGCCCGGTGTCCGTGAAGGTTTCGCCGCGCTGGAACGGGCCTGCCATACCCTGAACGCCGAAGATGACATCCTGCGCATGAAGGCACCGTCGACCCTGACCATGCGTTGGCTGTTGGCGCGGCTCAGTCGCTTCCGCGCATTGCAGCCGGGCAACGAAGTGCAATTGACCAGTGCTTGGATGAACATCGACGAAGTGGATTTCAATCAGGAGCCGTTCGATTGCGCGGTACTGCTGAGTAACGGCCACTTCCCGGCAGATTGGGAGGCGTGTTACCTGTTTCCCGAAATGCTGATACCGGTCGGCGCCCCCAACCTGCTGAACGACGGCCCTTGGGATGTGGCACGGCTGGCAACCGCCGAGCTGCTGCATCCGACGCCAGATCGTCGTGACTGGCGTTACTGGTTGGAGCGCATGAGGTTGTCATCCGAAGTGTCGCTCAAGGGCGGCCAGGTATTCGATACCCTCGAGCTGGGCATGATCGCCGCCGCACGGGGTTATGGTGTGTCGATGGGCGACTTGCTGATGGTGGCCGAAGATGTGGCCCAAGGGCGGCTGAGCTTGCCCTGGCCAACCGCCGTGGCCAGTGGCGAAAATTACTACCTGGTGTGGCCGAAAACCCGTCCCGGTGGCGAGCGTTTGCGGCGCTTGGCGGAGTTTCTGCAGGCGGAAGTCAAGGCGATGGAATTGCCCCGGGTCGAATGCCTCGATTGAGGGATGGCAAACCGTTCGTGCAATCGTTTGCGCGATACCCCTGTAGATCGCTCAAGTATTGTCTCGACCTGCCGAAGTAAGGTGTGTTTGAACGTTCGTGCACAGCGTTCCCCACCAGATAATTTGCCAAGCAGCGCTATGAGATCAGGATGATCCTGGCCTCGGCCAGGAGCCTTCATGTCTCAACCTCGCGCCCGCATAGCCTCACAGTTAGGTATCGCTTTAGCCTTGATTCTGGCTGTCGCCATTGGTGGCAGCACTGTCTTTGCCCTGCGTTCCCTCGACTCAGCCAACCTCCATACCCGCGAGGAACACTTGGCCAGTGAAGCGCGGTTGCTCGCCGACCAACTCAACACGTTCCACAGCACGCTGCGTGAGAGCACCGAGCGCCTGACCGGGCTGTTCGAGAAGCGTTTCAGTGCCGGCTTGAGCGTACGGCCCGATCAACCCGTCGCGGTCGCTGGTGTACAGACGCCAAGCTTGTACTTGGGCAGCGATCTACTGAACAACAACTTCGACGAAGTGGACAAGTTCAAGCAGATGTCCGGTGGTGTGGCCACGGTATTTGTGCGCAGCGGCGACGACTTCATCCGTGTCAGCACCTCGCTGGCCAAGCAGGATGGCAATCGCGCCATTGGCACTGTGCTTGACCGCAATGCGCCGGCCTATTCGCGTGTGTTCAGTGGGCAAACCTACATCGGCCGAGCGGTGTTGTTCGATCGCTCCTACATGACTCAATACAGCCCGGTGCGCGACGCCAGCGGCAAAGTCATCGCGGTGCTGTTCATCGGCTTTGACTATACCGACGCCCAGAACGTGCAGTTCGAGAACCTCAAACGCTTCCGTATCGGTGAGACCGGTTCCCTGGCCTTGCTGGATGAGCAGAAGCGCTGGCTGGTGCCGCCGGCTGGCGTGCAGGCGCTGGATCAAGCAGTGCCCGTCATGTTGGACCTGGCTAAGACGCCAAGTGTCGGCCGCTTTTGGGCTGACAAAAACGAAGACTTCTACAGCGTATCGGTGCCCTTCGAAGGCGGGCCGTGGGCCGTGGTTGCGAGCATGCCCAAAGCCGAGATTCGCTCGGTGACGTGGGAAGTCGGCATCCGCCTAGTGATTGGCAGCGTGCTGGCGATGCTGCTGGCAGTGGGCGCAACCGTCTGGCTGCTTCGCAGCAAACTGGCGCCACTGGGCGACCTGGTGCGCCAGGCCGAAGCCTTGGGCGCGGGTGATTTGAGCGCACGCCTGAATGTGTCCAGCCATGATGAAATCGGCCAGCTAGCGCGCAGTTTCAACCAGATGGGTGAAGCGCTGTCGACCATGGTCTCGCATATCCGCAACGCCGCCGGAGAGGTCAACAGCCGTGCCCAGGCGTTGTCCGGTTTGTCCGGCGGTGCCTATGAAGGCATGGAGCAGCAGTCCGGCGAGATCACCAGCATGGCCGGCGCGGTAGAAGAGTTCAGCGCCACCTCGCTGAACATCGCCGACAACATGGGCGCCACAGAGCGCCTGGCCCAGGAAAACGCTCAGCAGACCCGCATCGGCCGTAACTCGATGCAAGAGGCGTCGTCGTCCCTGGAACACATCGCCACGGCCCTCAACAGCACGGCCACGGTGATCAACACCCTGGGCCAGCGCTCCCAGGAAATTGGGGGGATCGTCGGGGTGATTACGTCGATCGCCGATCAGACCAACCTGCTGGCACTCAACGCGGCTATCGAGGCCGCACGGGCCGGTGAGCAAGGCCGTGGTTTTGCCGTTGTCGCCGATGAAGTACGCAACTTGGCGTCGCGCACCCGAGAGGCTACGGACGAGATCTCTGGGATGATCCAGAGTATCCAGCAAGAAACCGGCAATGCCATCAGCACCATGGAAGACGGTAACGTACTGATGCAGGAAGGTCTGTCGCGTAACGCCGACGTGGCTTCAGCCCTGGCGCGTATCGACGAACAAAGCCGTTCGGCCGGTGAGCAGTTCGCTGCGATCACCACCGCCACCCAGGAACAGAGCAGCACCGCGACCTTGCTTAGCAGCAACCTGCAGAGCATTGCGCTGGCCAACAGTGAGCAGCGTGAAGTGGTGTCGAACCTGGCAGTTACCGCCAAGGAACTGGAGACGCTGGCGGCGGGTTTGCGGCATGAGGTGGATCGGTTCCGCTGAAACTCCGCAGATCAATTGTGGGACCTGGGCTTGCCTGCTAGGCACGTTCAACCTTGAATATCTATGGGTGTCGAAGGCAGGCAGCTCCCCTGTTTGATTATGTGCACGGCTCAGGTGATCGCTGCCGGCCGGTATTGCAGGGCCTCTTTAAGGTGATCGCGCGAAATGGCGACCGCTTGCTCCAGATCTGCCAAGGTGCGGGCCACCTTCAACAATCGATGAGCTGCACGCAGCGACAGCGTCAGACGCTCGCAAGCGTTCTCCAGCCAGCCCTCATCGACCTTGGTCAGCTTGCAATGCTTGCGTAGCCCCGGCAGATCAAGAAACGCGTTGGCACACCCCTGGCGTTTTTGCTGATGCTCTCGGGCCTGGGCGACCAGCGCCGATGCATGAGCAGTTGTGTCGCCAGCTTGGCGGATTGGGTTCAGCGCAGTCGTTTCCCGTGCCACCGTCAGGTGCAAGTCGATCCGGTCCAGCAATGGCCCGGAGAGTTTGTTGCGGTAACGCTGGATCTGCTCCGGCGTGCAGCGACAACGCCCGCTGGGCTCCCCCATATAACCGCAAGGGCACGGGTTCATTGCCGCCACCAACTGAAAACGAGCTGGAAAACTCACGCGGTCGCGCGCGCGGGAGATGACGATATGTCCCGATTCCAACGGCTCTCGCAGCACCTCCAACACCTTACGGTCAAACTCCGGCAACTCATCTAGGAACAACACACCATGATGGGCCAGGGTGATCTCCCCAGGTTGCGGTTTTGATCCGCCGCCCACCAGCGCCGGGCCTGAGGCCGAGTGATGTGGCTGGCGAAACGGCCGATGCGGCCAATGACTCAGCGGGGCCAGGCTGACCACGGACTGAATCGCTGCAACCTCCAAGGCTTCCTGCTCACTCAAGGGTGGCAACAATCCAGGCAGACGACTGGCGAGCAACGTTTTACCGGTACCAGGCGGGCCGCTGAACAACAAGTTATGCGCCCCCGCCGCCGCTATCAGTAACGCCCGCTTGGCCGCCAATTGGCCTTGTACTTCACTCAGGTCGGGATAGGGTTTATTCAAGTACAGCAAGCCATCGGATTTGTACGGCTCAATCGGCTGATGCCCATTCAGGTGCGCGACCACCTGAAGCAAGTGGTCCACTGCGATCACTTTCAACCCCGACGCCAGGCACGCCTCTTCGGCATTCGCCCTGGGCACTATCACGGTACGCCCGGCCTTGCGCGCCGCCAGCGCCGCCGGTAACACGCCTTTCACGGCGCGTACTTCCCCGGACAGCGCCAACTCCCCCAGGCATTCCACGTCATCGAGCATCAACGCCGGCACCTGCACACTGGCTGCCAGGATGCCCAGGGCAATCGCCAGATCAAAACGCCCGCCGTCCTTGGGCAGGTCGGCGGGCGCGAGGTTGAGGGTGATGCGCCGGGCCGGGTATTGCAGGGCGGAGTTGAGGATAGCGCTGCGCACGCGGTCCTTGCTTTCCTTGACCGCCGTTTCCGGCAGGCCCACCAGCGTCAGGGACGGCAAACCATTGGCCATATGCACTTCAACGGTGACGGCGGGGGCTTCGACGCCAATCTGGGCGCGGCTGTGGACGATCGCGAGGGACATGCTCGTTCCTTGAATGGGAGGCCGCTTCCTGCGGTTTTTCAAGGGTAGACGAGGGATGGCAGGGGGTAAGGGATCAGACTTTTACAGGACGTATCAACGCGCAAAGGCGTCGGGATATTTATCCAGGTAAGCATCGCTGAGTTGTGTGTCGGGGGAGCGCATGAATGTGCGGAAGTCGGGAATCAGGAACACAAGTAGCGACAACCACAGCACCATCGCACCCAGTGACGTGATGGTCAGTGCGACACCGAGGTGAGCGATCAGGCCGTTCATGGCAAAACTGCCCAGCGGGCTGGCGGCTGCGGAGAGGAAGGACACGGTGGCAAAGATCCGATTGCGATGCTGCTTGGGTGTCGCCAGCAACCTGACGGCAGAGGTAGGAATGTTGATCAGCATCAGGCCTACCCCGCCGCAGAAAAACGCCAGCGGTACCTCGAATATCGACGAGAGCGTGCCTGCCACCCACAGATTGCCTCCCAACAGTGCAAACCCCGCAGCGACACACAAGTCACGCGGCACCCGCTCGGTCAACCAGCCGACGATCTTGTAACTGCCCGCCAAAATGCCCAGGCCAAAGCACGCATCCAGCAGGCCGAGGTAGGTCACCGGGTACTGGATAACCGTCTTCACATACAACGGTAGCAGGATGGTAAAGAACGGAAACAGGGCAAAATTGACGAGCATCGCCACGAGCGCAAGGTAGAACTCGACCTTCACACCATAGACCGCCTTAAATCCCGAATAAATCATTCTGAAGCCGTTGGAGGTTGGCGCTTGTTCATCCGGAGCACTGGCGCCGAGCTGGCTTGGGACCGTTGCAACCAACAGTGCCGCTCCCAGCATCGCAAAACAGTCGACGGTAAAAGTCAGCAGGGTTCCAAAACCGAAAATCAGCGCGCTGGCGATGACGGGGCCAAGCAAGTTGGCAATGGACGACAGCATGCTTTTGGTGCGAACGGCGAGCGAGACCTGATCGGCGCCCGCGAACAACGGAATAATCGACGATTGCAGCGGGTCCCTCACGCCGGCGACGGCACTGCCGATCAGCATCAGGGCGCCGACGCTCCACGGGTTGAACAACTGCGTAGCGGACAGCACAACCATCAGCAGCGCGGTCAGCACGCTTGTCAGGGAGGCCAGCTTGAGGATCAGAATCTTGTTGTACTTGTCACCCAGCCATCCCAGCAGTGGCCGGGCGAGCACTTCCGCCGCGATTGAACAGGCGATCATGTTGGCGAAGGCGAGGGCGGAGCCGATTTCCTGCAAGGCCCACCACGCCACAGCAAGCTGGTTGCAGCGTCCACCGAGCACGACCAGCAAAAAGCTGAATTGTATTTTCAGCAGGCGCCGGTCAAGGGCGGGTAAGCCCCACATGGAGGGTTTGATGCCGGTTATTCGCCCGCTGGCGTCAACCGTGCTTCCAACTCCGCGACTTTAGCCTCCAGGCTCTCCAATCGCGCACGCGTGCGGGCAAGCACCACCATCTGGCTATCGAACTCTTCCCGGCTGACCAGATCAAGTTTGCTGAAGCCGCTTTGCAGCAATGCCTTGAATTGGCTTTCGATCTCATTGCGAGGCAGCGGGGTATCGCCGTTGAACAAGCGGGAGGCGTGGCCGCTCAGGGCGTCGAGGAGGTCTTTGGGCGCGAGCATGGGAAATATTCCGGAAAACTGTTGGCCGCCAGTGTATCACGCAGCGTCTATAGTCTTTTTCATGGCGGCGCACGCACGCTTTTCGCGCAGGGGGCTGGGCGCTGGCGCACTGTTTTTGTGCGCATTGCCGCCGCCATTAGGCCCAGCAGGTGGACATAAGTGGGCAAAGGACTGATTTCAGTCATTTTTACGGAGCTGGCAAGGTTTCTGCTTAGACGATCATGACCCATGCACTGATGCAGTCGCTGTGACGAATGCAGTGCGCCGACGGATCAGGGGTACAGGTTTCGTCACCAGTGGTTCGCTGGCGTCGCAAAGGCAAATGCCGAGGCGACGACGCGTTACAAAGCCAGGCACTGCGCTTAGACTTGAGACGGGTTTGTTTTCCTGGGGCAAGTCCACCAATTCGGGAGAGAGTTTTCATGAAGCTAGTCACTGCCATCATCAAGCCGTTCAAGTTGGACGATGTGCGCGAGTCGTTGTCCGAGATCGGCGTGCAGGGCATTACCGTTACTGAGGTCAAAGGCTTCGGTCGGCAGAAGGGTCACACCGAGCTGTATCGCGGCGCGGAATACGTGGTCGATTTCCTGCCAAAGGTGAAGATTGATGTCGCCATTGACGACAAGGATCTTGACCGGGTTATCGAGGCGATAACCAAGGCTGCCAACACCGGCAAGATCGGTGACGGCAAGATCTTCGTGGTCAATCTGGAACAGGCTATTCGCATCCGTACCGGCGAAACCGATACCGACGCAATCTAAGCCGCCAAACCCCAACGCCCCAGGAGAAAACAATATGACTCTGCGTAAATTCGCAGGGCTCGGAGCCCTGTTGTCCATCGTAATGCCAAGCCTGGCCATGGCGGCAGACGAAGTGGCGGCTCCAGTCCTCAATTCCGGTGACACCGCGTGGATGCTTACGTCCACCGCGCTGGTGCTGTTCATGACCATTCCAGGCCTGGCGCTGTTCTACGGCGGTATGGTGCGCTCCAAAAACATTCTTTCCGTGATGATGCAGTGCTTTGCCATCACCGGCCTGATCAGCATCCTGTGGGTCGTCTACGGCTACAGCATCGCGTTTGATACGACCGGGATGGAGCAGGGCGTCGTCAACTTCAACTCCTTCTTCGGCGGCATGGGCAAGGCGTTCCTGGCGGGCGTTACCCCGGCCAGCATCACCGGGCCTGCGGCACTGTTTCCGGAAGCCGTGTTCATCACCTTCCAGATGACGTTCGCCATCATCACCCCGGCGCTGATCGTCGGTGCCTTCGCCGAGCGCATGAAGTTCTCCGCGATGCTGATCTTCATGGCTATCTGGTTCACCCTGGTCTATGCGCCAATCGCGCACATGGTCTGGAGCGGTAACGGTGGGCTGTTGTGGGACTGGGGCGTGCTGGACTTCGCTGGCGGCACCGTGGTGCACATCAACGCCGGTGTGGCGGGTCTGGTGGCGTGCATCGTGCTCGGCAAGCGCAAAGGCTTCCCGACCACCCCAATGGCACCGCACAACCTGGGTTACACCCTGATCGGCGCGGCCATGCTGTGGGTGGGCTGGTTCGGCTTCAACGCCGGTTCCGCTGCTGCCGCCAACGGCACCGCCGGCATGGCGATGCTGGTTACCCAGATCGCTACCGCTGCTGCGGCGCTGGGCTGGATGTTCGCTGAGTGGATCACCCACGGCAAGCCAAGCGCACTGGGTATCGCCTCGGGTGTAGTGGCTGGCTTGGTTGCAGTCACCCCAGCTGCCGGCACTGTCGGCCCGATGGGTGCCCTGGTGATCGGTCTAGTCGCCGGTGTGATCTGCTTCTTCTGCGCCACCAGCCTCAAGCGCAAGCTGGGCTACGACGACTCCTTGGACGCGTTCGGCGTGCACGGTATCGGCGGTATCGTCGGTGCGATCCTCACCGGTGTGTTTGCAGCCCCGGCACTGGGCGGCTTCGGCACCGTGACTGACGTGGCTGCACAGGTCTGGATCCAGTGCAAAGGTGTAGGTTTCACCGTGATCTACACAGCTATCGTGACCTACATCATCCTCAAGGTGCTGGACATGGTCATGGGCTTGCGGGTGACCGAAGAGGAAGAGGCTGTCGGCCTCGACCTGGCGCAACACAACGAGCGCGGTTACAACTTGTAATTACGCGAAAAAAGATGCCCGGCTTGCCGGGCATTTTTTTGCCTGGAGTTTGTCAGTCATACCAAGCTGTACCGGTTTTTACGCAGCGTTTGTGATGGGATACACAAGGCGCTTTTCAGCGTGCCAATGTCTTACAGGCATGTAGGCGTATTCGGCACTTTGTTTTTTCCCAGAGCACGCTAGAATGCGCGCCGATAGGCGGAGAACTGTATGTGGCAACAGACCTTGATTACTCTGCGGCCCAAGCCCCGGGGCTTTCACCTGGTGACCGATGAGTTGCTGGCCGGCTTGCCTGGATTGAAGGCCTGTCGCGTGGGCTTGTTGCATTTGTGGCTGCAGCACACCTCGGCCTCGTTGACCATCAACGAGAATGCCGACCCGGCGGTTCGCCGTGACTTCGAACGTTTTTTCAACTCGCTGGTGCCGCAAGGGCGTGCAGGGTTCGAACACAACGACGAAGGTCCGGATGATCTGCCGGCGCATTTCAAGGCCAGTCTGCTGGGCTGCCAGCTGAGTTTGCCGGTGCAGGCCGGCCGCTTGGCGATAGGGACCTGGCAAGGTGTTTATCTGGGCGAGCACCGTGATCATGGCGGTGCTCGTAAAGTCCTCGCCACCTTGCACGGTGATGGGGCGTAAGCCACTGGTTATCCGGTGGATGTTGATTTTTTTTCCGGCAGCCGTCGACAGAGGGTGAAGCTGGGCTATAACTAATCTGCTTTTCGCAAGTCATGAGGTAGAACATGAGCGACGATGATCTGGAAAACGACGAACTCGAAGTAGGTGACGACGAGACCGAGGAAGGTCTTGAAGCGGCAGTCGAAGACGTTGCTGACGAAGGTGATGACGGTGGCGATGACGCACCTGTCAAAGCAGCCAAGGGCAAAGCCAAGGCAGCTGTGTCGGTAGATGAATTGCCAAGCGTTGAAGCCAAGAACAAAGAGCGCGATGCCCTGGCCCGTGCGATGGAAGAATTCCTCGCTAAAGGCGGCAAAGTGGTCGAAGTCGAGGCTAACGTGGTGGCAGACCCGCCGAAGAAGCCTGATAACAAGTACGGCAGCCGGCCTATCTAGGGTCAATTGCATGCTTGCGTGAAAAGCCCGCCGTCGCTGCGGGTTTTTTCATGGGTGGAATAAATTCGCGGCCTGCCGTAATACTCTGTGAGAGCAGGCAAGCCAGCTCCCACATTCGGCTCTGTGCTAGTTCCAGCTATCCAGCAATGCTGGCAACTCCGTCAGGCTACGAATCTGCGCATCCGGGCGTTTTTCCCCCTCCCACACCTTGCCTGTCGGATTGAACCACACCGCCCGAAGCCCCGCCTGCTGTGCGCCGGCAATGTCATCCCCTGGATGATCGCCAATATGCACCGCTGCGCTGGCGTCCACGCCACCGCGCTGCAACGCTTCCTGAAACAATCGCGCATCCGGCTTGGCGATACCTATGTCTTCGGCACGCAGCGCAAAGTGGAAATAATCCGCCAAGCCCACCCGCTGCACATCGGCATTGCCGTTGGTGATCACCCCCAGCAGAAAGTGCTGGCGCAGCACTTGCAGCATCGGCTCGGCTTCGGGGAATGGGGTGATCTGGTGCCGCGCATGGATGAAGGCTTCGAAACACACGTCCGCCATCTCCGTGGCCTCAGGCTGTGGATAACCGGCCTCTTCAAATGCATGCATCAACACCCGGTGGCGCAGGAGGCTGATACGGTGTTTCAGCTCAGGATAACGCTCCAGCACCTGTTGGCGCAGAGTGGCGAAATGCTCCAGAGGCAGGTCGCCGACCTTGGACGCGTGGGTGGCCAGCCATTCGCGCATCGACGCTTCGGCGCTGATGATGACCGGTACGTTGTCCCAGAGCGTGTCGTCCAGGTCGAAGGTGATCAGCTTGATACTCATGAGTCGCCGCCCTTGATGCGTTTGGCCCGTGGATGGGCGCTGTCGTACACCGTTGCCAAGTGTTGGAAATCCAGATGGGTGTAGATCTGCGTGGTCTTGATGTCAGAGTGGCCGAGCAGCTCTTGAACTGCGCGCAAGTCTTGAGACGATTCCAGCATATGGCTGGCAAAGGAGTGTCGCAGCATGTGTGGGTGCAGGTTTTGCCCCAATTCGCGCTCACCCGCCGCCTTGACCCGCACTTGAATCGCCCGTGGCCCCAGGCGGCGGCCTTGCTGGCTGACAAACACCGCGTCGTCCGCCGGGTTGGTCAACAGGCGCAGCGGTAGCCACAACTGCAAGGCTTCCCGCGCTTTGCGGCCTACGGGCAGCACTCGGGTCTTGCTGCCCTTGCCGAGCACTTGCACCAGGCCGTCGGCGAGGTCGAGTTGATCCAGGTTCAGGCCGGTCAGCTCCGAGAGGCGCAAGCCTGAGGAATAGAACAGCTCCAGGATCGCCTGGTCGCGATGGGCCAGGAAGTCATCCTCGACGGCACCATCGAGCAGTTGCAGGGCGCGGTCGGTGTCCAGGGTCTTGGGCAGGCGCCGTTCGCCCTTGGGGGGCGACAGGCCATTGGCCGGGTCGTGGTCGCACAGGCCTTCACGGTTCAGATAATGATAAAACCCGCGGACGGCCGAGAGCAGGCGCGACAGGCTGCGCGAAGATTGGCCCGCCTGGTGCAGGCGCGCGACCAGGCTGCGCAGGCTCTGGATATCCAGGGCCTTCCAGCTGCTGATCTGTTGTTTTTCGCAGTACGCCAGGACCTTGTTCAAGTCCCGCCGGTAAGCTTCCAGGGTGTGAGGCGACACCTGGCGCTCGTTGCGCAGGTGAGCGCAGTAAGCGTCCAGTTGCCGTTCCATGGCTAGCGCACCGCGCGCAGGGCGGTGGTGAAGCGCGGCAAGACGCGGCCCAATACTTCGGCGATGTAGGTCAAAAACAGCGTGCCTACTGAGCTCTTGTAGTGCTGAGGGTCGCGACTGGCGATCGCCAGCACGCCGTGCAAGCCTTGATGGCTGAGGGCGACCACAGCGGTGGAGCCGATCTGCTGGCGCTGTTCGGCGCCAAACAGGAAGTCCAGCTCATGCTCGCGCAAGGTGCCGCTGATGGTCTTGCCTTCGGAGAGCAGGCCGCCAATCGCCGTTTGTGCTTCGCTGCCGCTGACCCAACGACCTACCGGCATCGGGTTGTCGCTGAACAGGATCAGGCTGACAAAGGGCACCTGGAAGTCCTGGCGCAGGCTGTCTTCCACGGCGATCACCGTTTCTTCCAGGCTGGTGGCGTCCATCAGCGTAAGAATAAGGCGGCGAGTCTTGTCGAACAGGCGGTCGTTGTCGCGGGCGACGTCCATCAGGTGCGAAAGCTTGTGGCGCATTTCGATATTGCGCTCACGCAGGATCTTCATCTGCCGCTCCACCAGCGACACGGTGTCGCCGCGCTGGTGGGGGATGCGCAGGGCCGGCAGCAGTTCTTCGTGTTCGACGAAGAAGTCCGGATTAGCCTCAAGGTACGCCGCGACGGCAGCGGCCTCCAGGCTGTCGCTCGGGGTAGCGTGTGCGGGTACTTGAGGCTTATCGGTCATTGGCTTGGCTCACTCATAGACGGACCTGTCCTTCGTATACGCGCGAAGCCGGCCCGGTCATCATCACCGGGTGGCCAGGGCCTGCCCACTCGATGGACAAACGTCCACCGGGCAGGTCGATCAACAGCGGCGAATCCATCCACCCCTGGCTGATCGCGGCTACGGCAGCGGCGCAGGCGCCAGTGCCGCAGGCTTGGGTTTCGCCGGCGCCGCGTTCCCACACACGCAGCTGCGCGCGGGAACGGTCGATCACCTGTAGGAAGCCCACATTGACCCGTGCCGGAAAGCGCGGGTGGTGTTCGATCTTCGGCCCCAATTCATGCACGGGCGCAGTGTTGATGTCGTTGACCCGCAGGACGGCATGGGGGTTGCCCATGGACACGGCGGCCAGGTCGACGATCTTACCGTCGACCTCAACGGCATAGCTGGAGGCTTGCTCGGTGGCTTGGAACGGAATGTCCGCTGGCACCAGGCGTGGCGCGCCCATGTCGACGCTGATCTGGCCGTCGCTGCGGATGTCCAGCTCGATCACGCCGCTTTTTGTCTCAACGCGGATCTGCCGCTTGGCGGTCAGGCGCTTGTCCAGCACAAAGCGCGCGAAGCAGCGCGCACCATTGCCGCACTGTTCCACTTCGGAACCGTCGGAGTTGAAGATCCGGTAACGGAAATCCACCTCCGGGTTGGTCGGTGCTTCCACCAGCAGCAATTGGTCGAAACCAATGCCAGTATGACGGTCGCCCCACTGTTTAGCGTGTTTGGGCAGGATGTGCGCGTGCTGGCTGACCAGGTCGAGGACCATGAAATCATTGCCCAGCCCGTGCATCTTGGTAAAACGCAGCAGCATGGCTTACTCCGGCAGCAGGCTTTCGCCAGCATACAACTCGGCTACCGTCTCGCGGCGACGCACTTCAATCGCTTGTTCACCGTCCACCAGCACCTCGGCGGAACGCCCGCGGGTGTTGTAGTTGGAACTCATGACAAACCCGTAGGCACCGGCCGAATGCACGGCCAGCAGATCGCCTTCCTCCAGCGCAAGCTGACGATCCTTGGCCAGGAAGTCGCCGGTTTCGCAGATCGGACCGACAATGTCATAGGCGCGGGCTTCGCTTGCGCGAGGCGTCACGGCGGTGACATTCATCCAGGCCTGGTACAGCGCCGGGCGGATCAAGTCGTTCATCGCCGCATCGACGATGGCGAAGTCCTTGTACTCGGTGTGCTTGAGGTACTCGACCTGGGTCAGCAGCACGCCTGCGTTGGCGACGATATAACGGCCCGGCTCAAACATCAGGGTCAGGCCGCGACCTTCAGTGCGCTCGCGCACAGCCTGGATGTAATCGCCGATCAGCGGCGGCTCCTCGTCGCGATACTGCACGCCCACACCACCACCCAGGTCGATGTGTTGCAGGTAGATGCCGCACTCGCCGAGGCGGTCGGTCAGCGCCAGCAGGCGGTCGAGCGCATCGAGGAATGGAGGCAGGCTGGTCAGTTGCGAGCCGATATGGCAGTCGACGCCCAATACTTCCAGGTTCGGCAACTGCGCGGCGCGGATGTATACGTCTTCGGCGTCGGCAATGGCGATGCCGAACTTGTTCTCTTTGAGACCGGTGGAAATGTACGGGTGGGTACCGGCGTCAACGTCCGGGTTGACGCGCAGGGAGATCGGCGCGCGAACGCCCAGCTCGGCGGCCACGACTTGCAGGCGCTCCAGCTCGTCGGTGGACTCGACGTTGAAGCAATGCACGCCGACTTCGAGGGCGCGGCGCATGTCTTCGCGGCTTTTGCCGACGCCGGAGAAGACGATCTTGTCAGCCTTGCCACCGGCAGCCAGTACGCGTTCCAGCTCGCCACGGGACACGATGTCGAAACCAGCGCCCAGGCGCGCCAGGACATTCAGTATGCCCAGGTTGGAGTTGGCCTTGACCGCGTAGCACACCAAGTGCGGCACGCCGTTCAGTGCGTCGGTGAAAGAGCGGTACTGGGCTTCGATATGAGCACGGGAGTACACATAGGTCGGGGTACCAAAGCGCTGGGCAATCGCGGACAACGCCACGCCTTCCGCGAACAGCTCGCCGTCCCGGTAGTTAAAAGCGTCCATGAGGTTCCCTTAATAGGTATCGTGCTTATGCGCTTTGGCTGGTTTTTGCGACGATTGCGCCTGTTCATTCGGGTCTTTGCTGTCATCGGGCAGGTACAGCGGGCCTTTTTGACCACAGGCACTAACGAGGCAAGCGACCGCGACGAGCGCAGCAAGGGAAGAGATCAGGCGCTTCATGGCGAAATCCTTGAATATGCATTAATTGCGCCCGAGTATACCGACCACCTGCCAGCTTGCCTATGCGCCGGAATACCCGTCTGGCGGGGGTTTGCCGAGATAGTCGAGAAGCGCACTACGCTGTTTGAGGATATTTCACGCCGTCAATCGTGTTGAAATCGGTATCCTTTGCAATCGGCGGGGCTCGCCCGTATCGTGCGGCGCTTGAGCAAAACCAGACACTTTTGAGGTTGCCACAATGAGTTTGACCGAAGCCCGTTTTCACGACCTGGTGGATTCGACCCAGGAGAAGTTGGAAGATATTTTCGACGACAGCGGCCTGGACGTGGACCTTGAAAACTCGGCCGGCGTGCTGACCGTCAAGTTCGAGAATGGCACCCAGTTGATCTTCAGTCGCCAGGAACCGCTGCGCCAGCTGTGGCTGGCTGCGCGTTCCGGTGGTTTTCACTTCGATTTCAACGAAGAAGACAATAACTGGCAGTGCGATAGCAGCGATGAGCTGCTCAGCGAAATGCTCGCGCGCCTGGTCTTGGAACAAGCCGGTGCCGATCTGGATTTCGAAGAGATCTGATAGTGAGCCAGCCAGCCCCAGTACGCCCGCCGAAACCGCTGTTCAGCAATGTCAGCCCGGCGGTGCCGTCACCTTGTATCAGTTTGTGTCGCCTGGACGAGCAGAAAGTCTGCCTCGGTTGCTTCCGACATGTGGAAGACATCCGCGAATGGCGCTCTGCCGACGACGCGCGGCGCCGAGTGATCTGTGCCGAGGCTGAGCAGCGCCGGGCCCACGCCTGAGGCCGTCTTGTTTATTTGTGACGCTGTGGTAGTGTCCGGGTACGCCTCAACTCATCGAGGCCCGTGAGAACCCCGCCTTTTCCTGGCGGGGTTTTGCTTTTTTGTGCAGAAAAAAGGAGTCTGCCTGAATCATGACCACCGCACCGTCCATCATCCTCACCCGTCTTGACGTGCAGCGTCTTGAGCAACTGATCGACCGCTTGGGCGACGAGTTTCCCGGTGTCGAAGCGTTGCAACACGAACTCGACCGCGCCGAAGACGTGGTTGGCCACGATGAAGTGCCTGCAAGTGTCGTGACCATGAACGCCAGCGTGCATTGCCGCGAGCAAGGCAGCGGCAAGGACTATCACCTGACCTTGGTTTATCCCAAGGACGCCAACGCCGACGAAGGCAAGATTTCGATCCTGGCGCCGGTGGGCAGTGCGTTGCTTGGCCTGCAAGTGGGCCAGCATATCGACTGGCCGGCACCCGGCGGCAAGACCCTCAAGCTGGAATTGCTCAGCGTGGAAGGCCAGCCCAAAGACGGCGGCCCTTTCTCTCTTTAAAACAGAGTCGCTCTAAATCTGGCTCAGCGCCTCATTGAGCGACAGCTCCAGTTCGGCCTTGTAACGCAAGTAAAGGTTGCTCGGGCTTTTTACATCACCTAGCAGGCCGGACAGGTCCAGATCGGTGATGTAACAGCGGTAACGCTCGGTTTCCTGGCGTTGCCCGACGATTTGCTGGGCGACCACTGCAAACAGCTGGTCGCCAAACTCCAGTTCGGAAAATTCCCGCTGATTGCAATACAGGGTAATGCCCACCTGGCCCGGCGCGGCCTTGCCGATAATGGCTTGCACGTCATAAAACGGTTTATTTGCCAGATTCACCGGTGCTGGTCGAGGCTCGATGCTCCGTGCGCGCCCGCTGCCGGAGGGCAATAGCTGGTAATACATGATTTGCACGGCCCCCAGCGGATCTTGCTGGTCCAATGGCGACAACGCATTCCGTCGATAAATGATCGACTGCAAAAAGCGCTGCAACGGCGCCAGCAAGCTCTGCTCATCATGAAACGGCAGACGTTGTTGCCAGAGTGCGTTGAACTCATCCAGCACATACAATTCGGCAGAGCCTTCGCTGACCCGATAGAACACCTGCACGCAATCGGGCATACCCATTGGCAGCAGCAGCGCCAGGTCGTGCTCTTCCAAGGCCATGGCATCCAGATGCAGCGGGCTGTAGCTGGCCAGTTCTTCGCTGAGGTAGGTGATCAGCGCATCCTGGGTCTCTAGGGAAACGTGGGTGGCTTGGCCTGGCATCAACTCCATCACGTGATAGTGCTGCTGCACTTGCAGCAGGTAGCGATGATTGGACTGACCCAGCAGCAGGTGCTGCGCCGTGTCGAAGATTTCTTCCACGCGCTGGGCAATGAACTGCGCACGGTTGTGACAGAAGCAGCGCACTCGCAGCCGTGGCAGGTGGTCCGGCGGTAACTGGTTAAGGTAGTCGCGCAGGCAGTCGAGCAGGGCGTGGGGGCCGTCGTAGCGGCTGACCATCACTTCGTTCCAGCTATTGAGCGTGACCTGGTCCAGCGTCAGCACTAGGTTGTCGCGCACGCCGGCATAACTCAGGGAATCGGTGCGCTCGGTGGTCATCAGGATATTCAGGTCGCGGTGGTGCTTGAGCGGGTCAACGCCGACGTTGATCAGCAGTAACACTTCCTCGGGCACCGCCGAACGCAGCAGGCGCTCTTCAACAACGCTGGTCAAGGGCAGGGCGACGGTCTGTTGCAAGCGGCCCAGCAGGTTGAACAACTCGAACTCAGTCATGTCGCTGGTGCCGGGGTGCAAGGCCAGGCGGGTGCTGCTGTCGATCACGCCGTTGCGGTGGCACCAGGTGAGCATCTCCAACAGGTCACGGCTGCGCTTGATCGGCGCGAAGTGTTCCCATTCCAGTGCAGTGAGGTTGCCGTTGTACAAACCCCAGTGGTGCTGGCCGGGCTCCTTGCGGTTGGGCGATTGCACCAGGGTCAAGGTGTCTTCGGCCAAGTCCGGGGCGATGCCGGGGTTTATGAACTCGACTTTGCCGGCCTTGCGTTCAAAGGCGGCGTACAGGCGCCTGCCCAGCACATTGAGGTCACGCTTGTTGATCAGGCTGACGGTCTGCTCGGTGCGGGCGAACTGGGTCAGGAAGCGGTAGCTGTAATTCAGCTCGTTGACCAAGGCGCGACGCTCGGAGGCGACCTGGCGCACTTTCCACTGGCTGCGGCTGTCCAGCAGTGCCAGTTGGCGCTGGTCCCAGTCCCACTCATGTGCCAGGCGTTCGAGCAACAAGCGCTGCCAACTGGTGTTGCGCTGGCCAGCGGTGAGCTTGCAGTTGACCTTCAGGTACAGCGCACGCCGCACCAGCTCCAGACGCTCGGGCTCGTTTCGGGCCTTGAGGTATTCCTCGATGCGGCGGTACACCACGATGTAGGGGTCCAACTCATCCAGGCCCATCTGGTTGGCGAACACCGCCCGCTTGAAGCGCAGACTCAGGCACTGCACGTTAGGGTGTTCGCTGGCGTAGACCTCGATCAGCAGCAGTTTGAGCACCGATTTGTAGGGGGACTCGATGCCTTTGAACAATTGCCACAGCCCGGCACCGATGAATTCGCCTGGGGGAATCCGTGCCAGATGGCCAAGATCGAGGGTTTCATCGGCGCGGATAAAGCGCTTGGAAATCAGCGTGTGGGTGAATTCGGCGTAGCGGGGTTCTTCATACACCGGCACCAGCCACCAGATAGGCGTACGCCCGGCCAGCCAGATGGCGGTGCGGTAGAACTCGTCCAGCAGCAGGTAATGCTGGGTGGTGCCGCAGTCTTCCGAGCTGAGCTGGGTGTCGCGCTCGCCGAGCACAAAGCGTGTCGGCTCGATCAGGAAAAAGTGGGCCTCGGCGCCCATGGTCAGCGCCCAGGCTTCCAACAGTTGGCATTTCTTGCGCAGTTCAGCCAGTTCATTTTCGCTGAGGTCCGCCGCGTGGCAGACCCACACGTCCATATCGCTCTGGTCGGCTTGGGCCAGGGTGCCGAGGCTGCCCATCAGAAACAGTCCGTGAATCGGACGTGGCGGGTTGCCGTGGCGCGGTTTGTAGGAGAACGAACGGGTGAGGCGCTGGGCTTCTGTCAGGGCCTGGGCGTCGGGCTCAAAGTTGGATAATCCAGCCGGGGTACTGCCCGACACATAGCCCGGCAGCAGCGGATGGTTGACGTGGAAAAACAGCGGCAACAGGGTCAACACGCTTTGCTGGCGTGGCGTCAGCCCCTCGATGGCCCGCGCCATGCGGCCTTCGTTGAGGGCCATGAACCGCGCACGCAATTGGGCCAGTACCTTGCGGTCGATGCCTTCTTCCAGGTCGGGGCGGATTTCATGGGTGCGGGTCATGTCGAAGTCGGTGGCTCGCAGAGCCCGACGTGGGCGGCCATGTAGGAGTTTACAGCCAGTAGCGTAGGAGGTTTAGCGAGAAATGGTTTTTGACGTCAGAATTTTCGCACTTGCGCAGCAACGCCCATGGAATCCGCAAGTGGCGGACTCCATGGGCGTATCGGGTATCAGGCGGCTTCTTTGGCGTTGACGGTGGTCAGGATGGTCAGCAGGGTTTTAGCTTGTTCTGCGGCATCCCGACCAAGTGGGGTCAGGTAGCCCCCGTCTTTCTGATCGATCAGTCCTTTCTCGAACAGGCGCTTGGCAGCGGCGATGGCAGTAGGGGCAGCGGTCTGATGGACTTTCAGACCTTCCTGGGTGCTATCCAGGCTGAAGAGTACAAGGATTTCCAGTTCGGCAACCAACTCAGGGGTAAACGACATAAGGACTCCAGACTTTCTAAGAATTTATTAGAGGCTAGCAGGCCATAAGGTGAACGCACTTTGCCGAACTGTCCAGTGTGTTGCTGCGTGTTGGATTTATTGCTTTTCGGGTGGCAATTCGGGCAGTGCACGCAGTGCAGTTTCATACCACTCGGTATTGAAAGCACGGTCCTCTTCCAGTAGGGCATCAATCTCGACAGCGAGCACGTGGGCCATCAGTTGCAGGATCTCTTCACGCTCATAACCCACCAGGGTCAGCTTGTTGAACGTTGCCTTGGCGGCGGGTGGGTTTTCGCTCTCGATCTGGTTTTCGATCGCTTCGATCAGGGTGGTTTCAGTGAATTCTTCTTCGTCGTTGTCGATATCGGTCGGCTCGCTCATGGCAGGCTCCTCTAGGAAAGGGCGCCAGTCTACCCCCATTCAAGCCGGTGATGCTGCTGGCAAGGCCCGGCACGGGGAGCTATAACGCTTGCAGCCAACCCCATTCCCGGCACGGAGGCAACCGCAATGCTCAAGCTCTACGGATTCTCGGTCAGCAACTACTACAACATGGTCAAACTGGCGCTGCTGGAGAAAGGGCTGCCGTTCGAAGAGGTGCCTTTTTATGCCGGGCAAACGCCCGAAGCCCTGGCAGCCAGCCCGCGTGGCAAAGTGCCGGTGTTGGGCGTTAAACAGGGTTTTATCAATGAGACCAGTGTCATCCTCGAATACATCGAGCACACCCAGGAAGGGCCTGC
The DNA here is from genome assembly GCF_963970835.1 of Pseudomonas sp. EA_15y_Pfl1_P101. Taxonomy (NCBI): domain Bacteria; kingdom Pseudomonadati; phylum Pseudomonadota; class Gammaproteobacteria; order Pseudomonadales; family Pseudomonadaceae; genus Pseudomonas; species Pseudomonas sp. EA_15y_Pfl1_P101. The sequence goes on along the minus strand of NZ_CAXAPA010000002.1, from coordinate 421,504 downwards.
ACTGCTGCCGGCCGAGCCGTTCCAGCGTGCACAGGTGCTGGCACTATGCCGGGAAATCGAGTTGTATATCGAGCTGCCCGCGCGGGCGTGTTTTGCCGAAGCGTTTTTTGGTATGCCGGTGCCGGAGGCGATCAAGGAGAAGTCCAAGGCCGAATTGCTATTGGGCTTGAGTGCGCTGGGCAGGCACGGCAAGTTCGCGCCGTTTGTGGCGGGGGATAATTTCACGATTGCGGATTTGTATTTCATGTACAGCGTGAACCTCGCCTGTGCGGTGGGCGAGAAGCTGTTTGGAATGGATTTGCTGGCAGAGATGCCGGCGGCCAAAGCGTTGCTGGAAAGACTGCATGCTATGCCCAACGCTCAGAAAGTAGCGGCGGACCGGGAGGCTGCAATGCCCGCGTTTATGGCGATGATTGCTGCCAAGAAATAGAGGGTAGGTGCCTGTGGTGAAGCCTTCGCGAGCAAGCCCGCTCCCATACTTGATCGCGTTCCACTTTTGGAATGCAGTCAAGTGTGGGAGCGGGCTTGCTCGCGAAGCTTTTAACGGCTGGCGAGCAAGGCCTGGCCGCGCACGACAGCTGCCTTCACCTGCGCCGGCGCAGTACCGCCGATGTGATTACGGGCATTCACCGAGCCTTCCAGGGTCAGCACGGCAAACACATCCTGTTCGATCTGGTCGCTGAACTTGCGCAGTTCTTCCAGGCTCATTTCCGCCAGGTCCTTGCCGGTGTCTACGCCATATTTCACCGCGTGGCCGACGATTTCGTGGCAGTCGCGGAACGGCAGGCCACGGCGCACCAGGTAGTCCGCCAGGTCGGTCGCGGTGGAGAACCCACGCAGTGCCGCTTCACGCATGATCGCGTGCTTGGGCTTGATCGCCGGGATCATGTCGGCAAACGCGCGCAGCGAGTCGCGCAGGGTGTCGGCGGCGTCGAACAACGGCTCTTTGTCTTCCTGGTTGTCCTTGTTGTAGGCCAGGGGTTGGCCTTTCATCAGGGTCAGCAGGCCCATCAGCGCGCCGAATACACGGCCGCTTTTGCCTCGTACCAGTTCTGGTACGTCGGGGTTTTTCTTTTGCGGCATGATCGAGCTGCCGGTGCAGAAGCGGTCCGGCAGGTCGATGAACTGGAACTGCGCGCTGGTCCACAGCACCAGCTCTTCCGAGAAGCGCGACAGGTGCATCATCGCGATGCTGGCCGCCGCGCAGAATTCAATGGCGAAGTCACGGTCCGACACACCATCCAACGAGTTGCCACCGACGGCATCGAAGCCCAGCAGCTGCGCGGTGTACTCGCGGTCGATCGGGTAGGTGGTGCCAGCCAGCGCGGCGCTGCCCAAGGGCATGCGGTTGGCGCGCTTGCGGCAATCCACCAGGCGCTCGTAGTCGCGGCTGAGCATTTCGAACCAGGCCAGCAGGTGGTGGCCAAAGGTCACGGGCTGGGCGGTCTGCAGGTGAGTGAAGCCCGGCATGATGGTGTCTGATTCACGCTCGGCCTGTTCAAGCAAACCTTTCTGCAGGCGGGTGATTTCGGACAGGATCAGGTCGATTTCATCACGCAGCCACAGGCGGATGTCGGTGGCCACCTGGTCGTTACGGCTGCGGCCGGTGTGCAGCTTCTTACCGGTCACACCGATGCGGTCGGTGAGGCGCGCCTCGATATTCATGTGCACGTCTTCCAAGTCGACGCGCCAGTCGAACGTGCCAGCTTCGATCTCACCACGAATGGTGGTCAGGCCGTCGATGATGCTGTCGCGCTCGGCGTCGGTCAGTACGCCGACCTTGGCCAGCATCGTCGCGTGGGCGATGGAGCCCATGATGTCGTGGCGGTACAGGCGCTGGTCGAAGGTGACGGAGGCGGTGAAGCGGGCGACGAAGGCGTCGACGGGTTCACTGAAGCGGCCGCCCCAGGACTGGTTGGTCTTGTCGGTGCTCATGGATTCGCTCGTGATCTGCTTAATAAAGAGGCATGAAGTTGTGCCGGCGATGATAACAGGGTTGCCCGTGGAGGCGGGGCTGCGGGTCGTCGGCATTTTTATTTACTCCAAGGATGGCTAAGTGCCTTGCCGCCGACCGCGTCCAGGACGAGACTGGGTACAGGGGCTTATTGAAACGATATTTGCCGATTCAGCAATGTCGTCTCAGCGAGCGTCTACAGTTGGACTGATAGTGTGTGAATGCACCAAAGTCGGGTGATGCGGTCATAGCCCAGACTATCCATTAGAAAAGGGGGGGTATTCGATTGTGTATCAGCAAACCCTACTACGACGCCCGAAGGCAGCAGGTCTTGGGCGCTATTGAACAGGTCCGGGTAAATTTGGGTGCCACTCTCAGGGCACTTTTTGCCGCTCGCGCTAGTCTTAGCGTGGATCGCTGTGACGCACGTCACCGCACCTGTCTACGCTATCCTTGTGCGAGACTCACGCAGGAATCCAGCGCAATATGAATGTCCTGATCGTTGATGACGAACCCCAAGCCCGCGAAAGACTGAGCCGTCTGGTCAGTGAACTCGAGGGTTATGCAGTATTAGAGCCGAGCGCCACCACGGGCGAAGAGGCGTTGACGCTGATCGACAGCCTCAAGCCTGATGTCGTGTTGCTCGATATCCGTATGTCGGGCCTTGACGGCCTGCAAGTTGCCGCCCGACTGAGCGAGCGAGAGTCCCCACCGGCCGTAGTGTTCTGTGCAACGGGCGAAGAGTTTTCTGCGCAGACGTTGGAAGACAGCGGAGTCAGCTTTCTCATCAAGCCGGTGGTAGGCGAAGCATTGCTCAAGGCCCTGAAAAAGGCCGAACGCCCAACCCGCATGCAGCTCGCCGCACTCACTCAGCCAGCCGCCCAAAGTGGTAATGGGCCACGCAGCCATATCAGTGCTCGTACACGCAAAGGCATTGAGCTGATCCCTCTGGGCGAGGTGGTCTATTTTATTGCCGATCACAAGTATGTGACCTTGCGCCACCAAGGCGGCGAAGTGTTGCTTGATGAGCCGCTCAAGGCGCTTGAGGATGAGTTCGGCGACCGCTTCGTGCGTATCCACCGCAACGCGCTGGTGGCCCGCGAGCGAATCGAACGCCTGCAACGCACGCCCCTGGGTCATTTTCAGCTATTCCTGAAAGGCCTTAACGGCGATGCGTTGATCGTCAGCCGACGGCATGTTGCCGGCGTGCGCAAGATGATGCAGCAGCTTTAGCCCCGCGTCTGTGGCGAGGCCTGAATTCCTTATCCCGGTGCGTCGTGGCCAGGGAGGCCCCGCACTTGCTGATTCAAATCAAAGCGTATTTCCCTGAGCTGTTATTATCCGTCATATATTTTCAGTACGGATTGATCCATGTCCTCTCGCGAAATCCGCATCGCCACCCGTAAAAGCGCCCTCGCCTTGTGGCAGGCCGAATACGTCAAAGCACGCCTGGAGCTGGCCCATCCCGGCCTCAAGGTGTCCCTGGTACCTATGGTCAGTCGTGGCGATAAGCTGCTCGACTCGCCTCTGTCGAAGATCGGCGGCAAGGGTTTGTTCGTCAAAGAACTGGAAACAGCGCTGCTGGCGAACGAAGCCGACATCGCCGTGCATTCGATGAAAGACGTGCCCATGGACTTCCCTGAAGGCCTGGGTTTGTTTTGCATCTGCGAACGCGAAGACCCGCGCGATGCTTTCGTTTCCAACACCTACGCGTCCCTGGAAGAATTGCCCCTGGGCAGCATCGTCGGCACGTCGAGCCTGCGCCGCCAGGCACAGCTGCTGACTCGCCGCCCGGACCTGCAGATCCGCTTTCTGCGTGGCAACGTCAACACCCGCTTGGCGAAGCTGGACGCCGGCGAATATGACGCGATCATCCTCGCAGCGGCGGGCCTCATCCGCCTGGGTTTCGAAGACCGTATCACCTCGGCCATCAGCGTCGAGGACAGCATGCCCGCAGGTGGGCAAGGCGCCGTTGGCATCGAGTGTCGCACCGCTGACAGTGAAATCCACGCCCTGCTCAAACCCCTGGATCACCACGACACCGAAGTGCGCGTCACGGCCGAGCGTGCGCTGAACAAGCACCTAAACGGCGGCTGCCAGGTGCCAATCGCCTGCTACGCCGTGCTCGAAGGTGAAAACCTGTGGTTGCGCGGACTGGTAGGGGACCCGCAAGGTGGCACCTTGCTGACTGCCGAGGTGCGCGGCCCGCAGCGTGACGCGACGGCACTGGGCATCCAGGTAGCCGAAGAGCTGTTGGACAAGGGCGCCGGTTCCATCCTGCAAAAAATCTACGGCGAGGCCGGCCCGCAGTGACCGAATGGCGTGTGCTGCTGACGCGGCCTGCCGAGGAGTCGTTGGCCCTGGCGGCGACGTTGGCCGAAGCCGGCATTTTCAGCAGCAGCCTGCCGTTGCTGGACATCGAGCCGCTTCCCGTTACACCTGAACAGCTGCAAGTCTTGCGTGACCTTGGCCGCTATTGTGCGGTGATTGTCGTCAGCAAACCCGCCGCGCGCCTGGCCGTGCGACAGTTGCATCGAGCATGGCCGCAACTGCCGTGGTTCAGCGTCGGCGCAGCCACCGCGCAGGTACTGGCCGAACACGGCCTCAACGTTCACTATCCCCCTACTGGCGATGACAGCGAGGCCTTGCTTCAATTGCCTGCGTTGCGCGAGGCTATCGCACGCCCGGATGCACGCGTGTTAATCCTGCGCGGCGAGGGCGGTCGCGAGCTGCTGGCAGAGCGTTTGCGCGCGAGTGGTGCTAGTGTCGACTATCTGGAATTGTATCGCCGTTTCCTTCCGGCCTACGACGCCGGGGTACTGATGCAACGCATCCAGTTGGAACGCTTGAACGGCCTGACGGTCAGCAGTGGGCAGGGTTTTTTGCACCTGCACGCCTTGGCTGGAGCCGATTGGCCACAGGTGGCACAGTTGCCGTTGTTCGTGCCGAGCCCGCGAGTCTTCGAGATGGCGCGGTGCGCTGGCGCAGAAAAAGTTGTGGATTGCCGCGGTGCGAGTGCCGCGGCTTTGTTAGTGGCGTTACGCAGCTTTGCCCTATGAGGCATGCCGTAGTCACTCTCTGAAACGCAAAGGACGGATACGTGAGCGAAACAGCCTTGCCTAAAGATGAAGCCCAACCCGCACTCGGTGCGCCGGTTGAGTCACCGGTCACCGCGCCGCGCCGTGGCAATGGCCTGGCGGTCGTCGCCTTGCTGCTCGGCGCCGCCGGTGTTGCCGCCGGCGGTTGGGGGATCTGGCAGGTCCGCGCCCTGCAAGCCAGCAGCCAGCAACAGCTGGGCCAGGTGCAGACCCTCGATGACCAATCCCAGTCCCTCAAGCAGAGCCAGCAACAACTGGCCGCGCGGCTGGCGCAGTTGCCGGGTGCTGATGAGCTGGAGGAGCGCCGTCGCCTGGTCGCCCAGTTGCAGGGCGATCAGCAGCGCCTGAGCCAGCGCCTTGAGACCGTGTTGGGGTCCAGCCGCAAGGACTGGCGTTTAGCCGAGGCTGAACACTTGATTCGCCTGGCGAGCCTGCGTCTGTCTGCCTTGCAAGATATCAATAGCGCCCAAGCGCTGGTGCAGGGCGCCGACGAGATTCTTCGCGAGCAAAGCGATCCAGGTTCCTATGCCGCCCGTGAGCAGTTGGCCAAGAGCCTTGCAGCGCTGCGCAGCACCGAGCAGCCGGATCGCACTGGGCTGTACCTGCAATTGGCGGCTTTGCGTGACCAGGTCGTGCAACTGGCGGCCATTGCCCCGGAATATCAACTGACCGAGCCGGCTTCCGAGGGGCGTCCGACCACGGATACGGACAGCCGTTGGCGCCTATGGTGGGAGCAGATTTCCCGTTACTTCCGCATCGACTTCAATCCGGATGACAACATTCGCCCACTGCTGGCCGGCCAAGGCCTGAACCAGGTGCGCCTGGCGTTGAGCCTGGCGCTGGAGCAGGCGCAATGGGCGGCGCTCAACGGGGAGTCGGCTGTATACAGCCGCTCCCTCGGCGAGGCGCGTAGCGTGTTGCAGGATAACTTTAACCAAGGCAATCCGCAGAGCAAGGCGATGCTCGCGCGTATTGCCGAACTTGAGCCCAAGGCGGTGTCGGTGGTGACGCCGGACCTGGCCTCGAGCCTGGCTGCCGTGCAGGCGTATCTCGAACGTCGTCATCTGTCTGCTGACGAAGCCAAGGCGGCGGCCACACCGGCGGCTACGTCGGCGAAGCAGGAGTAGAGCCGATGAAACGCTTCTATGTGATCCTGGTGCTGGCGATTGCAATCGCGTTGGCGCTGGCTGTGGGCATTTCGAAACACACCGGCTATGTGCTGATTACTTACCCTCATGTGCTGCACTACGAGTCGAGCTTGTGGGCGACGGTGGTGGCGGTGTTTGCCATTGGTTTGGTGATCTACCTGATCCGTGTGCTGTTGAGCCTGGTCACCACCTCCGGTGGTGTGGTCAACCCGTGGTCGCGGCGTAACCGCAGCCGCCGCGTGCAGATCGCCATCGAGCAGGGCCAGATGGACCTCGCCGAGGGCCGCTGGGCCAGTGCCGAGCGCCACCTGCATCGCGCCGCCGAAGCCGAGCGCCAGCCACTTCTGTACTACCTCGGCGCCGCGCGTGCTGCGAATGAGCAGGGTCGTTACGAAGAGTCCGACGGCTTGCTGGAAAGAGCACTGGAGCGTCAGCCCCAGGCCGAGCTGGCAGTTGCCTTGAGCCATGCGCAACTGCAACTGGACCGCGGCGATACCGATGGTGCACTGACCACCTTGCAGGCGATGCACGAGCGTCATCCGCATAACGGCCAGGTCTTGCGTCAATTGCAGCGCCTGCATCAGCAGCGGGGTGATTGGTCGTCGGTGATCCGTCTGTTGCCGGAGTTGCGCAAAGATAAAGTCCTGCCTGCCAGCGAACTGGCTGAGCTTGAACGCCGTGCCTGGGGTGAGAACCTTAGCCTGGCTGCTCAGCGAGAAGAGCAGGGCGAAGCCGGTTTGCAGTCCCTTGAGCGCGCCTGGCAGCAACTCACTTCCGCCCAGCGCCAAGAGCCGCAACTGGTTCTGGCTTACGCCGAGCAGCTGCGCCAATTGGGCGCCGATGCCAAGGCCGAGGAAGCGCTGCGTGGCGCCATCAAACGCGGCTACGACAGCCACCTGATCCGGCTATACGGCCTGCTGCGTGGCAGTGATCCAGCCCGACAGTTGAAGTTTGCCGAGGGCTGGCTCAAGGATCACCCGGGCGATGCCAGTCTGCTGTTGACGTTGGGCCGCCTGTGCCTGCAAAACAGCCTGTGGGGCAAGGCGCGGGATTATCTGGAGAGCAGCCTACGAGTGCAGCGTAATCCTGAGGCTTGTGCCGAGCTGGCGCGCTTGTTGGCCCAACTGGGTGACACCGAGCGAAGTAATCAGCTGTTTCAAGAGGGTCTTGGACTGCTGGATAACCGTTTGCTTGCGTCTCCGCTACCTGTCACTGCTCGGGTTTGAGGTAGGAAAGGGGCAAGGGTTGGCTCAGATGTATCTGGCGGCCAACCTTTCATTAGCTCGAAAAGAGTGAGGGGGGAGCGTTCGGCGGCAAAGTCCGACGCTCGATTGCCCAAGGTCTTCCATCTTCTGACGGGAAGTCCTTACCTTCTCACGGAATCGTCTGCTCTGGCATGTATTGAAAGCGGTCAGGCCTTTCCTCTACCGTAGCGACCTATCTTTCGCGATGCGGATAAAGCATGTCTTTGGCCCCTTCACGTTCCTTGTTTTTCCTCGCGTTCCTGGCGGGTACGCTGACATTGGGCGCGTCCTTTTACCTCGAGTTTGGCGTCTCGTTGCGTCCGTGTTTCCTATGCCAAGTGCAACGGGGATTCCTGGCCGCTTTCACATTGATCAACCTGGTCGCCGCACTCCACAATCCCAAGCGACCCGTGATCTGTCTTTATGGGCTGGCAAGCATGGTCTGCGCCTTGCTGGGCGCCCTAACCGCCGTGCGCCAGGTGCTGCTACAAAATGCCGCGCCGGATGAGGCAGCCGATTGCTGGCCCAGCCTGCACTACATGATCGAAAACCTATCGTTTTGGCAGGCCCTGCAGTTGACGTTCAAAGGCACTGTCGACTGCGTGGAAACCAACTGGACGCTGTTTGATTTGAGCCTTCCCGAGTGGAGCCTGCTGTTCTTCATCGGGATGTTGATCCTTGGCCTGATGCAGTTTTCACGGCTGTTTTTAAGCCAGTGTTCGCGCCCGGCGAGGCGCTGAAAGCGAGTCGCAGTTTGGAGAGCGGGATTAAACACTTGTATGAACTTTCTCTCCTGCGTACCTTGAAGCCATAGTCATGCGGGCATAATCTGGCCCGCACGTGTTATTGAAACCGTTTGTCAGATGTTGCCTTGCCCAGCGCTGCTTTATCCTTGAAGTGTTGCGCAGGCACCAGGCGGCAGCGCCCCTATAGGGAAGAGAGATCACCATGCTGGAAAGTTGTCAGAATGCTCAGGAACGCTGGGGTGGGGTGCACAAGCTGATCGACAATTGGCTGAAGGCACGCCACGAACTGGTTCGTGCCTTTGATGCTCTCGGTGCCAAGCCTGAGGCGCTGGCTGAGAACCGCGAACCGTTGCAGGACTTCTGCGTTGTATTGGTGGACTACGTGTCGGCCGGCCATTTTGGTGTCTACGATCAACTCACCAAGGAGGCGGAGGCCTTTGACGATCAGCGTGGCCTGGATTTGGCTGAGACCATTTACCCGCGCATCGATGTCATTACCGAGAAGCTGCTAGCGTTTACCGACCTGTGTGATGCCGGAAACTGTGTTGCTGAAAAATTCAAAGAGTTGGGCGCGCTGCTGCACGAGCGATTCGAGCTGGAAGATTGCCTGATCGAAGTGCTGCACAATGCTCACAAAGAAGAGGCTGCTACCCAGGCCTGACCCTCGACAGCGGTACGAAAGACGGTGCGCATTGCGCGCCGTTTTTTATTGGGTCAAGGACGGGTACCGAGCAACTCAATCTCGAATACCAGCGGTGTATAAGGTGGGATCAACTCGCCGGCACCGTCGGCGCCATAGGCCTGGGCCGATGGAATCACTAGTCGCCATTTCGCGCCCACGGGCATTTGTTGCAACGCGCTGCTCCAGCCGCTGATCACACTGTCCAGACGAAACCATTGAGGTTGCCTGCTCTGGTCGAACACTGTCCCATCGGGTAATCGCCCCACGTATTTCACTTCAACCTGGTCGTTGGCCTTGGGCTTTCCACCCGTGCCGGGGGTGAGTTCGGTGAGCAGGATTCCATCAGCCAATTCGCGTACGCCTTTTACGGCTTTTTCTTTGCTCAAAAATTGTTGTTCGGCCACAAGTGCTTTTTCACTTTGAGGTCCCTGCGCTTCGGCTGCGTTTTGTGCTTCGTGCTGGGCAAGAATCTGTTCGATACGTGCGTTGTCCAGCGCCAGCGGTTTGCCCTGATAGGCTTGCTTGAGGCCGTCGATCAAAGCCTGGATCTGCAGGTCGGGGACCTCCTGCCGCAGGCGCTCACCGAGACTGGCGCCCAAGCTGTAGGCGAGGTCGTGCTGGTTCTGATCAGCGTTTTTTGGCGGCGATTGATCGCTCGCATTGGCCACCGAAATGGCCAAGCCAAGCACAAGAAAAAGGTAACGCGACATGGGCATTCTCCCGCCGAAAGTGCGACGGATTATGCCAGTGTGATGAGGTGAGAAGTGGCGCGTATTTACGTTATATCGACAAGAATTTTTACACGGTGCAACGCAAGTCAAACGATACTGTCAACATGCCCTAGCGGCGGTAAGAGCAGAGGGCTAGTATGAGCCGCACCCAAGTCAGCCAGGAGGTAAACCATGTCGGCCAAACAGAAGCCTGTTAATACCCCGTTGCATTTACTCCAACAACTCTCGGGCAGTTTGCTCGAACATCTGGAAAGCGCTTGTTCCCAAGCCTTGGCCGATGCAGAAAAACTGCTCGCCAAGCTGGAAAAACAACGCGGTAAAGCGCAAGAAAAGCTGCACAAATCCCGCACCAAACTGCAAGATGCTGCCACTGCCGGCAAGGCCAAGGCTCAAGCCAAAGCCAAAGACGCTGTCAAAGAACTTGAGGACCTGCTCGACGCCCTCAAGGATCGCCAAGCTGAAACCCGCACCTACATTTCCCAACTCAAAAAAGATGCCCAGGAAAGCCTGAAGCTGGCCCAGGGCATTGGTCGTGTGAAGGACGCTGTAGCTAAGGCGCTGGGCGCTCGTACGCCTGCAAAAGCTGTTGCAGTAAGCGCGGCGAAGAAGCCTGCAAGCAAAGCTGCTGCCGCCAAGGCGCCTGCTAAAGCAGCCGCGAAGCCAGCTACCAAAACCGCCGCTGCTAAACCGGCCGCCAAGCCAGCGGCTAAAACTGCTGCTGCAAAGCCAGCCGCGAAGCCAGCTGCTAAAACCGCTGCTGCAAAGCCCGCCGCGAAGCCAGCTGCTAAAACCGCTGCTGCAAAACCGACCGCCAAGCCAGTTGCCAAAACTGCTGCTGCAAAACCGGCCGCCAAGCCGGTTGCCAAACCTGCTGCTGCAAAACCGGCCGTCAAGCCAGTTGCCAAACCTGCTGCTGCAAAACCGGCCGCCAAGCCAGCCGCCAAACCTGCTGCTGCAAAACCAGCCGCCAAGCCAGCTGCTAAAACTGTTGCTGCAAAACCGGCCGCCAAGCCAGCTGCTAAAACCGCTGCCGCAAAACCAGCCGCGAAGCCAGCCGCCAAACCTGCAGCTGCAAAACCAGCCGCTAAGCCAACTGCCAAACCTGCTGCCAAGCCAGCCGTTGCCAAACCAGCTGCCGCAAAACCAGCACCGGCCAAGCCAGCAACACCTGCTGCTGCCCCGGCAGCGTCGAGCGCTCCAGCTGCACCGGCCAGCAACACGCCTGCCCCGGTAGCGCCAAGCACCACCCCAACCAGCGCCTCCTAAGTGCTGGTGACCACGACGCGCAGCTGCTGCAGCGCGTCGTGGTCAAGGTTGGCGGCATCCTCAGCCGCCAGTCCTTCCAGCCACTGTTGATGACCCATCGCCTCACCCGTCGGCCACATTCGCGCCCGTGTTTCCAAGCGCGCGAGCAATTGTCGTTCGGCCTCAAGCTCCAGGGCTTTGACCCGTTCGCGTAACCCCGCCAAATCCTCGTCCTGCTGCGCCATCGCACGCCATTGCATGCGCACCCGTCGTAACGGCTTAACCACGTGCGCCTGCCAAGGCTCGGCGATCTGTTTCAGCGCCTGAATGCGCTCGGCCGTCACGGCCACAGCGCGCTGTTCCAGCCACGCGCCACAGAGCAATAGGCACACATCCGCACCTTGCGCCTGTAAACGCAGGCAACCGGCTTCGACGCCCGGGCGGGCGTAAGTCGTGAGGGCAAAGTTCCATAGGTCAGCGCACATATTCACACCCAAGCCAGCGGGCAACGAAGCTGGTAGACTCCGCCGCCATTATGATCCGACTTCAAAGCCTAACATTACAGCGTGGCCCGCAACGTCTTCTCGAAGACGCCGAGCTGACCCTGCACGCCGGTCACAAAGCCGGCTTGATCGGTGCCAATGGCGCCGGCAAATCCACGTTGTTCGCCCTGTTGCTGGGCGAGCTGACCCCGGATTCCGGGGACTGCTTGTTGCCGGCCGACTGGCGTATCGCCCACATGCGCCAGGAGATCGACACCCTGGACCGCATCGCAATCGACTACGTGCTCGATGGCGACCTGCGCTTGCGCCAGGTGCAACACGACCTCGCCGAGGCCGAGAAAGCCCAGGACGGCGCCGCCCAGGCGCGCCTGCACTCGGAACTCGACAGTGCCGACGGCTACACCGCCGACGCCCGCGCCCGCAAAATGCTCGCCGGCCTTGGCTTCACCAACGAGCAGATGGACCGCCCGGTCGCCGACTTCTCCGGTGGCTGGCGCATGCGCCTGAACCTGGCCCAAGCGCTGATGTGCCCCTCGGACCTGTTGCTGCTCGATGAACCGACCAACCACTTGGACCTCGATGCGATCCTGTGGCTGGAAGACTTCCTCAAGAATTACCAGGGCACATTGCTGCTGATTTCTCACGACCGCGATTTCCTCGACGCCGTGGTCGACAACATCGCCCACGTCGAACAGAAGAAAATCACCCTGTACCGTGGCGGCTATACCGCATTCGAGCGCGCGCGCGCCGAACGCCTGGCCCAGCAACAACAGGCGTTCGAGAAGCAGCAGGCGCAGCGTGCGCACATGGAAAGCTACATCGCCCGGTTCAAGGCCCAGGCCACCAAGGCCCGCCAGGCCCAGAGCCGGATCAAGGCCCTGGAGCGCATGGAAGAGCTATCGGCGGCCCATGTCGATTCGCCGTTCGACTTTGTGTTTCGCGAGTCGGTGAAGATATCCAGCCCGTTGCTGGACCTTTCGGATGCTTGCCTGGGTTATGGCGACAAAACCATCCTGGAAAAAGTGAAGCTGCAGCTTACGCCAGGTGCACGCATCGGCTTGCTCGGTCCTAACGGCGCGGGCAAGTCGACGCTGATCAAAAACCTGTCGGGTGAGCTTGAGCCCTTGGCCGGTCGTTTGACCCGTGGCGAGAACACGGTGGTGGGCTACTTCGCCCAGCATCAGCTGGATTCCCTCGACTCCAAAGCCAGCCCGTTGCTGCACTTGCAGCGCCTGGCGCCGATCGAGCGGGAACAGACCCTGCGCGACTTCCTGGGTGGTTTCGACTTCCGGGGGGCGCGCATCGACGAGCCGGTGCTGAATTTTTCCGGTGGCGAAAAAGCCCGACTGGCCCTGGCGTTGATCGCCTGGGATCGTCCGAACCTGCTGCTGCTCGACGAACCGACCAACCACTTGGACCTGGAAATGCGCCTGGCGCTGACCATGGCCTTGCAAGAGTTCAGCGGTGCGGTACTGGTGGTGTCTCACGATCGCCACTTGCTCAAGAGCACCACTGACAACTTCCTGCTGGTGGCCGATGGCAAAGTCGAAGAGTTTGACGGCGACCTGGATGATTACGCGCGCTGGCTGACGGATTACCGCCTGCGCAACGCGCCGGTCAGCAATACGCCAGTCAACCCGGACAAGACCGACAAGAAAGCCCAGCGTCAGGCCGCCGCTGCACTGCGTCAGCAGTTGGCGCCGCACAAACGTGAAGCCGACAAGCTGGAAGCCGAGCTGGGCAAGGTGCACGAGCGCCTGGCCAAGATCGAAACCAGCCTGGGCGACAGCGCCGTTTACGAGGCAGCCCGCAAGGACGAGCTGCGTGACCTGCTGGCTGAACAGGCCAAACTCAAGGTGCGCGAAGCGCAGTTGGAGGAAACCTGGATGGAAGCTCTCGAGCTGCTGGAAACCCTGCAAGCGGAGCTGGAGGCGCTGTCCTGATGGAAGCGTTGCATCTGCCGTTACCGGCGCAATGGGTCGAGCCCGTGTGGATCGGCGTGCAAATCCTGCTGATTCTGCTGGCCGGCTACCTGGCCCAGCGTTTTGTAGCCAAAGGCCTGACTCGCCTGGGTGAGCGCTACCCATTCCCCCCGCAACTGCTGATGCCGCTGCGCGGTGGCTTGCGCTGGTTGATCATGGGCAGTGCGCTGATCTTTGTGCTGGGCCGCCTGGGTGTCTCCGCGACCGTGTTGTGGACGGCGCTTTCCGGGTTCGTCGCGGTCGCCGCCGTGGCGTTCTTTGCCATGTGGTCGGTGCTGTCCAACCTGCTGTGCGCCATTCTGATCTTCACCGTCGGGCCGTTTCGCCTGGGTGATATCGTCGAGCTGGTGGATACCGTCGATAAACCGGGCGTGAAGGGCCGGGTCGTGGCGATCAATCTGCTCTACACCACACTGGTTGAAGTGGCGGAAGCCGGCACCGACAGCGCAATGGTGCAGGTGCCCAACAGCCTGTTCTTCCAACGCGCGGTGCGACGTTGGCCAGGTACCCACGTGTTTCCGGGCGATCGCTAGCATTCACATCTTGTAAAAATCTATAGCTATCCGTTGGTCGGCGGAGTTAGCTTAAGGGAAAACCGCTAACTCCCCCCTGAGGTGTGTAATGGCACTCGATACGTGGCTGGCCTTTCTCCTGGCCAGTTGGATCATCTCCCTTTCCCCTGGCGCCGGCGCCATTGCCTCGATGTCCAGCGGCCTGCGATACGGTTTCCTGCGCGGTTATTGGAATGCCATTGGCCTGCAGCTAGGCCTGGCGATGCAGATTGCGGTCGTCGCCTGCGGCCTGGGAGCCATCCTGGCGACGTCGTCCACGGCGTTTTATGCGATCAAATGGTTTGGTGTGGCGTACCTGGTGTACCTGGCCATCAAGCAATGGCGCGCGTTGCCTATGGACATGACCGACGACGCGGCCGTGCGCCCGATCGGCAAGCCGATGGCGATGATGTTCCGAGGCTTTCTGGTCAATGCCAGCAACCCTAAGGCCCTGGTGTTCATGCTGGCGGTGCTGCCGCAGTTTGTGAACCCGCAAGCGCCGTTGCTGATCCAGTACCTGATCCTGGGTGCGACGATGATTTGCGTCGATATGGTGGTGATGGCGGGGTATACGGGGCTGGCGTCGAAAGTGTTGCGTTTGTTGCGCACGCCTAAGCAGCAGAAGCGTATGAACCGTACGTTTGCTGGGTTGTTTGTGGGGGCGGCGGGCTTTCTCGCCAGCCTGCATCGCGCAACGGCATAAACCGCACGCCAACTGAAGAAACCGAATCAAAAAATGTGGGAGCGGGCCTGCTCCCACATTGGTTTTGTGTTGACAGTGAGTTTTAGGCTCAGCGCAGGATCTTCGGCGCTTCATCCCTTGGCAGGTTGTTGCGCAACGGCGGTTGGCTCGGGTCTTGATACCCGCCACCCAATTGCTCCGCCAACTGCCGCGCTACATCCTCACCCAGCGCTTTCGAGACTTCTTTCACCACCCGCGGCCGATTCAGGCTCACACGCACATCGCGGCTGCTCACCAGCTTGGTGTCCTGGCCTTCACCCATGGCGGTGAACGCCGAGGTGATCTCGTAGGTGCGGGTGTTGATCAGGCTGAAGTCCGCCACCAGCGTCAGGCCCAATACCGCCGAGTAGCTGTTGGTGTGGTCCAGGGCGTTGATGTCCTGGGTGAAGTCGATGTCTGAGAGCGTACCGAACAGCACATAGTCAGCCCCCTTGAAGTGGCCGGCCTTGATGCGCTTGATCACGTCGTAGACGTCACCCTTGGCATCGGCGGTGTAGGGCGTGCCCTGCACCAGTTGGAACTGGCGGGACTTGAGGATCTCGCCCTTGATGTCACCGCTGAATTTACGCAGCTCGCTCTGTTCGATGTAGCTGGTACGGCTTTCGTACTCGCTGTAATTCGATGCGCCGCTGGCGTGGTAAGCGCTGGCCTGGAAGTTATTGCTCGCCGACACTTGGTGAATGTATTCCTCGACCCGCGCCTCGTAGGCCAGGTCAGTCACCGCGATCTTC
This sequence comes from Pseudomonas sp. EA_15y_Pfl1_P101, assembly GCF_963970835.1. Classification (NCBI taxonomy): domain Bacteria; kingdom Pseudomonadati; phylum Pseudomonadota; class Gammaproteobacteria; order Pseudomonadales; family Pseudomonadaceae; genus Pseudomonas; species Pseudomonas sp. EA_15y_Pfl1_P101. The sequence continues at coordinate 406,147 of NZ_CAXAPA010000002.1, read as the reverse complement.
GGGGCGGCCGAGGCGCCGAAGGCGCACAGCAGGCCGATCATGCCGATCCATGCACGCATTGCTTAGCGCTCCGTGGTCTTGCGGATTTCTTTTTCGTCCATCCATTCGGCCAGGCCGCTCTCGACGTCGATCAGTTGCAGGCTGAACTTGTAGAACACGTCCTTGTAGTCCGAGCTGCGCTTGACGATGGAGCTGATGGAGCCTTCCAGGCGGTACTTGGCGGCGACCATGTTGCCGGTCTTGCTGACGGTGGACTTCTTGTACAGGCCGCTCTGGTTCTGCAGCTTGAGCTGGTCAACCTGGCTTTGCATATCGGTGTTGTCGCTGGCAAAACGCGCGGTGCCGGTCTTCATCAACTGGGTCTTGATCGACGTGGTGATCTCGCGGGTATCGATGTATTCGCTGGTCTTGTTTTTCACGTCATACACCTGCACCACCGGGCGGCCTTGCAGGATGCCGGACTGGGCCAGGGAGCGGGTCATGCTTTCGGCGATCATCTGCAGGTCGGTGGAGCCGAACTCGTTGGTCACCAGTTCTACGGCCTTGGTATCGCCGTAGCTGATGTTTTTACCGCCCAGTACCGGCGAAGTGTTAGAGCAGCCGCTGGCCAATACGGCAACTAAGGCGAGGATCGAGAAGCGTGCAAACATGGGGAAATCTCTCAGTAGCAAAAAGGGTGAACGGCTCAAGGCGTTTTCACTTCAAGACGGAAGTCTGCCGCCTGGGGCAAGTTGGCAATCGCTGGCAGGAAGGTCGCCTGGTTGGCGTACAGGTTCAGCACCTTCCAGGTTTCTTCATCGCCCACCGGGAAGCCATCGGCGCCCAGCCAGGCAAAGCGGTAATACATCATCTGATTGCTGCTGGTGATGTTGCTCAACTGCACCTTGGCGGTGAGAAAGCCGTTCTCGCGGGCAACACGAATGGCACCGACCGCGACGCCCTTGAATTTGCCCATTACTACGATTTTGCTCGCGGCGCTGCCGGGCTCCGGCGGCGGTGGGGTGGCACAGCCTGCAAGCAGGACCAGCGCCAGGGCGCCAGGGATGAAATGACGCATAGCGTGCTCCTTAAGGTTGTTTGAGGGCGATGGCTTGAGTGGCCGTGTTCGGCACCACATGGGCGGCCAGGCCGCCCGCGAACACTTGGTTACCAACCACGCGCAGGGTGATCACCTGATAGCGCTGATCAGCCTTTACCGTCACCAGCGTGCCGCCCAGGGCATTGGGCAGGCTGATCTGGTGTTCGCCGTGCTTGAGGCGCAGGCGGGTCACCTGGGTCAGGTCCGGCAGTGTGCGCCAGGTGCGGGTGTCGGCGCCTTCGGTGACGGCCGAGGCGATACCCAGCACCAGGCCCGCCATAGGGTTGGTCTTGTTCAGGTTGTTCTGCGCCACGCCACGGGTGACCGCGCGCACGGTGGTGCGCAGGATGATCCCTGGCATGTCATCGCGCAGTGCGCGGCGGGACATGGCCGTGGTGCTGTTGAGTGCAGTGAGGTTCTGCTGCTGGCCGTCGACGCCGATCTGGGCGAAGGTCGCGGTGGACGTATCCGCCTTGATCACCGGGAATGACAGCGGTGTGATCACCAGGTTGCCATTGATGGGAATCGGCAGCGGCAGGCGAATCGAATCGCGGGCCGGTGCCAGGCCGCTCTGCACCACGATCAGCACGTCGGTTTCATTGGCGCCGACCTTGGATTTATCCAGGTTCAGCAGGGCCTGTTCCAGCAACGGGGTATTGGGGCGCAACTCGGCGGCCTTGCGGTAGCCGGGGGCCGCCAGGTCTTTTTCGCCCAAGGCTTCGTAGACGAAACCGGCCAGGTAATGGCTGAACGCACTCTGGTAGCTGTTTTTCAGGCCGACCACTTCCGGCGCATCCAGTGCTTCCACCGGGTAGCCGCGCAGGTCTTTCATCCGGGTGGTCACGCCTTCACGCTCGGCTTCGTTCTCGCGCTTGAGGTATTCCTTGTCCCTCAGGTCGGCAATCACCGCTTCGCGTTCATGGGTCTTCTTGATTTGAGTGCGCGCGCCGTCGAAGTCGTTCAGGGCCAGGAGGTTCAGGGCCATCTGCGTGGTCAGCATGACCTTTTCGTAGTCATAGCCTTCGTAGCGCCGCACTTTGTCGTTGGCAACGAAACTGCCGAACTGGGCGAGGTACCTGGCGCTGTCGAACTTGACCGAGTCCTCCCACTTGGCGACTTGCAGGTCGGCACTGCGCCAGGCTGTCTGGCTGCCAGTCATGTCGCCTTTAGCCCGCAGCAACTCGCCCTTCTCGAAGAAATAGAGCAGGTCCTTGTCGTCGCCGGTGTTGTTCTTTTCCAGCAGCGTCAGCGCGGCGTCGACATTGCCGGTGGCCAATTGCTGGTTGGTGGCTTGCAGTTCGGTGTCGTAATTGCGGAACATCGAACAGCCGGACAGCAAGGTAACCGCCGCAAGCGCGAGCGAAGGTAAGGCGCGAAATGCCATGCAAACTTCTTCCCTGAAAAGTATCAACCGATGTGGTAATTCCTCATAAAAACGAGGAACGAAATTCCCTTTCGCACTAACAGGGCGCGGCATTATAGGCACCATTACTGGCAAAACAATGGCTATTTGCTCAGATGAAATCGACTGGAGTGCCACCCTCCCGCATTTAAAACGCTCCGCCCCCACAAACGACAAATCACTTACGGCTTGAGTCAAACCCGTAAAGCCTTAACAATGTGTTACTTCGTATTTCCATTTGAGATTCGTTCATGACTGCCCCCTTCCGTTTTCTCGCCTGGCTGATATTGCCGGCGTTGATGTCGTGCAGCTTCAACCTGTTGGCCGCGACTGCCGAGGGCGCCCCACAAGCTCTGCATTTGCTGGACTACATTGGTGCTGACTATCCTCCGACGGTGGAGGCGGGCAAGGTTATCGATGAGTCCGAATACCGCGAACAGCTGGAGTTTCTCGGGGTGTTGCAGGGGCTGGTGGCAGAGTTGCCACAGCGCCAGGAACGCGCGGCGTTGGTCAACGGTGTTGATGAACTGTTAGCGGCTATAACCGCTCATCAGGACGGCGCGACAGTCGCACGCCAAGCCCGGCAATTGGGGGCTCAACTGGCCGTGGCCTATGAAGTCAGTCAGGCCCCGGCGATCACGCCTGATCCAACCCGTGGCGCGCCGCTCTACGCCCAACATTGCTCGGTGTGCCACGGCACAGCGGGCTCCGGTGATGGGCCGGCCAGTGTGGGTATGACGCCGCCGCCCGCTAATCTGCGGGACGCTGTGCGTCTGGATCGCCTGAGTCTCTACGCGATCTACAACACGCTGGGCCTGGGTGTCGAAGGTACCGATATGCCGTCCTTTGCCGACCAACTGGACGATCGCCAACGCTGGGACCTGGCCACTTACATCGCCGGCTTCACCGCCGACCCGGCCGCCGCCAAAAGTGAGCAACCGTTTAACCTCGCCGACCTGGCTCGCCAGACGCCCAATGAAGTGCTGGCCGCTAACGGCCCGGCTGCCGCCGCGACGTTCCGCGCCCAGCGTGCGCAACCGCCGCAGGTCAAGCGTGGCCCTGCGCAGCTGCTCGAATACACCGCTACGACCCTGGACAAGAGCCTGGCCGCGTTCCGCAGCGGTGATCACGAACAGGCCTACGACCTGTCGGTGGCCGCGTACCTGGAAGGCTTCGAGCTGGTGGAAAGCTCCCTGGACAACGTCGACGCCAACGTGCGCAAAGACACCGAGAAGGCGCTGATGGCCTACCGGCAGTCGTTGCAGGACGGTTTGCCGGTCGAGCAGGTTCAACAGCGTCTGGACGTGGCCAAAGGCAAACTCGCCGAGTCCGCCGGCTTGCTGGGCAGCGACGGCCTGAGCTGGTCGTTGAGCTACATCTCCGGTTTGTTGATCCTGCTGCGTGAAGGCCTGGAAGCGATCCTGGTGCTGGCCGCGATCCTCGCGTTCTTGCGCAACACTGGCCAGCAGTCGGCGGTGCGCAGCGTCAACGTCGGCTGGGGCCTGGCGCTGTTGGCGGGTTTGGCGACCTGGGCGTTGGCCGCGTATGTGATTGACGTGAGCGGCGCCCAGCGCGAGCTGCTTGAGGGCTGCACGGCGCTGTTCGCCAGCGTGATGGTGCTGTGGCTCGGCGTGTGGATGCATGACCGTCGCCACGCTGCGGCCTGGCAGGATTACATCAAGAGCAGCCTGGTGGGCGGTGGCGGGCGTTTTGGCTTTGCGATGCTGGCGTTCTTCTCGGTGTACCGCGAGCTGTTCGAGGTGATCCTGTTCTACGAAACCCTGTGGCTGCAAGCCGGTCCGGCCGGGCACAACGCTGTGCTGGCGGGTGGCGCCACGGCGTTGGTGCTGTTGGTGGGCCTGGCGTGGGTAATCCTGCGGGGTTCGGCGAAGCTGCCGTTGGCGTTGTTCTTCGGAATCAACGCCGCGCTGCTGTGTGCACTGTCGGTGGTGTTTGCGGGGCACGGCGTGAAGGCGTTGCAGGAAGCCGGGATCTTCGGCACGCGGCCGGTGGCATTCTTTGACTTTGATTGGCTGGGGATTCACGCCGATGCCTACTCGCTGAGTGCGCAGGCAGTAGCGATCCTGGCGATTGTGGTGCTGTATGGCCGCAGTCGGATGGCGGAGAAGCGCCGGGTGGCGGCATAAGATGCGCGTGTGGATTGATGCCGACGCCTGTCCTCGGGCGGCCAAGGACCAAGTGGTGAAGTTCGCCCTCAAGCGCCAGTTCGAAGTGGTGCTGGTGGCCGGTCAGAGCCAGATCAAGCCGAGCTTTGCCTGCGTGAAGCTGATTGTGGTGCCCAGTGGCCCGGATGCGGCGGATGACTACCTGGTAGAGCACGCAGAGCGTGGTGAACTGGTGATCTGCAGCGATGTGCCGCTGGCTGACCGTTTGGTGAAAAAGGGTGTCACGGCCCTCGATCCACGGGGCAAGGAGTTCAGCCCGGCCAACATGAGTGAGCGCCTGGCAGTGCGCAACCTGTTCACCGATCTGCGCGAGCAGGGCCAGATGGGCGGCGGTCCACCGCCCCATGGCGAGAAGGACAAGCAGGCGTTTGCCAATGCCCTTGACCGAATCCTCACCCGGTTGATGCGCCAAGCCTGATCTGTGTAGGGAGCGGGCAAGCCCGCTCACTACACCCAGTGTTTGGCAAGCTGATCAGTCGTTTTCGTGTGTGAGCTCCAGCAACCGATCCACCAGCTTGTTGATCCCCGAAGCGACCTCGCTGATGTTCTTGCCGAGCATATAGGCCGGGGTACTCACCAGTTTGCGCGCCTGGTCTTCGACGATATCTTCCACCGCGCACTCCTGGTGGGTGGCGCCCATCTTGTCCAGTGCGGCGGCGGTGTCGGCACAGTTGCCAATGGTGCAGGTCACGCCAGGACCGTAGATTTTCGCCGCCAGGGCCGGTGAAATGCAGATCAACCCGACGGGCTTGCCCGCTTCGGCAAAAGCCTCGGCCAGCTCCAGAACCTGCGGGTTGACGCTGCAGCCGGCGCCTTCCACGGCAAAGTTCGACAGGTTCTTCGCCGCACCAAACCCGCCGGGCACGATCAGCGCATCGAAGTCTTCGGCATTGGCTTCGCGGATGTCTTTCACGTCACCCCGGGCGATCCGCGCCGACTCCACCAGCACATTGCGTGACTCGGGCATCGCTTCGCCGGTGAGGTGGTTGATCACGTGCAGTTGCGCGATGTCTGGGGCGAAGCATTGGACCAGAGCGCCGCGCTGGTCCAGGCGCAGCAGCGTGATCACGCTTTCTTGGATCTCTGCGCCGTCGTACACGCCACAGCCGGAAAGGATCACTGCTATCTTTTTGCTCATGGGCATTTCTCCTGGGTTCTTGGCGTTAAATGTCTACTAATTTGTCATCTGTTGCCAATGGGGTCTCGCGCCGCTGCACCTAATCTGATGTAACAAAAATAAACCGGACCAGACCATGGACTTCGTGCCTTACGCGGTACCGTTTTTCATCGCCCTGATTGTGGTGGAGCTGCTCGCCGATCATTGGCGTGGCCAGCGTAACTACCGGGTGGCGGACGCCATCAACAGCCTTAGCACCGGTGTGCTGTCTACCACCACGGGGCTGCTGAGCAAGGGCGTGGGGCTGTTGACCTATGCGTTCGCCCTCAAGCACCTCGCGGTGGTCGAGTTGTCGGCCCAAAGCGTCTGGACCTGGGTGTTCGCCTTTGTGTTCTACGACTTCTGCTACTACTGGCTGCATCGCATGGGGCACGAACGCAACATCTTGTGGGCCGCGCACTCGGTGCATCACCAGAGCGAGGACTACAACCTCAGCACTGCCCTGCGCCAGACCAGCACCGGTTTCCTGCTGAGCTGGATCTTCTACCTGCCGCTGGCCGCACTCGGTGTGCCGTTGGTGGTGTTTATCAGCGTGGCGTCCGTCAACTTGCTGTATCAATTCTGGGTGCACACCCGGCATGTGCCCAAACTCGGCTGGTTCGAATGGTTTTTCGTCACGCCATCCAATCATCGGGCCCACCATGCACAGAACGCTCTCTACATGGATCGCAACTACGGCGGGGTGTTCATTATTTGGGACCGCCTGTTCGGCTCTTTCCAGGAAGAAGACGACAACGAGCCGGTCATTTTCGGCGTGACCACGCCGTTGGCCAGCTGGAACCCGCTGTGGGCCAACCTGCAGTTTTATGCACAGCTGTGGAGTGATGCGCGGCGCACAGAAAACCGGTGGGACAAGCTGCGCATCTGGTTCATGCGCACCGGCTGGCGCCCGGCGGACGTGAAGGCCAAGTACCCGCTGGCGAAACATGATTTGAGCCAGTTCCGCAAATTCGAGGTAGCGCTGGATGTGCGCCAACAGGTCTACATCGCCCTGCAGTTCGCGGCGTATGTCGGCTTTGGTAGCTATTTGATGAATGTCGGCGAAGGCTTGCCCACGGCGGCGCTGATCCTGGGCTGGAGTGCCATGGCGTTGGGGCTGTTTACATTGGGTGTGGCTTTGGAGAACCGCCCGTGGGCGTTCAACGCCGAGCTTTCACGGCTGGTGCTGAATGTGCCGCTGGTATGGCTGGCACCGTTGGTCGGTCTGTGGCCGGCCAGCAACCTGGGCTGGCTGGGCCTGCTCAGTTACAGCCTGCTCAGCGTGATTGGCCTCTACTGCTGCAGAAGCCGGTTTACTCGACGGGTGTCTTAGGCGCTTCAACCCGTGCTTGCTCGGCGGCAAGCCGGGCCTTTTCATCGGCACAGGCCTGACGAGCGATACGGGCGTTCTTGAAGCGGCGGCGCAGCCAGAGGCCAACGCCTAGCAGCAGCAACGCGCCCAATACCCATAACTCATATTTCTTCACGCTACCGAGCATGCCTTCCAGCACCGCGCCGAAGTGATAGGCCGCTGCGCCCAACGCGGCCGCCCAGATCGCGGCACCAATACCGTTAAGGATCAGGTAACGCAGCGGCGGGTAGCCGGAAAGACCGATCGCCACTGGCATGACCGTGCGTAGCCCGTAGACGAAGCGAAAGCTCAATACCCAGATATCCGGGTGCTTGCGGATATGCTCCAGGGCTTTGTCGCCCATCAGTTGCCAGCGCGGCTTGCGCGCCAACAGCTTGCGGCCGTGCTTGCGGCCCATGTAATACCAAAGCTGATCGCCGGCGTAGCTACCGAAAAAGGCAACCACCACCACCAGGTTGATATCCATGTACCCACGGAACGCCAGGAAGCCTGCGAGAACAAGAATGGTCTCGCCTTCAAAGAAGGTGCCTAGGAAGAGGGCAAAGTAGCCGAAGTCATGCAGAAATTGTTGAAGCATGGTCTGGGTGCTGGCGAAATGAACGCGCAGCCTACGCCTTCACGAAGATTCATGAAAGTATCGAGATGTGTCGCGAAGTGAACATTTCCTATGTAAATGGCGAATGCGACTACAGGTCGCATCCTTAAGCACAACTGTCATGCCTTCGTCATAATGGCCGCTTATAACTGCAACGCTCGCCCGTGAACCCGGGCTCAGGAGTCTGTCGTGAGCTTTAACCCTGCCAATCGCCTGTTTCCAGCCACCCGTCTGCGTCGCAATCGTCGTGATGATTTTTCTCGTCGTCTGGTGCGTGAAAACGTACTGACGACCGACGATCTGATCCTGCCGGTGTTTGTGCTGGACGGTGAAAATCGTCGGGAAGCGGTGGCTTCGATGCCCGGTGTCGAACGCCTGAGCATTGATCTGCTGCTTGAAGAAGCCGCGGGCTGGGTCGAGTTGGGGATTCCAGCGCTGGCGCTGTTCCCGGTCACGCCGTCTGAACTCAAGTCGCTGGACGCTGCCGAAGCCTGGAACCCGCAAGGAATCGCCCAGCGCGCCACGCGCGCCCTGCGCGAGCGTTTCCCGGAGCTGGGGGTGATCACTGACGTGGCGTTGGACCCGTTCACCACCCACGGTCAGGATGGCATTCTTGACCGGGACGGCTATGTTGAAAACGACATCACCGTGGATGCCCTGGTCAAGCAAGCCCTGTCCCATGCAGCAGCCGGTGCCCAGGTGGTTGCACCGTCGGACATGATGGACGGCCGGATCCAGGCGATCCGTGAATCCCTGGAGCTGGCCGGTCACGTCAACGTGCGGATCATGGCCTATTCGGCCAAGTACGCCAGCGCCTATTACGGCCCGTTCCGCGATGCGGTGGGCTCGGCGCTTAACCTGGGCAAGGCCAACAAGGCTTCGTACCAGATGGACCCGGCCAACAGCCATGAAGCCCTGCACGAAGTGGCGGCCGACTTGGCCGAAGGCGCTGACATGGTGATGGTCAAGCCGGGGATGCCCTACTTGGACATCCTTTATCGGGTCAAAGAAGAATTCAAGGTGCCGACCTTTGTGTATCAGGTCAGTGGCGAATACGCCATGCACATGGCAGCAATACAGAATGGATGGCTGAGTGAAGGGGTGATCCTTGAATCCCTCACAGCCTTTAAACGCGCCGGGGCTGATGGCATTCTGACCTACTTCGCCGCCCGCGCCGCCCAATTGCTTAGAGAGCAACAATAGCCCTCACAGGAACACTCGATGAATACCGAAGGACTCACAGAAGTTGCCGTAAAAGACACTCACCCGGCGGTTGAACAAGTCACCGCAACGCCGCCGGAGCACCAGCCCGCCGTGCCTGTCGTGGTGGCCGAGCCACCTGCGCCGGCCCCAGTGGTCGCTGTGACCAACCTGGATGACAGCAGCCTGTACATCCACCGCGAGCTGTCACAACTGCAATTCAACATCCGCGTACTGGAACAGGCGCTGGATGAGTCCTATCCGCTGCTGGAGCGGCTGAAGTTCCTGCTGATCTTCTCCAGCAACCTGGACGAGTTCTTCGAGATCCGCGTCGCCGGCCTCAAGAAACAAATCACCTTTGCCCGCGAACAAGCCGGCGCCGACGGCCTGCAGCCGCATCAGGCGCTGGCGCGCATCAGCGAACTGGTACACGGCCATGTGGACCGCCAATACGCGATCCTCAACGACATCCTGTTGCCGGAACTGGAAAAACATCAGGTCCGCTTCATCCGTCGTCGTCACTGGACCACCAAGATCAAGACCTGGGTGCGCCGTTACTTCCGTGACGAGATTTCGCCGATCATCACCCCAATTGGCCTCGACCCGACGCACCCGTTCCCGTTGCTGGTGAACAAGAGCCTCAATTTTATTGTCGAGCTGGAAGGTATCGACGCCTTCGGCCGTGACTCAGGCCTTGCGATCATCCCGGCACCGCGTCTGTTGCCACGGATCATTAAGGTACCGGAAGAGGTGGGGGGCGCTGGCGATAACTATGTATTCCTGTCGTCGATGATCCATGCGCACGCCGATGACCTGTTCCAGGGCATGAAGGTGAAGGGCTGCTACCAATTCCGCCTGACCCGTAACGCCGACCTGGCGCTGGACTCCGAAGACGTCGAAGACTTGGCCCGTGCTCTGCGCGGCGAGCTGTTCTCGCGGCGCTACGGCGATGCGGTGCGCCTGGAAGTGGCCGACACCTGCCCTAAACACCTGTCGGACTACCTGCTGAAACAGTTCAACCTGGCCGAATCCGAGTTGTACCAGGTCAACGGCCCGGTGAACTTGACGCGCCTGTTCAGCATTACCGGCCTGGACAGCCATCCGGAACTGCAATACACCCCGTTCACCCCGCAGATCCCGAAATTGCTGCAAAACAGCGAGAATATCTTCAGTGTGGTGAGCAAGCAGGACATCCTGCTGCTGCATCCGTTCGAGTCCTTCACGCCAGTGGTCGACTTGCTGCGACAAGCCGCCAAGGACCCACACGTGTTGGCCGTGCGCCAGACCCTGTACCGTTCCGGCGCCAACTCGGAAATCGTCGACGCCCTGGTCGACGCCGCGCGTAACGGCAAGGAAGTCACGGCGGTGATCGAGTTGCGTGCGCGGTTCGACGAAGAGTCCAACCTGCAGTTGGCCAGCCGCCTGCAAGCGGCCGGCGCGGTGGTGATCTACGGTGTGGTCGGCTTCAAGACCCACGCCAAGATGATGCTGATCCTGCGCCGCGAAGCCGGTGAGATCGTGCGCTACGCGCACTTGGGCACTGGTAACTACCACGCCGGTAACGCCAAGCTCTACACCGACTACAGCCTGCTGACGTCCGACGATGCCTTGTGTGAAGACGTCGGCAAGTTGTTCAGCCAGTTGATCGGCATGGGCAAGACCTTGCGCATGAAGAAGCTGCTGCACGCGCCGTTCACCCTGAAGAAGGGCATGCTCGACATGATTGCCCGCGAAACCCAGTTCGCCCTCGACGGCAAACCGGCGCACATCATTGCCAAGTTCAACTCGTTGACCGATCCGAAGATCATTCGCGCGCTGTACAAGGCCAGCCAGTCCGGCGTGCGCATCGATCTGGTGGTGCGCGGCATGTGCTGCCTGCGTCCGGGCATTGTCGGGGTTTCGCACAACATCCATGTGCGCTCGATCATCGGCCGCTTCCTGGAGCACACGCGGGTTTTCTACTTCCTCAACGGTGGCGAAGAGCAGATGTTCCTCTCCAGTGCCGACTGGATGGAGCGCAACCTTGATAAGCGTGTGGAAACATGCTTCCCGGTGGAAGGCAAGAAGTTGATCATGCGGGTCAAGAAGGAGCTGGAAAGCTACCTCACCGACAACACCCACAGCTGGAGCCTGCAGTCGGACGGCCGCTATATTCGCAACACGCCGACCGGCAACCAGAACCCGCGCAGTGCGCAGGCGACGTTGCTGGAGCGCTTGGGTAGCCCGATCCTGACGGTTAACTAACAGCCGACACAAACCTAATGTGGGAGCGGGCTTGTTCGCGAATGCGGTAGATCAGTCAGTACATCTAGTGACTGACACTCCGCATTCGCGAGCAAGTCTGCTCCCACATTTGTTTTTGCAGTGTTCTTTGGACCGGCTCAGCGCATGTTCAGGCTGAACCCCACCCGCGTCAGCCACTCCGCTTCCTGGGCGAAATCCGCCTGGGTCAGCTGATTCTCATCCAGCCAACCTTTCGGGAACACTACGTCCAGGCTGTCGCCGTCGGCGCGCAGGGTCACCTGGGGCATTTCCTGGGTGCCACGGATATGGTGGAACAGGATTGCAAAGCGCAGCAGCACGCACAGGCGAATCAGCTTGATGCCTTCGTCGCCGAACTCTGCGAATTTGTCTTTAGGGATGTTACGGCGGTGGCCACGCACCAACAGCGCCAGCATTTGCTGGTCTTCCCGGGAGAAGCCGGCAAGGTCCGAGTGCTCAATCAGATAGGCACCGTGCTTGTGGTAATGGTAGTGGGCGATATCCAGGCCCACCTCATGCACCTTGGCCGCCCAGCCCAACAACTCGCGCCATACGCCGTCTTCCAGGTCCCAATCCTCGGCGACCTGGTCGAAGGCGTGCAGGGCTTTACGCTCCACCCGGGCTGCTTGTTCCAAGTCGACGTGGTAACGCTCCATCAACGAACTGAGCGTGCGCTCCCGCACGTCCTCGTGGTGGTGGCGGCCCAGCAGGTCGTAGAGCACACCTTCGCGCAGGGCGCCGTCGCAGTGGTCCATGCGTTGCAACTCGAGGGCGTCGAAGATCGCTTCAAGAATCGCCAGGCCGGCCGGGAAGATGGTACGACGATCCGGCTTGATGCCGTCGAAGTCGATTTTCTCGGCGTCCCCCAGCTTGAACAGTTTGCGTTTTAGCCACGCCAGGCCTTCGGCATTCACTTCACCGGTGCCATGGCCGCCGGCTTTCAGGGCCAGGCCGATGGCGCGGATAGTGCCGGACGAGCCGATGGCTTCATCCCACGTCAGGCGGTGCAGGGCGTGCTCGATGCTCATGATCTCCAGTCGCGCCGCCGTGTAGGCCTGGGCGTAGCGCGCCGGGGTGATCTTGCCATCCTTGAAATAGCGTTGGGTAAAGCTGACGCAGCCCATCTGCAGGCTTTCGCGCAGTAGCGGTTCGAAGCGCTGGCCAATGATGAATTCGGTACTGCCCCCGCCGATGTCGGCGACCAGGCGTTTGCCGGGCGTATCAGCCAGGGTGTGGGACACGCCGAGGTAGATCAGGCGCGCTTCTTCACGGCCAGAGATGACTTCAACGGGATGCCCAAGGATCTCCTCGGCGCGGCGGATGAATTCGCCACGGTTGCGGGCTTCGCGCAGGGCGTTGGTGCCGACGATTCGCACGGCGCCCAGGGGCATGCCGTTGATCAACTGGGCAAATCGCTTGAGGCAATCGAGCCCGCGCTGCATGGATTCTTCGTTGAGTTGGCGCTCATCGTCGATTCCGGCAGCCAGTTGCACTTTTTCGCCGAGCCGCTCAAGGATGCGGATTTCGCCGTTCTGGGCCTTGGCCACGACCATGTGAAAGCTGTTGGAGCCCAGGTCGATGGCGGCGATCAGGGACAGATTCTTGGCTTTGGATTGCGGCATGGTTAGGGGGTCTCGGTCGATAACCCAGCCATCGTGCCACGATCGACCTTTGGTGCCAACGCGTACTGCTTCGGTAATTTTTCTTCGGCTGTGTGTAAGGAATTCTTGTGGGGAATGTAGGACGGTTTTCTAAGCCCGTAGCGAATGATGTTTCATCTTTGTAGGCGTAATTAAGCGCTTGTTGTTTTCAGGCTGTTTACGATTTTGCCTACACTAAGTCGGGTAATCACTAATTGGTTTTGTACTTAAGCCTACTCGACGATGAATTCTGGCCCACTTTCTCTATTTACGCCTCCCACGAAGAGTGGCGTGTTCTCTCATTCTTTATTCGGGTGGCAAAGCGACAGACTGTCACTCGGCAATTTTGCCGTGGTGTTATTTATGTATGGTCCTATGTTCAGGATGAAGAAAAGATGGGTAAAGGATACCCGGCCATCGTAAACGCACCTGCCCACTATAGATGACAGGTTAAACATGAAAAAAATGCTTGGTTTGACAGTAGGTACTCTGTGTCTGGTCGCGAGTATCGGCGCTCATGCAACAACGGCTGCTGAACTGATTGTACGAGGGACGATCAAGCCGTTGGCTTGCAACCTCAGCCTCGCCGGTGGAGGCATCGTGGATTACGGAATAATTCCCTCCGGCAGTCTGTCCGCCACTAACTTCAATCCGCTAACAGAAAAACCTGTCAGGTTGTCCGTCAGTTGCGGCAAGGCGCCAGCCCAATTCGGCCTGACGCTGACTGACCTGCAATCGGGCAGCAAGGTGACCGGGATTCTCGGTTCCGGGTTCACCGAGGCGCAGAACTTCGGGCTTGGCCTTGCCAACGGCAAGCGTACGGGTGGCTACTCCGTGAGGCTGACGAATCTGAGCTCGTCCACCGGGCCCCTGAACCCTCTCGTGCGTGTTGGCACCACAGGTTCCTGGCAGCGCAGTGACGGCAAAGTCGCGCAAAGGCCGAGTCAATATTCGTGGGGCAACGGCTCCAGCCTGCAACCCGCATCCATCACCCAACTTACGGGCACTCTGGCTGTGAAAGCCGTTATCAACCGCACGCAAGATCTGGACCTGACCCGTGATACGACGCTGGACGGCCGCGCCACTCTGGAATTGAGTTACATCTAAATACGTTATTAGCGGCCGACATTAACGCACAGGCAGTGATGCGTCTCTGTTAAGTGTCGGCTGTTTTTGCGTGGGTGTTCGTTAATTATTGGCTTTATGGCGGTGAGGGAACTCAGTGAAGGCTCTTTCAATAATAGTGATGGCGTTTCTACGGTATATAAGCGTGTGCCTTTGCTTGTGTGGTATGGCCGTAGCTGACGGGATGCAACCCGAGACAACAGTTGTGATTTTGAATGAAGAGGACGGTGAGGCGACACTTAATATAACAAACACTGACCCTGGTGCGGCGTTGCTGCATTCGGTCATACAAAACATACCTGAAGATTTGGAATCCTTATTGATTGTTACGCCGCCCATTACTCGGGTCGAGGCGGGCGACACTCAACTTGTACGCTTCATCATGACCACGAAGGCACCGCTCAAGACCCAACGCCTGAAGCGAGTCTCCTTTGAAGGTATCCCCCAGGCTCGCGCGCCCGGCGGTGCGACCATTGGTATCACCCTGCGCCAGAACCTGCCGTTGATCCTGCATCCCAAAGGCTTGCCCAAGCACGATGCGCCATGGCAGTTGCTCACCTGGAAGCGCGAAGGTGACCAGATAAAGGCTTATAACAACAGCGCTTACGTTGTGCGGATGGCACTGGAAGTCCAACTGCATCCGCTGGCGCGTCTGGGAAAGTTACCGCGTACCTACATTCTGCCGGGTGAAGTGCTCACGCTAGCGACAGACAACTCAGTGGCGGGAGTGGTCGCGGTGGAGATTCAACCGGCCACGGTCTACGGGTTTACGGTGGACAGCTACCGCGCACCCGTTACGGCAGATGTGGACTGACGAGCCTATGAAAAAGATCAGGCACTCAGGTCGCTCTGCCAAAAGCGCGTCTGGCAAGTTATTACAGGCGCGTTCCAGGGTCTTGCTGGGGCTCGCGACGCTGTGGGGGTTGCCAGGCTCCAGCGCAGCCGTGGCGCTCGGAGAAGGTTTTGACCTGGCCGCGTTGACAACCCTTGGGATCGACCCGCAGGTGTCCGAATACTTTCGCAGCGCGGCGCGCTTTCGCGAAGGTGTGCATGTGGTCGGGCTGCGGGTCAATGGCGCCCCGCTGGGGTTGGTAGACGCGCGGTTCGATTACCAGGGCCAGTTGTGCTTCACCGAGGCGTTACTGGCGAAGGCGGGTCTGGTCAAACCCTCCCGTGTGCTACGCGAAGGCATCAGCCCTGACCAGGCCTGCCATGATTTCGTTGGGGAATACCCGGCGACCATGGTACGGCTGCGCCCGAGCAGCGATGAGGTCACCCTGGTAGTGCCGACCCAGTCCCTGCGCGCGCCAGAGTGGGAAGCCGGGAATTTTTCTCAGGGCGGCGCGGCAGCCATCTTCAACTATGACGTGTTGGGTTTCGATACCCGTTCGCGAAGTGGGCCAAGTCGCTTTGTGTCGGCCTATACCGAGGCAGGGTTCAACCTGGGTAACTGGATTGTTCGCAGCCGCCAGTTTTTTATCTCTGACAATGGCCAGACGCGAACCGAGCAGGTGGACGCCTACGCCCAGCGTGATATCGCGGCGTTGCAGTCGACTTTCCAGGCCGGACAGATTTCCAGCAACAACCCGATATTTGGCGGGGTGCAACTGGCTGGCTTGCAGTTTTTTCCGGATGGTCAACAACGCGCGGGTGGGGGCAGCAGCGAGGTAGTGGTTGAAGGGCTGGCCCAAAGCCAGTCACGGGTCGAGGTGCGTCAGTCGGGTGCATTGATCCATACCACGCTGGTGCCGGAGGGGCCGTTCAGGCTCACTGGATTACCGTTGCTCAACAGCACCAGCGACCTCGATGTGAGCGTGATTGACGTGCGGGGCGCAAAGCGCAGTTTTGTCGTACCCGCCGCGTCCTTTCGAGGTGGGGCTCCGGTTGCGCCGGGGTATTACTTTTCCGTCGGCAAGGTGCGTGACACGTCCTTCGACAGCCGGGAAGCGCCCGTTGTTGCCATGGGCAGCGGCACCTGGGGCCTGGGCCAGAACTCGTCACTGGGTTTCGGTTTGCTGAGTACCGACGAGTATCAGTCGGCAGGCGGCTCACTGAGCAGTGTGTTTTTCCATCAAATGACGGTGGGCATGCGCCACAACCTGTCCCGTGATGGCCAAGATGGCGTAGGGGGCGCACGCAGCACACTCTCTGTGGGCAGCCCGTTGTTCGCCAACCTCGACATGAACCTGAGCGCCTCTACGCAAAGCCGAGGCTACCGGGAGGTGCTGGACGCAGGCCAGGCGTCGCGTGGGTACGACTTCGATGCGCGTTTCAAGCGCCAGTACACGGCAGGGTTGAGCTGGGCGGACCCGTTTGTGGGTGGTTTTTCCATCAGTTTCACGCGTAGCACGCAGTTTGACGGGCAGTCCGCCGATCACCTCTTTGCCTCATGGAACAATACGTTTAACGGTGTGGGTGTGGCGCTGATCGCCGACGCTCAGGTCGGTGGGGCCAGGCCTCAACGGCGTGACTCGGTGGCGGGTGGCCGACGCGACGGACGGCTGGACGAAGACACCTCCCTCCGGCTGCAGGTGACCGTGCCCCTGGGCGGTGATCGCCGAGTCAGTTCTTACGTCAGTCGTCGAGGCGACCGACTGGATGCTGGCACTGCTCTCAGCGAGCGGGTCAACGACTATGTGAACTACGAGGTCGGTGTTGATCGAGACGTGAGCGAGCGTGAGCAGAGCGTGCGCGGCCGTGTGGACGTACTGCCGCTTTATACCCGCGTGAGCTTGGGTGCCAGCCGTGATCCGTCGAGCACCAGTTATTCCGGGCAACTGCAAGGCGGCATTGTCGCCCATGAACACGGCGTGACGTTCTCGCCGTATGCAGTGCAGGACACGTTTGGCATCGTCTCGGTGGGCGATATTGCTACGGCCAAGGTCTCCACGGCCCAAGGGCCGGTATGGACGGATTTCAGCGGCCAGGCGGTGATCCCCGGGCTGCAGGCCTACGGCAATAACCATGTGCAAGTACAGACCCAGTCGCTGCCCAAGCGCGTCGACTTGAAGAACGGGACCAAGGTGCTCGCTGCTGGTCGTGGCTCAGTCAATATCCTCAACTTTGATGTGGTGAAAGTCCGTCGTCTGTTGCTTGAAGCCCTGGATGAACAGGGCCTGCCCTTGCCTCAAGGGGCCGCGGTGTTCGGCGAGGACAACAACTTTATGACCAGTGTGGTGGGTGACGGCATGATTTTTCTCAATAACATCGATGGGCCGCAAACGCTGAGGGTTTCATTGCCGGACTCGGCGTCCTGTGTGCTGCAAGTCAACCCTGAGCAAGAGTCTGGCGATGACCAACTTTTCGAAACCGCATCGGAGGTATGCCATGCTCGCTAAGCCGATGAGTGGCCCGCCTGTTGCCCGCCTGTGCCTGTTGTTGGTCGCCCTGATGGGCAGCCCTGCGCGTGCTGACGACTGCCGGATGACCTTGAGCGAGCCTCGGATCGACTACGGGGTGATGCGTCCTTCGCAAGCGTCGTCTGGCAGGGCGACATTGATGCTGGATACGCAACGTACGCTGCACCTGAGCGTGCTCTGCGCGACTCCCACGGGGATGAGCCTGCGCTTCAGCGGTGCACCCGCTGATGCCCAAAGCTATCAGTTTGGCCGGCAAGGGCGTTTCACTTTGAGCCTGAGGCAGGCGCAGGTCGACGGCAGCCCGGTGTCGTGGCAACCCGATGAAACCGCCAGCGGGCGGCTGCTACCCGGTCGCACGTTGTTTGCCAATGCTGCCGGTGTGGCGGTGACGGGCCGCCGGTTGACGGCCCAGGTGGAGATTGAGGTTCAACTGCCGGCTGATGCCCTCGCGGTACGCCGGGAGATGCAACTGGAGGGCCACGGCCAATTCGAGCTGGTCAGTCCGGCTGCTCCGTAGAGCCGATGAAGTTGGCCAGTTCGGCGGTTTTCGGGTGCGCGAACAAGTGTTTGGGGTCGCCGACTTCATGCACCTTGCCCTGGTGCATGAACACCAGCTTGTCGCCGACTTCGCGGGCAAAGCGCATCTCGTGAGTCACCATGATCAGGGTCATGCCGTCCTTGGCCAGTTGGCGCACCACGCTGAGCACTTCATTGACCAGTTCCGGGTCGAGGGCCGAGGTGATTTCATCGCACAGCAGCACCTTGGGCGACATCGCCAGTGCGCGGGCAATCGCCACGCGTTGCTGCTGGCCGCCGGACAAGCGATCGGGGAAGGCGTCGAATTTCTCCCCCAGCCCGACGCGCTCCAGCATTTGCTTGGCCAGCAGCGCAGCCTTGGCCTTGGGTACTTTTTGGACGACTTGCGGCGCGAGCATCACGTTTTCGCCGACGGTCAGGTGCGGGAACAGGTTGAACTGCTGAAACACCATGCCGACTTTCTGCCGCAGGCTGCGTAGGTCGGCGCGGGCGGCGTCGAGGTATTCGCCGTCGACTTCGATCACGCCGTCGTTGATCGATTCCAGGCCGTTGAGGGTGCGCAATAGTGTGGATTTACCCGAGCCGCTGCGACCGATGATCGCCACCACCTGGCCTTCTTCAACGGTCAGGTCGATGCCCTTGAGTACGTGGTGATCGCCGTAAAACTTATGCAGGGCGGAAATTCTAAGCAGAGGCATGCAGTCTCCTTTCCAGGTAGCGCGCACTGAGGGATAGGGGGTAGCAGAGCAGAAAGTAACCAAGCGCCACCAGGCCGTAGACCATGAAGGGCTCGAACGTGGCATTGGCGAGCATGCCGCCGGTCTTGGTCAGTTCGGTAAAGCCGATGATCGAGGTCACGGCGGTGCCTTTGACCACCTGCACTGAGAAGCCCACGGTGGGCGCCACGGCAATGCGCAGGGCCTGGGGCAGGATTACGTAGCGCAGCTGCTCAAGCGGGTTGAGCGCCAGGCTGGCCGACGCTTCCCACTGCCCGTGGGCGATGGAATCGACGCAGCCGCGCCAGATTTCAGCCAGGTAGGCGCTGGTAAACAAGGTCAGGGCGATTGCCGCCGCGAGCCAGGGCGAGATATCCACACCCAGCAGGGCAACGCCGAAAAACACCAGGAACAGCTGCATCAGCAGCGGCGTGCCCTGGAACAGTTCGATATAGGTACGCGCAACGTTGCGCGGGAGCGCCTTACTGCTGATGCGCATCGTCATCACCAGCAAACCGATCACGCCGCCACCCACAAACGCCACCAGCGACAGCAACAGCGTCCATTGCAGGCCCGTGAGCAGGTTGCGCACGATGTCCCAGAAAGAGAAATCACTCATCGGCTGTTCCTCATCACCCACCTGCGGCCGATCCAGTTGAGCAACTGGCGAATCATCAACGCCATGCACAGGTACACCAAGGTGGTCAGGGCATAGGTTTCAAAAGCGCGGAAATTGCGCGACTGGATAAAGTTGGCGGCGAAGCTCAGCTCTTCAGTGGCGATCTGCGAGCAGACTGCCGAACCGAGCATCACGATGATGATCTGGCTGCTCAGGGCCGGCCACACCTTGCCCAGCGCCGGCAGCAGCACCACGTGGCGGAACGCTTCGAAGCGCGTCATCGCCAGCGCTGCGGCAGCTTCCAGCTGCCCGCGTGGAATCGCCTGGATGCCAGCGCGGATGATTTCCGTGGAGTAGGCGCCCAGGTTGATCACCATCGCCAGCACGGCGGCTTGCCACTCGGTGATCTTCAGTCCCAGGGACGGCAGGCCGAAGAAGATGAAGAACAACTGCACCAGGAATGGTGTGTTGCGGATCAACTCGACGTACACACCGAAGAACCACGCAAACGGCTGGATCTTCCAGGCCCGCACCACCGCGCCGACGGTGCCTAACGCTACGCCGAGAATCGCGCCAATGGCTGTCAGTTCAAGGGTGAACAGCGCGCCGCGCAACAGCAGGTCGGTATTGGCCAGCACCGGCACAAAGTCGAATTGATAGGCCATGAATCAGCTCCGCTTTTAGAGATCGGCAGGCAATGGTTCTTTGAGCCACTGCATCGCGTTCTTTTCCAGGCTGCCATCGGCTTTGGCAGCGACCAGGATCTGATTGACCTTCTCCAGCAGCGCCGGCTCGTTCTTGTTCACGCCCACGTACACTGGCGAGTCCTTGAGCTTCACTTTCAGTGCAGGCACGCGTTTCGGGTTGCGTTCGCTGATCGCCACCATCACCACGTTGCCGCTGGCGATCAGGTCGACCTGGCCGGCCAGGTAGGCGGCGATGGTCGAGTTGTTGTCTTCGAAGCGCTTGATGGTCGCCTCTTTGGGCGCGACGGCAGTCAGCTCGATGTCTTCGATAGCGCCACGGGTCACGCTGATGGTCTTGCCCTTGAGATCGTCCAGGGTACTGATGGCGGCATCAGGCGGGCCGAACACCGCCAGGTAGAACGGTGCGTAGGCTTTGGAGAAGTCGATGACCTTTTCGCGCTCGGCGTTTTTGCCCAGGCTGGAAATCACCAGGTCGACCTTGCCGGTGGTGAGGAACGGGATACGGTTGGTGCTGTTGACCGGGGTCAGTTCCAGCTTGACCTTGAGTTGGTCGGCCAGCAGCTTGGCAGTGTCGATGTCCAGGCCGCGTGGCTTCATGTCGGGGCCGACCGAGCCGAACGGCGGGAAGTCCTGGGGCACGGCGACCTTGAGGGTGCCACGGGCAACGATGTCGTCCAGACCGTTGGCATGGGCAGGTGCCTGGCTCAGCATCAGGCTGGCAAACAGTGCAGTAAGCAGGGCGCTGTAGCGCTTGGTCATGGCAACTCTCCGAGAAGGGCGAAGGAATTTTCTGGATTTGTTCAGTGCACAGCCCATGCCATTACCGCTGGAACTGTCTGCGAGGCCGGGATTTGTTGAGCTTCCGTGGTCTTACTGGTCTGAACAGTGAGCGGACGTTTCGCACCCTTTTCGAGCGCCGGTAAAACCCGGCGAGCCCCTTTGGGGCGTGGCTTGCCGCCCGACCCGAATAGCTTTACAACTAGCCGCTCAGTTGACTGGAACCTTGAGTTTTTTATGAATTCCATCGCCCAAGCCGTACCGGAAGCGGCCCTGCAGGCCATCCGCAAACTGATCAAGGAGCAAGGCTTCGGGCCGGGCGATGCTTTGCCGTCCCAGCGCGATCTTGCGCTGCAGTTGGGCGTAAGCCGGGCGTCGTTGCGCGAGGCGTTGTCGTCCCTGAGCGCCTTGGGCGTGGTGAGTGTGCAGCCGGGCAAGGGCGTGTTCGTACAGGCTGCCGACGAGTCGCCGGGGTTTGCCTGGCCGTTTGCGGCGCAGGCTACGCCGCTGGATATCTTCCAGTTGCGCTACGCCCTTGAAGGCTTTGCGGCGGGGTTGGCGGCGGTGACGCTGACCATCGATGAGCTGGATAGCCTGGAAGACAACGTCGAGGCCATGCGCAAGGTGCTCAAGGCCGGCGACTTCGAAGCGGCTGCCCGACTGGACTTCGAATTCCATCAGCGCATCCTGCTGGCCAGTGGTAATCAAGCGATGGTGAGTATTCTCAGCGCCAGTGCCGAAGTGTTCCTCGAGAGCCAGAAACTACCGTTCATCCGGCCGGAGCGGGCCATGGAAACCTGGCAGGAGCACCGCCGGATAGTGCGCGCCCTGGCCCGTCGCGGCAGTGCAGCGGCGCAGAAAACCATGCAGGAACACGTGCGCAATGCGGCGTTGCGCACGGGCATCGCTTTCGTGACTCCCGTAACACCCTGAGTGGGGCGATACCCACACTCATGCGGCACCATAGCAAGACTCAATCAGAGGCGGCTTCCTGAACGGGGGAAGGGCGGCTATGATGGGCCACGTTTTTTTTGCTTACAATCCGGAGACATCCATGAGCAACGATCTTATCAAGCACGTCACCGACGCGACCTTTGAGGCCGAAGTACTCAAGGCTCAAGGCCCGGTGCTGGTTGACTACTGGGCTGAGTGGTGCGGCCCTTGCAAAATGATCGCTCCAGTCCTGGACGACATTGCAACCACTTACGAAGGCAAGCTGACCATTGCCAAGCTGAACATTGACGACAACCAGGAAACCCCGGCCAAGCACGGCGTGCGTGGTATTCCGACCCTGATGCTGTTCAAGAACGGCAACGTCGAAGCCACTAAAGTAGGCGCGCTGTCGAAGTCTCAGCTGCAAGCTTTCCTCGACGCGAACATCTAAGCGTCTTCAAAAAAGCCCCGCAAATCGCGGGGCTTTTTCGTGAGACAGGGCTAGACGCTCCGAAATTCAGATGGTACATTCGGCCCCGCACTGGTTTCTCCACTGCCCCCTGCAAGCCGTCGCCGACGCATTCCTTTTCGATTAGTACGCGATCCTGTCGCCTTCTCTGCGGCGCGGCCTCATTAAGCCAAAAGCTTAATTTCCCCCCTCCATAAATGATTACGTCATTCCTATATGAATCTGACTGAACTCAAGCAAAAGCCGATTACCGACCTGCTCCAACTGGCCGAAGAAATGGGCATAGAAAATATGGCCCGTTCGCGCAAGCAGGACGTGATTTTCTCCCTGCTCAAGAAGCACGCGAAAAGCGGCGAGGAAATCTCCGGTGATGGCGTGCTGGAGATTCTCCAGGACGGCTTCGGCTTCCTCCGCTCTGCAGACGCCTCCTATCTTGCCGGCCCAGACGATATCTACGTCTCGCCGAGCCAGATCCGTCGTTTCAACTTGCGCACCGGTGACACCATCGTTGGCAAGATCCGCCCTCCTAAGGAAGGCGAGCGCTATTTCGCCCTGCTCAAGGTCGACACGATCAACTTCGATCGTCCAGAGAACGCGAAAAACAAGATTCTCTTCGAGAACCTGACCCCGCTGTTCCCGACCGTGCGCATGAAGATGGAAGCCGGTAACGGTTCCACCGAAGACTTGACCGGTCGTGTGATCGACCTGTGCGCCCCGATCGGCAAAGGCCAGCGTGGCCTGATCGTCGCGCCGCCGAAAGCCGGTAAGACCATCATGCTGCAGAACATCGCAGCGAACATCGCGCGTAACAATCCTGAAGTTCACCTGATCGTACTGTTGATCGATGAGCGTCCGGAAGAAGTGACCGAAATGCAGCGCACCGTGCGCGGCGAAGTGGTTGCCTCCACGTTCGATGAGCCGCCAACCCGCCACGTGCAGGTTGCCGAAATGGTGATCGAGAAGGCCAAGCGCCTGGTCGAACACAAGAAGGACGTGGTGATCCTGCTCGACTCCATCACCCGTCTGGCCCGTGCCTACAACACCGTGATCCCGAGCTCCGGCAAGGTATTGACCGGTGGTGTCGATGCCCACGCCCTGGAGAAACCGAAGCGTTTCTTCGGCGCTGCGCGCAATATCGAAGAAGGCGGCTCGCTGACCATTATCGCCACCGCGCTGGTTGAAACCGGTTCGAAGATGGACGAAGTGATCTACGAAGAGTTCAAGGGTACCGGCAACATGGAACTGCCCCTGGACCGTCGTATCGCGGAAAAACGCGTGTTCCCGGCGATCAACATCAACCGTTCCGGCACCCGCCGCGAAGAGTTGCTGACTGCCGACGACGAACTGCAGCGCATGTGGATCCTGCGCAAGCTGCTGCACCCGATGGACGAAGTCGCCGCCATCGAGTTCCTGATCGACAAGCTGAAAGCCACCAAGACCAACGACGAGTTCTTTTTGTCGATGAAGCGTAAGTAATACGACGTTTCAGGTCCGAAAAAATGGCGCCCTCAGGGGCGCCATTTCTTTTCGTCGGTTTTTTAAGCATTCCCTGTACCCAAATGCACCGCGATAAGCTGCCAGTCGCCGTCATAGCAGGTAGGATGTAGGCCTATTTTACGGGTGGCATGGTTAATGAAATTCAAGGATCTTCGGGATTTCGTGCAGCAACTTGAGCAGCGCGGAGAGTTGAAACGTATCCAAATGCCGATTTCCCCGGTGCTGGAAATGACTGAGATTTGCGACCGTACCCTTCGCAACAAGGGCCCGGCACTGCTGTTCGAGAACCCGACCGGCTTTGATATCCCGGTGCTCGGCAACCTGTTCGGCACCCCCGAGCGCGTGGCTTTTGGCATGGGTGCCGAGGCGGTCAGCGAACTGCGCGAGATCGGCAAGCTGCTGGCCTTCCTCAAGGAGCCCGAGCCGCCCAAGGGGCTGAAGGATGCCTGGTCGAAGCTGCCAATCTTCCGCAAGATCATTGCCATGGCCCCCAAAGTGGTCAAGGACGCGGTGTGCCAGGAAGTGGTCATCGAAGGCGATGACGTCGACCTCGGCATGCTGCCCGTGCAGACCTGTTGGCCAGGCGACGTCGGCCCGCTGATCACCTGGGGCCTGACCGTCACCAAAGGCCCGAACAAGGACCGCCAAAACCTCGGTATCTACCGCCAGCAAGTGATCGGCCGCAACAAGGTGATCATGCGTTGGTTGAGCCACCGTGGCGGCGCCCTGGACTTCCGTGAGTGGTGTGAAAAGCACCCTGGCAAGCCGTTCCCGGTTTCCGTGGCCCTGGGTGCCGACCCGGCTACCATCCTCGGCGCCGTGACCCCGGTGCCGGACAGCCTGTCCGAATACGCGTTTGCCGGCCTGCTGCGCGGCAACCGCACCGAACTGGTGAAGTGCCGTGGCAATGACCTGCAAGTGCCGGCCACGGCCGAAATCATCCTCGAGGGCGTGATTCATCCGGGCGAGATGGCCGATGAAGGGCCGTACGGTGACCACACCGGCTATTACAATGAAGTCGACAGCTTCCCGGTATTCACCGTCGAGCGCATCACCCATCGGATCAAGCCGATCTACCACAGCACCTACACCGGCCGGCCGCCGGATGAGCCGGCTATTTTGGGCGTGGCGCTGAACGAAGTGTTCGTGCCGATCCTCCAAAAGCAATTCCCGGAGATCACCGACTTCTACCTGCCGCCGGAAGGCTGCTCGTACCGCATGGCCATCGTGACCATGAAGAAGTCGTACCCGGGCCATGCCAAGCGGGTAATGCTCGGTGTGTGGTCGTTTTTGCGACAGTTCATGTACACCAAGTTCGTTATTGTCACCGACGACGACATCAATGCCCGAGATTGGAACGACGTGATCTGGGCCATCACCACGCGCATGGACCCCAAGCGCGATACGGTGATGATCGACAACACGCCGATCGACTACCTCGACTTCGCCTCGCCAGTGTCGGGCTTGGGTTCGAAGATGGGCCTGGACGCCACCCACAAATGGCCGGGTGAAACCACCCGCGAATGGGGTCGGGTGATCGTTAAGGATGAAGCCGTCACTGCCCGTGTCGATGCGATCTGGAAAGAATTGGGAATAGATTGATGCGTGTAACCCTGCAACCTTCCGGCGCCGTGCTGGAGCTGGTCCCTGGCGAGCGAATCCTCGAAGGCGCGCGCCGCTTGGGCTACGAATGCCCCGAGGCCTGTCGCAACGGCGTATGCCATGTGTGCGCCGCGCTGCTCGTGGAAGGCCGAGTGCGGCAAGCCGGTGAAGTGCGCGACCATGGTGAGTTCTACACGTGTATCGCTGAGCCGCTGGAAGATTGCATTGTGTTATGGGATGGCGTGCTGGCGCCGGGAGAGTTGCCATTGCGCAAGTTGTCATGCCAATTGAGTGAATGCGTAGAAGTCGGTGGCGATGTATGGCGCGTGCGCCTGCGCGCGCCGGCCGGCAAGGCGGTGCGTTACCACGCCGGGCAATACTTGATGATCGAGCGCGACAATGGCGAGAAATCGGCATTCTCCCTGGCGTCGGCACCCCATGCTGGACGCGAGCTGGAGTTGCATGTGCTGGTCCGCGAGGACAGTGCGCGCACCCTATTGGAGCAACTGCAGCGTAACCAGATGGCCCGGATCGAAATGCCCTTTGGTGACACCCACTTGGCCGAGCTGCCGGACGGGCCGCTGGTGTTGATCGCTGCCGGTACCGGCATGGCGCAGATGCACAGCCTGATCGAGCATTGCCGCGCCTCCGGCTTCAAGCACCCGGTGCACCTGTACTGGGGCGTACGTCGCCCGGAAGATTTCTACGACATTGAGCACTGGGACCAGTGGCGGCAACTGCCCAACCTGTTCCTGCACAAAGTTGTCAGCGACTTGTGTGGTTGGGAAGGGCGCTGTGGGTTGTTGCATGAAGCGGTGTGTGAAGACATCACCGACCTCAAGTCGGTGCACGTCTACGCCAGCGGTTCACCGGCGATGATCTACGGTACCCTGGATGCGCTGGTAGATGCCGGCATGGATGCGCACCAGATGCGTGCCGATGTGTTCGCCTACGCCCCCCGGGCCTGACGCGATCACATACATCACGGGTGTACGCCGATCAAACTGTGGGAGCGGACTGCGTCGTGTCTGTGTCAGAAGCGCACGCCTGTGGTCACCATCGCCGCATTGAACCCCAGCAATACCATCTCTGCCGCCACCGGCCCGTAATGCGCGCCCACCGACGGAATGATCACCGGTGCCACGCCGTAACGATTCAGTGGGATCTTGTCGCGGTACTTGCCGCGATAACCCTGGATCGCTCCGCCGGTCAGCTTCAAATACACCGGATAGTTCGCCATGTCGTAGCGCTTGCCCGCGTACGCGTAATACGAGCGCTGCCTGAACGAATTGCGAAACGTTGCCCCGCCATACACGAAACCTGACGCTTCGTTGCGCTCCAGGCCGATCAGGTCCTGGTTGTTGTTGTGCTCCGGATCGGGCGCGAAATGCCGAGTGTAGACGCTGGTCTGCGCGTACCAGAAGCCTTTGTCGTCCTCGCTCGCGAGTGTTTCGCCAGCCAGTGCGGTGGTGGCCTGGGCCAGGAACAACAGGCCAGGCATTCGGAATCTCTTCATGGGTGCGACCTCAAGAGTCGATTTGGTGGGCGGCTAAGTGGGTCGTGATGTGTGCGCTATTTTGATGGGTTGGCGGGTTCCCAGGCTGAACCGGGGCTGAAAGCGACGGCATTGGCACGCGTAATGCTGACAAATGGCTGTGGCGCTTATATCCGTACTTATTCGCTTAGGGTATTTAGTGTCTCAGGCAAATGTCCTTAAGCTATATCTGAGACGGGCGGCTTATTGCTGCGGGTTTTATTACGGTAAAGTTGCTTACAACTGGTAATACATAGGAGGCGTACCGCTTTTCGCCATGACCGCCATTGAAACTGATCTTTTGCAGTTGGCTTACCCTCCGCGTCTCGATCTTGGGCCGCAACTCACTCACGAACAATTGATGAGCTCGATGCAGGCCACCATGGCCCGGCATAAGGGTGGGCCGGTCTGGCTATTTGCGTATGGTTCGCTGATCTGGCGCCCTGAATGCTCGTCGACCGAGCGCATGCGGGCACGGGTCCATGGTTATCATCGGGGTCTTTACTTGTGGTCCCACGAGCACCGGGGTACGCCGGAATTACCAGGTTTGGTCTTTGGTCTGGATCGCGGCGGCTCTTGCAGCGGGTTTGCTTACCGCTTGCCGGAAGATCAACTGGAGGCCTCGCTCTACGCCTTGTGGCAGCGCGAGATGCCTTACCCCTCTTACCGGCCGCACTGGCTCAGCTGCCGTCTGGAAGATGGCAGTACGGTGCAGGCATTGGGATTTGTCTTGGAGCGGCACCTGCCCAGCTACGCCGGCAACTTGCCGGATATCGTGCTGAACCACGTGTTGCAAAGCGCTTGCGGGCGTTACGGCACTACGCGTGATTATGTCGAGCAGACCGTCAACGCCCTGCGTAGCCACGCCATGCCAGATAAAAACCTGGAGGCGCGGCTCAAGCGTTGTGCGAAGGATTGCTCAGGCGGTTAACGCGCCGAGCTGACGCTGTTGGTGTGCCACAACGTTGGGATCAGGAAGGCGATTGCCAACACGCACGCGCCGATCAGCAGCACGAAACCGCCGTCCCAGCCGAAGTGGTCCACGGTGTAGCCCATGGCCGCACTCGCTGCCACCGAGCCCCCCAGGTAACCGAACAAACCGGTGAAGCCCGCCGCTGTGCCGGCGGCTTTCTTCGGCGCCAGCTCCAGCGCCTGCAGGCCGATCAGCATTACCGGGCCGTAGATCAGGAAACCGATGGACACCAGCGCGAGCATGTCGACCATCGGGTTACCCGGCGGGTTGAGCCAGTACACCAGGGTCGCCACGGTCACCAGGGCCATGAACACGATGCCGGTGAGGCCACGGTTGCCACGGAAGATCTTGTCCGACATCCAGCCGCACAGCAGCGTGCCCGGGATACCTGCCCACTCATAGAAGAAGTACGCCCAGGACGATTTGTCGACCGTGAAGTGCTTGGCTTCTTTCAAGTAGGTCGGCGCCCAGTCCAGTACGCCGTAGCGCAGCAGGTAGACGAACACGTTGGCGAAGGCGATGTACCAGAGCATTTTGTTGCGCAGCACGTACTTGACGAAGATTTCCTTGGCGCTGAATTCGTCTTCGTGGCTGGCGTCATAGCCTTCCGGGTAGTCGTTCTTGTACTTCTCGATCGACGGCAGGCCGACTGATTGCGGGGTGTCGCGCATGGTGATGAAGGCAAACGCCGCCACTGCCAATGCCACGGTCGCCGGTACATAAAACGCTGCGTGCCAGTCGTTGAACCAGCCCATGCCCAGCAGGAACAGCGGGCCGATCAGGCCGCCGCCGACGTTGTGCGCCACGTTCCATACCGACACCACGCCGCCGCGTTCTTTCTGCGACCACCAATGCACCATGGTCCGTCCACTGGGCGGCCAGCCCATGCCTTGAGCCCAGCCGTTGATGAACAGCAAAATGAACATCATGGTCACGCTGGACGTCGCCCAAGGTGCGAAACCGAAAATGAACATGACCCCAGCTGAAACCAGCAGGCCGAAGGGCAGGAAATAGCGCGGGTTGGAGCGGTCGGACACCAGGCCCATGAGGAACTTGGACAGGCCGTAGGCAATCGCGATAGCCGACATCGCCAGGCCCAGTTCACCACGGGTGTAACCCTCGTCGATCAAGTAGGGCATGGCCAGCGAGAAGTTTTTACGCAGCAGGTAGTACCCGGCGTAACCGAAGAAAATACCCGCGAAGATCTGCCAGCGCAGGCGTCGGTAGGTACTGTCTATTTTTTCTTCAGGCAGGGGCGCCTGATGTGCGGCAGGACGAAAGAAAGCAAACATTCAAGAGCTCCAAATTTCTTGTTTTGACTGCGGATGCGAATGTTACAGTTTCGTTACCGAAAATAGCATCGCCTCTTATCTGCAAACACAGGAAATCAGAGCAATTGCATGTTCTCTTATGAACATGTCGCGAATAGATAAGTGCTGGTCGGGATTGAGTTCGTGAGGCGTTGGAGATCCCAATGTGGGAGCGGGCTTGCTCCCACATTGACCGAATTTCACATCGTTTAGCGAGTTTGGACGACGACCTTGCCCACCGCCTTGCGCTGCCCCAAATCATTGATCGCCTGGGCGGCCTGTTCCAGCGGGTACACCTGCGACACCAGCGGCTTCAACTTATCCTCGGAATACCATGTGAACAACTGCTGGAAATTCGCCGCATTATCCTGCGGCTGACGCTGCGCAAATGAACCCCAGAACACCCCGACCACTGCGGCGCCCTTGAGAAGCGCCAGGTTCACCGGCAGTTCCGGAATACGCCCACTGGCAAACCCCACCACCAGCAGGCGGCCGTTCCAGGCGATGGCGCGGATGGCCTGGTCAAACAGATCGCCACCCACCGGGTCGTAGATCACATCGGCACCGTTGCCGTCGGTGAGGCGCTTGATCTCGTCTTTCAGGCTGGCTTCGCTGTAGTTGATCAGCTCATCAGCGCCAGCCGCCTTGGCCACTGCGAGTTTGTCGGCACTGCTGGCGGCGGCGATAACGCGTGCGCCCATGGCTTTGCCGATCTCCACGGCGGCCAGACCCACGCCACCGGAGGCGCCGAGGACCAACAGCGTTTCGCCAGGTTGCAGGTTGGCCCGCTGTTTCAGCGCGTGCATCGAGGTGCCGTAGGTCATGCTGAAAGCCGCGGCGGTGTTGAAGTCCATGCTCGGCGGGATCGGCAGTACGTTATAGCCCGGCACCGCGACCTGTTCGGCAAAGCTGCCCCAGCCGGTCAGCGCCATGACCCGATCACCGACTTTCAGGTGGCCGACCTTTTCGCCCACTTCACTGACCACGCCCGACGCTTCGCCACCCGGCGAAAACGGGAAGGGCGGCTTGAACTGGTACTTGCCCTCAATGATCAAGGTATCCGGGAAGTTGACCCCGGCGGCATGCACGTCCAGCAGGATTTCGTTCTTCTTGATCGCCGGGCTGGCGATTTCTTCCAGCACCAGGGTTTCGGCGGGGCCGAAGGCTTTGCACAGCACAGCTTTCATCGGACTATTCCTTTTGGCATCGTGGCCGATAAGTGTAGGAGGGTACGCCCGTGGGTCAACGAGCATGCCCGGGCCTGATAAGTCGCCATAAGCTTGTGCTCAGCCTTGCTAGCGTTATGCTACTTGGCAACCGAATGTGAGGAATGAACTGTGAAAGCGTGGATCCTGTTGATGCTGGCCCTGACCTTGCCGATGGCAGCCCAGGCCGAAGAGGCCAAAGAAGGCGAGGCGCCGAAGGTCAGCTATATCAGCCTGAGCCCGCCGTTCGTGGGCAACTACGGCCTGGATGGCACGGCGAAACTCAAGGTGTTCAAGGCCGACATCGCCCTGCGCGTGACCGGCACCGAAGCTGCCGCTGCGGTCAAAGCCAATGACGCGTTGATCCGTAACCAACTGGTGGCACTGTTCACTCAGCAGACCAACGAGAGCATGAGCACCGTTGAAGGCAAGGAAAAACTGCGCCAGGAAGCTCTGAAGCAAACCCAGCAAGTGATGAACGACGAGACCGGCAAGCCGGTAGTGGAAGACTTGTTGTTCAACAACCTGATCATCCAGTAACACCCTCCCCCGTAGCCGCTGTCGAGCCCTGGCGAGGCAGCGGCTACGTAGGCTTCGTCACGAGGCCAGGCTCTTCCTGAACCGCGCCAGCGCCACCGCAAAAAACACCAACCCAATCCCGGCCAACGCCAGCAAGTCCGGCCACACCAAGCCCACCCCCGCATCCCGGAACAGAATCGCCGCACTCAAACTCACAAAATGTGTCGACGGCGACCCTTGCATCACCCACTGCAACCACTCGGGCATGCTGTCCAACGGCGTGCTGCCGCCTGAGAGCAACAGCATGGGGATAATCACTGGAATCGCCAGCAAGCCGAACTGCGGCGTCGAACGCGCAAGCGTCGCCAGGAAAATCCCTAGGGCCGTACTGGCAAACAGGTACAGCGCCGTCACAAACAGAAACAGCCCGAGCGACCCGGCCAGCGGCACGCCGAGCAGCCCTTTGACCACCACTTCCAGCGACAGCCAAGTGCACAACACCACCACCAGCATGTTGCTCCAGATTTTTGCCAGCATGATCTCCAGCGCGGTCAGCGGCAGCACCAATAGATGGTCGAGGGTGCCGTGCTCACGCTCGCGCAGCAGCGCGGTACCGGTCAGGATAATCGCGAGGATGGTGATGTTGTTGACGATCTGGATCACCGCCAGGAACCAGCCACCTTCCAGGTTGGTATTGAACAATGCGCGGGTGGTCAGCAGGGCGGGCGCGTGGCGGGCGGCATCGGTCTGGCCGCTGTAATTGAGCAGTTCCCTCTGGAAAATCCGCCCGATATAGCCCGCGCCCATGAATGCCTGGCTCATCGCCGTGGCATCGACGTTCACCTGTACGCCGGGCTGGCGACCGGCCAACAGGTCGGCCTGGAAATTCGCCGGCACATTGATCACGAAGGTGTACTCGCCGCTGTCCATGACCTTGTCCAGTTGGTCATAGGGCAATGGCATGGGGGCCTGGAACTCGGGCGGTTGCAGCGCCTCGGCCATCTGACGCGAAAGCGGACTGTGGTCTTCATCGACAAACGCCACGCTGGCGTTGTGCACGCCGATCACCGATCCAGCGGCGGGCATATAGATAGCGACGGTGAAGGCGTAGAACAGGAACAGCAGCAACACGCTGTCGTGGCGCAGGCTGGTCAGTTCCTTGATACCCAGGCGCAGGATGTGCGCAAACTTATGCATCAGGCCTCCTGCTTCTTGAGCATGATCAGGCTCAGCCCGGTAAACCCTATAAAGAACCCGAACAGTGCCAGGCACTGCGGCCACAACTGGCGCAAGCCCAGGGCCTTGGTGAAAGTGCCCACGGCGATATCCAGAAAGTGCCCCGCCGGAAACAGCGTGCCCATCAACGCAGCCGCGCCTTCCAGGGACGAGCGTGGCACGATCAGCCCGGAGAACTGGATGGTCGGCAGGCTGGTGATGATCATGGTGCCGAGGATGGCGGCGATCTGCGTGCGGGTGAACGCCGAAATCAGCAGGCCCATGCTGGTGGTGGCCAGCACATACAGCAGGCCGCCGAACGCCAGTGTGAGGGCGCTGCCTTTGAACGGCACGCCGAACAGCCAGCGGTTCATCGCCACCAATATCGCCAGGTTGACCAGGCTCACCGCCAGGTAGGGCGCCTGTTTGCCGAGCAGGAATTCCAGGCGGGTCAGCGGCGTGGCGTAGAAGTTGGTGATCGAGCCCAGCTCCTTCTCGCGCACGATGCCGAGTGCCGTCAGCATCGCCGGGATAAACGCCAGGATCAGCGCCATCACCCCGGGGCCGATGGCATTCACACTGACCACGTCCTGGTTATAGCGGAAGCGGGTTTCCAGCTTGACGGCGGCTGAGTTGTTACGAGGCAGGCTGCTCAGCTCGGCCAGTTGCCGGAGGTTCTCCTGGTGCACGGCTTCAACGTAGTTGCGGCTGGTTTCCGCGCGAAACGGCATGCCGCCATCAAGCCAGGCAGCCACGGTGGGCTGGCGACCGGCGTAGAGATCACGGCCAAAACCGGGCGGTATCTCCAGCGCCAGTTTTATTTCCGAGCGTTGCAGGCGTCGGTGCAATTCATTCGAGTCGCTGATCAGCGGTTGCTCGGCGAAGTAGCGCGAGCTGCGAAAAGCCTCCAGGTAGGCGCGGCTTTGTGGCGTCTGGTCCTGGTCGTAGACCGCGAAGGCGAGGTTTTCCACATCCAGGGAGATGCCGTAGCCGAAGATCACCATCATGAACATTGCCCCCAGCAGCGCGAACGCCATGCGCACTTTGTCGCGCAACAGTTCCTTGCCTTCGCGGCTGGCTACGGCAAGCAGGCGAGACAGACTGAAGCCGCGCTTGCTCACGGGTGGCGCACTGGTTTCGCTGACGGTTGCGGCGGGCGCAGTGGGTTCCGGCTCGCCTTGGGCTTGTTCCAGGCAGGTGACGAACGCCGCTTCCAGCGTCTCGCCGTGGAATTGTTGTTGCAGCGCATCCGGCGTATCGCAGGCCAGTACCTTACCCGCGTGCATCAAGGAGATGCGGTCGCAACGCTGGGCTTCGTTCATAAAGTGGGTGGACAGGAAGATGGTCACGCCTTGTTCGCGGGACAGCTCGATCAGCAACCGCCAGAAGTCGTCGCGCGCGGCCGGGTCGACACCCGAAGTGGGCTCATCAAGGATCAGCACTTCAGGCCGATGCAGCACGGCCACGGCCAATGACAACCGCTGGCGCAAGCCGAGGGGCAGTTCGCCGGATGGTTGCTCGGCCACATCGCCGAGGTCGAAGCGCTGGATCAACTCATCAATACGCGGGCCACTGTCCGCCTTTGGCAAGTCGAACAATTGCGCATGCAGCATCAGGTTCTGGCGCACGCTGAGTTCGCCGTACAGCGAGAAGCTTTGTGACATGAACCCCACGCGTTTGCGAGTGGCCAGGTCCTTGGCGTTGACAGGATTGCCCAGCAGTGTCGCGCTGCCCTCAGTGGCGGGCATCAGCCCGGTGAGGACTTTCATGGTGGTGGTCTTGCCGCAGCCGTTGGAGCCGAGAAAGCCGAATATTTCGCCTCGGCCGATGGCGAAGCTGACGGTGTTCACCGCCGTGAAATCACCAAAACGCAGTGTCAGATCGTGGGCTTCGATGGCGATATCGGTGTTGTCGCTTTCCCTCGGCGGAATCACCAGCGGCTTATTGTCGTGGGCGCTGTCGCCCTGGAAGTGGGTGAAAGCCTCGTCCAATTTGCCGCTGGATGTTGCGGCGGCCAGTTCACTGCTCAAGCCGACCGCGATCAGTTTGCCGCGATCAAGCATCAAGCAATGTTCGAACTGCTCGGCTTCTTCCATGTAGGCCGTGGCTACCAGCAGCGTCAGTTGTGGGCGCTCGCTGCGTACGCTTTCGACCAGTTCCCAGAAGCGCCGGCGTGACAGTGGGTCGACGCCAGTAGTGGGCTCGTCAAGGATCAACAGGTCCGGGTCGTGGATCAGCGCGCAGCACAGGCCGAGTTTCTGCTTCATGCCGCCAGACAGCTTGCCGGCCGGACGCTCGGCGAAGCGCGCAAGGTCGGTGGCCAGCAGCAGGTTGTGCATGCGCTGGTCGCAGTCGGCTCTGGACAGGCCAAACAGCGTGGCAAAGAAACGGATGTTTTCACTGATGGACAATTCGGGATACAAATTGCCGCCCAAACCCTGGGGCATAAACGCGATGCGTGGGTACAGGCTGTTGCGGTGGCGGCGGTCTTCGATGGCGCCACCGAGCACTTCCAGCTGACCCTCCTGGAGTTTCTTAACCCCGGCGATCAAGCCCAGCAGGCTTGACTTGCCCGCGCCGTCCGGGCCAATCAACCCGCAGCGCGTACCGGCCGGCAGGCTGAAGGCGATGTCGACCAGTGCCTGCTGCTTTCCGTAGCGGTGGTTGATCCCGCTGGCCTGCAGCGCCAGCGCGGTCATTGCAGGTTGGCCGGCCAGTCGATGTCAGCTGTGCGTACATAACCCGCGCCGGGCATGCCCGGTTTGGCTTGGGGCACAGCGCTGGGTTGAGTCAGGCGCAGTTTGACGCGGAAGACCAGTTTCTGGCGTTCGTCGCGGGTTTCCACTTCCTTGGGTGTGAACTGGGATTTGGCGGCGACAAAACTGATCGTGGCCGGCAGCGGTTGGTCGGGCAGGGCATCGAGCAGGATGCGTGCGTCACTGCCGACGGTGAGGCGCCCGGCGACGGAGGCAGGCAGGTAGAGATTCATGTATTGATCATTGGGATCAATCAGCAGCAACACACGCCCGCCCGCACCCAGCACTTCGCCGGGTTCTGCCAGGCGCAGTTGGATGATCCCGTCGATAGGTGCGCGCAGGCTGCTGTCGTCGATTTCGCTGGTGAGCTGTGCGACTTGGGCTTGGGCGGCGACGATGGCGGCTTTCACCGAGGCGACTTGGGCTTGTGCGGCAACGACTGCTGCATTGCCGGTGTTCTGCCGCGCTTGCTGCTGGTCGATCAACTGGCTACTGGCGAAGCCGCGTTTGTACAGCTGTTGGGTACGCCTGAGTTCCTGGTTTGCCAGCAGTTGTTCGCTCTGGCGCAGTTGCACATTGGCTTCGGCAGCGGCGAAGTTTTCCTTGGCGCGCAGCACTTCAGCCTCGGCCTGGGCGCGTTGGGCTTCGAGGGTGCGGGTGTCCATGCGTGCGAGCAGTTGGCCCTTGAGTACCTTGTCGCCTTCGTCCACCCGCACGTCGGCCAGACGCCCGGGGATCTTGGTGGCGATCTGCACTTCGGTGGATTCCAGGCGGCCGTTACCCATGCCCAGCCCTTCGGGCAGGCGGTCCTGGGTGGAGCGCCAGTAACCGAAGCCGCCGGCACCCAGCAGCAGCGCGATGAGTGCGACGGCGAAAAGGCGGGAGGTGTGGTGGTTCGTCGACATGGCTGCTTCCAGCGGCTTTAGCGTTCCAGTGTGACCGGTTTGCCCTGAGAGGGCCTTGATGCCGGTCAGTTAAAGCAAATTGATCACGGCGGCCCATTGCTCGGGCGTGACGGCCATCACCGAAAGCCGGCTGCCTTTTTGCACCAAGGGCAATTCGGCGAGGGCGACTTGTTGTTTCAGATAGCCCAGGCCCAGCACGTTGGGAAAGGTCCGGACGTGCGCAACGTTGATCGCGCTCCACGGATTTTTTTCCCGGGTGGCCTTGCCGTCGAAATAGTGGCTTTCTGGTTCTAGCGCTGTGGGGTCCGGATAGGCCGCTTCGACGATTTTGCCGATGCCGGCAATGCCAGGCTCGGGGCAGCTGGAGTGGTAAAAGAAAAACTCGTCACCTACCGCCATCGCGCGCAAAAAGTTGCGCGCCTGGTAGTTGCGCACCCCGTCCCAGCGCGCTTCACCGAGCTTTTCCAAGCCTTTGATAGAGAGTTCATCGGGCTCGGATTTCATCAACCAATAGGCCATCTTTGGGCTCCTGAAAAAGACAGTGGGCAAGTTGTCAGGTAATTTGATGACAAACCGACAGTCGGTTGGCGCCAAGGTTTGCGTGTTGGTTCACGTTACCGCAGAATGCCGGCTTTTAAAGCTTGGCGCAGCTGCAACGGACTCCTTTGGAACGTTGTTGTCATCGTGTACGAGGTGCCTGCAGGGGGGCAATCGATGCAACGTAAACCGGATTTACTATGGATTTTGGTGATTTTGTTTGGTCTGGGCGTCGTGACCACCGGGTATGCACAAAGCTTGTGGTCGAACAACACCGATGCTCCCGTTGAACTGGCTCAGCAGCAGTCGCAACCGTTCAAGCGTTAACACTTCTTCAAGGCGCCGCTGATTCCAGTGGCGTCTGTGCGATGTACCAATTCTTATCTGTTACGGTGCCCGCCAACGGCACGTCCCAGCTCGCTTGCGCCAACCGATCGACCTTCTGACATTCATGGGCCAGGCCCAGCAACGTCGGCTTGCGCCAGCTCTTGCGGCGCGCCAGATAAGCCAGGCTGCGATCGTAAAACCCGCCGCCCATGCCCAGTCGCCCACCCGCATCATCGAACCCTACCAACGGCAGCAGCACCAGGTCCAGCGCCCAGACCTTGCGCTGACGGCTGATATTCACCCGTGGCTCCAGAATGCGAAACCGATTGGGCATCAGCTTTTCCCCAAGCCTTACGCGCTGGAACACCATCTTGGTTCGCGGCCAGGCGCTGAGTACCGGCAGGTACGTGGCCTTGCCTCGGCGCTGGGCTGCGCGCAGCAGCAAGCGCGGATCGATTTCACCGTCCGTCGGTAGATACAAAGAGATATGTTTGGCCCGGCGAAACAGCGGGTGCTGTGCCAGTTGCCGATACAGGCCGTGGGCGGCCTTGCGCTGCTCGCTTGGCGTGAGGGCGCGGCGGGCCTGGCGCAACATGCGTCGAAGGTGCGGACGGGAAAGCGGCGCAGGTTCGGTCATGGTTTCGGCTCATAAAACAATGCCAGTCCGAGGACTGGCATTGAGTTTGGGAATTCAGGCTCCCCGACAGAGCCGCTGTCGACTTAGCCCTTGAACCCGAAAGTTCAAGGTGGAAGATGCAGTAGGCTTTAAGGCTTTCCGTCTAGCGGACATGCACACCAGCCCAACGTGCAACTTCCAGGGTAGTGCGAATCGGCTCAGGGACATCGCCGACTGGCAAACACGCCAGGGAGTGGGGCGAGTATACCTTAAACAGTCGCGGCAATCAGCCCTTGGGTGCGTCTGTGTCGCTGGAAAGCGCCAGATCAACACGCTCCAGCAGGTCACGCACCTGCTCACGGGTAGAGCCGCTGGCCTGCACGTCAGGGCGTTCCTGCTTATGCAGTAAATCGTGAGTAATATTCAGCGCGGCCATCACGGCAATGCGGTCGGCGCCGATCACTTTGCCGCTGCTGCGGATTTCACGCATCTTGCCGTCCAGGTAGCGGGCGGCGCTCACCAGGTTGCTGCGC
This sequence comes from Pseudomonas sp. EA_15y_Pfl1_P101, assembly GCF_963970835.1. Taxonomy (NCBI): domain Bacteria; kingdom Pseudomonadati; phylum Pseudomonadota; class Gammaproteobacteria; order Pseudomonadales; family Pseudomonadaceae; genus Pseudomonas; species Pseudomonas sp. EA_15y_Pfl1_P101. Next base: position 368,485 of record NZ_CAXAPA010000002.1, on the reverse strand, counting down.
TCTTCTTGGGGGCAGATGATCGAATAGTCTTTGTCGAGGATCTGCACGGTGACGCTATTGCTTGAACTCATGAGTCTTGCTCCAGGGCCTTCAGGCGCGAAATCATCGATTCGACCTTACGCCGGGCGATTTCGTTTTTTTCAATGAGGTGAGCGCGTTCCTCGCGCCAGGTCTTTTCCTGAGCTAATAGGAGTCCGTTTTGAGTCTTTAGTTGCTCGACCCGGGTAATTAGCAATTCGAGTCTGGCCATCAGCGCTTGCAGGTCGGTGTCTTCCATTGGGTTCCACTGGATTTGTCTGATGAATGGCAACTGCAGGATAAACGATCTGACGCCCTTGATAGTCTTGGTACGCCTGCCGGTGCTAGGATACGACGCTCCATTCTAGACATTGCGCCGTCTGGCGCCTAGCTCACCATGCCTATTCAGAACTCCCCGTACGATGCTTTTTCCAAACTGCTGAGCGCCAGCGGCCACCCCTGCTCGCCTGCCGAACTGCACGGCGTGCTCCTGGGCCGTAGTTGCACCGGCGTTGGCTTTGACGCTGATAACTGGCTGGCCGATGTGGCCGAGCTGCTCGAAACCGAGCCGACCGACAACGTGCGTAACGCGCTGATCGGCTTGCAACAGATGGTCAAGGGCGAGCTGACCGGTGATGACGTCACCGTGGTCCTGCTGCTGCCGACTGACGACGCGCCGCTCACCGAACGCGCTGCAGCCTTGGGCCAATGGTGCCAAGGTTTCCTCCACGGCTTTGGCGTAAACGCCGGCGGCCTGGAATTGAGCACCGACGCCAAGGAAGTGTTGCAGGACCTGGCAGCCATCTCCCAGGTGCAAGACGCCCTGGAAGAATCCGAGGACGGTGAAGGCGACTACATGGAGGTGATGGAATACCTGCGCGTCGCGCCGCTGCTGCTATTCACAGAGACCAAGAAGTCTGCTGAGCCCGCTGCACCCAAGCCGTCGCTGCATTAAGAAAGGAAGCCCATCTGTCCATGATTCATATCCCCCGAGCGGAATACACGCGGCGCCGCAAGGCGCTCATGGCGCAGATGGAACCCAACAGCATCGCGATCCTGCCGGCCGCCGCCGTGGCGATCCGCAACCGTGATGTCGAACACGTGTACCGCCAGGACAGCGATTTTCAGTACCTGAGCGGTTTCCCCGAGCCGCAAGCGGTGATCGTGCTGATGCCCGGCCGCCAGCACGGCGAGTACGTGCTGTTCTGCCGCGAACGCAATGCCGAACGCGAGCTCTGGGACGGCCTGCGCGCCGGCACCGAAGGCGCAATTCGCGACTTTGGCGCCGACGATGCCTTCCCCTTCACCGATATCGACGACATCCTGCCCGGCCTGATCGAAGGCCGCGACCGGGTGTATTCGGCCATGGGCAGCAACGCCGAATTCGACCGGCACCTGATGGAGTGGATCAACGTGATCCGCTCTAAAGCGCACCTCGGCGCCCAGCCACCGAACGAATTCGTTGCCCTGGATCATCTGCTTCACGACATGCGTCTGTATAAATCGGCGGCAGAAGTGAAGGTGATGCGCGAGGCCGCACGCATCTCCTGCGCCGCCCATGTGCGGGCGATGCAGGCCAGCAGGGCTGGTTTGCACGAGTTCAGCCTGGAAGCCGAGCTGGACTACGAATTCCGCAAGGGCGGCGCGAAAATGCCGGCTTATGGTTCCATCGTCGCCGCTGGCCGCAACAGCTGCATCCTGCATTACCAGCAGAATGACGCGCTGCTCAAGGACGGCGACCTGGTGCTGATCGACGCCGGTTGCGAGATCGACTGCTACGCCAGCGACATCACCCGTACCTGGCCGGTCAACGGCAAGTTTTCGCCCGAACAGAAGGCGGTCTACGAAATTGTGCTGGCCTCCCAGGAAGCTGCCTTTGCCCAGATCGCCCCCAACAAGCATTGGAACCAGGCCCACGAGGCCACAGTGCACGTCATAACCGCCGGGCTGGTGAAGCTTGGGTTGTTGCAGGGTGACGTCGACGAGCTGATCGCCAGCGAAGCCTATAAAGCGTTCTACATGCACCGCGCCGGCCACTGGCTGGGTATGGATGTGCATGATGTGGGCGAGTACAAAGTGGGCGGTGAGTGGCGTGTGCTGGAAGTCGGTATGGCGTTGACCGTTGAGCCGGGGATCTACATCTCACCGGACAATCAGAACGTGGCAAAGAAATGGCGTGGCATTGGCGTACGCATTGAGGACGACGTGGTGGTAACCAAGCAAGGCTGTGAAATCCTGACCGGCGGCGTGCCCAAGACCGTCGCCGATATCGAAGCGCTGATGGCGGCTGCGCGATGAGCCGGGTCAACCTGGCGATCATCGGCGGTGGCCTGGTCGGTGCCAGCCTGGCGTTGGCGTTGCAGGCGGGGGCCAAGGCGCGCGGCTGGAAGATCGTGCTGATCGAACCGTTCGCGCCGGGCGACAGCTACCAGCCGAGCTACGACGCGCGCTCTTCGGCGCTGTCCTTCGGCGCCCGGCAGATCTATCAGCGTTTGGGCCTGTGGCAGGGCATTTCCCGTCGCGCCGAGCCGATCAAGCAGATCCATGTGTCCGACCGTGGGCGCTTCTCCACGGCGCGTCTGTCGGCCATGGAGGAGGGCGTGCCCGCCCTTGGTTATGTGGTGGAAAACGCCTGGCTGGGCCAGTGCCTGTGGCAGGGCCTGGATAAAGACGTGGTCAGTTGGCGCTGCCCGGCGGAAGTCACGCGCATGGAGCCGCTGTCCGATGGCTACCGCCTTACCCTCAACGATGAAACCGTGCTGGAATGCGACCTCGCGGTGCTGGCCGACGGCGGCCGTTCCGGCTTGCGCGAGCAACTGGGCATCGGCGTTAAAACCCGCCCGTATAACCAGAGCGCGCTGATCGCCAACATCACGCCTAGCGAAGCCCACAACGGCGAAGCATTCGAGCGCTTCACCGATGAAGGCCCCATGGCCTTGCTGCCGCTGCCCGACAACCGTTGCGCGCTGGTGTGGACGCGCATCGGTTTGGATGCCCAGCGCCTGGCCAACCTTGATGAACGTAGCTTCTTGAGTGAATTGCAGGACGTGTTCGGCTACCGCCTGGGCACCCTGAAGCAAGTCGGCGCACGTCATCTGTACCCGCTGACGTTGGTTGAGGCCGAGGAGCAAGTGCGTTCGCACTTGGCAATCCTTGGCAATGCCGCCCACAGCCTGCACCCGATTGCCGGGCAGGGCTTCAACTTGTCCCTGCGCGATGCGAATGCCTTGGCTGAGGCCTTGCTGGCCGGCCCGCAAGTACCGGGCGACCTGGCAACCTTGCAGTGCTATCGCGAGCGTCAGCGCCTCGACCAGAAACTTACCGTGGGCTTCTCCGACCAGGTCACGCGCCTGTTTGGCAGCGCCCAACCGCTGGTCGCGCTGGGCCGCAACATGGGCCTGCTGGGCCTTGACCTGTTACCGCCGGCCAAGCGCTGGTTCGCCCGTCAGGCCATGGGCCTGGGCACGCGTCCCGATGCGTAAGTGGTTGATCGAGCGCCTGGGCAAGGCGCGGTTGTTGCGTTGGATCATGACCCTGTATCCGCCTTACTTGGGGGCGGGGGTCCGCGTCCGGTATATGAGCGCCGATTTCCGTCAGGTCAAAGTGCGTATGGGCCTGGGCTGGTACAACCGCAACTATGTCGGCACGCAATTCGGTGGCAGCCTGTATTCGATGGTGGATCCGTTCTACATGCTGATGCTGATGGAGAACCTGGGCCGCGACTACATAGTGTGGGACAAGGCCGCGAGCATCGATTTCATCTCGCCGGGCAAAGGCCCGGTGTACGCCGAGTTTTGCGTCGACGACGCCTTGCTCGCTGAGGTGCGTCGACACACCGAAGGTGGCGAGAAGTACTTGCCCCACCTCAAGGTCGAGATACATGACGGCTCCGGCACCCTGGTGGCGCGGGTCGACAAAACCCTTTACGTGCGGCGTAAGCCGCCAGCGAGACAGGCTTAAAGCATGGACATGCGCGCAGATGTGCTGATTGTCGGGGCCGGAATGGTCGGAAGCGCCCTGGCGCTGGCGTTGCAAGGCAGTGGCCTGCAGGTGCTGCTGCTCGACGGCAGCCCGCTGAGCGTCAAGCCTTTCGACCGCGAGGCCGCATTCGAACCCCGCGTGAGCGCCTTGTCGGCCGCCAGCCAGCGCATCCTCGAGCGCCTGGGGGTGTGGGACGGCATCGTGTCGCGCCGTGTCAGCCCTTATGGCGAGATGCAGGTGTGGGACGGCAGCGGCACCGGGCAGATCCACTTCTCGGCGGCCAGCGTGCATGCCGAGTTGCTGGGGCATATTGTCGAGAACCGCGTGGTTCAGGATGCCTTGCTCGACCGTCTGCACGACTGCGACCTGGGCCTGTTGGCCAACGCGCGTCTGGAGCAGATGCGCCGCTCCGGCGATGACTGGTTGCTGACCCTGGCCGATGGGCGCAAGTTGCGTGCGCCGTTGGTGGTTGCCGCCGATGGCGCCAACTCCGCCGTGCGCCGCCTGACCGGCACGGCGACCCGTGAATGGGATTACCTGCATAACGCCATCGTCACCAGCGTGCGTAGCAACGAGCCGCACCAGCGCACGGCGTGGCAACGCTTTACCGATACCGGCCCGCTGGCGTTCCTGCCGCTTGTGCGGGATGGGCAGGAGGATTGGTGCTCGATTGTCTGGTCGACCACGCCCGCTGAGTCTGAACGCCTGATGGCGCTGGATGATCAAAGCTTCTGCCGTGAACTGGAGCGGGCTTTTGAAGGCCGGTTGGGTGCGGTGCTGAGCGCCGACCCGCGCGTTTGTGTGCCGTTGCGCCAACGTCATGCCAAACGCTATGTGGCCGAAGGGTTGGCGTTGATCGGCGACGCGGCCCACGTCATCCATCCATTGGCGGGGCAGGGCGTGAACCTGGGCTTTCTTGACGCAGCGACACTGGCCGAAGTGCTGCTGTCGGCGACCGAGCGCGGTGAGCGCCTGGCGGATGTGAAGGTGCTGAGCCGCTACGAACGCCGACGCATGCCGCATAACCTAGCGTTGATGGCGGCGATGGAAGGCTTCGAGCGGCTGTTCCAGGCTGACCAACTACCGCTGCGCTGGTTGCGTAATGCCGGATTGAAGCTGGTCGACCAGATGCCCGAAGCCAAGGCCGTGTTTGTACGCCAGGCGCTGGGCCTGACCGGCGATCTTCCTGACCTGGCAAAACCCTGACATCGAAGCCCGGTCCCCTGTGGGATCGGACTTGCCCGCGAAGAGGCCATCAGCTCCACCGCAAAAAGTTGGCTATGCAACATCTGGTAACGCCTGCGGCAAGCACCACCAAATGTGAGTCCTTATCATTTGCCCTCTTTTCGCAAATGAGAGACCGCCCCCATGCTGGCACCCAAGCGCCTCCTGACTGCCCTGGCACTCACCCTGATCGGCAGCACCACCGTGCAGGCCGCCGACGAAGTGGTGGTCTACTCCTCGCGCATCGACGAACTGATCAAGCTAGTGTTCGACGCCTACACCCAGAAGACCGGCGTGCAGGTGAAGTTCATCACCGACAAGGAAGCCCCGCTGATGCAGCGCATCAAGGCCGAGGGCGAGAATGCCACCGCCGACCTGCTGCTCACCGTGGATGCCGGCAACCTCTGGCAGGCCGAGCAGATGGGCATCCTGCAACCGTTCACCTCAACGGTGATCGATAAGAATATTCCGCTGCAGTATCGCTCGTCGGCCCACGCCTGGACTGGCTTGAGCTTGCGCGCGCGGACTGTCGCCTATTCCACCGACCGGGTAAAACCGGGTGACCTCACCACTTACGAAGCCCTGGCCGACAAACAGTGGGAAGGCCGTCTGTGCCTGCGTACGGCGAAAAAGGTCTACAACCAGTCGCTGACTGCCACCCTTATCGAAACCCATGGCGCGGCCAAGACCGAAGAAATCGTCAAGGGGTGGGTCAACAACCTGTCCACCGACGTATTCTCCGATGACATCGCGGTGCTCGAAGCCATCAACGCCGGGCAGTGCGACGTAGGGATCGTCAACACCTACTACTACGGCCGCCTGCACAAGCAGAAGCCGGACCTTGCGGTAAAGCTGTTCTGGCCGAACCAGGGCGACCGTGGCGTGCATGTGAACCTGTCGGGTATTGGCCTGACCAAGCACGCGCCGCACCCGGAAGCCGCCAAGGCGCTGGTGGAGTGGATGACCACGCCTGAGGCGCAGAAGATCTTTGCCGACGTGAACCAGGAGTTCCCGGCGAACCCGGCGGTAGCGCCGTCGGCCGAAGTGGCATCCTGGGGTAAATTCGTGGCGGACACCTTGCCGGTGGAAGTGGCGGGCAAGCGTCAGGCTGAGGCGATTCGGTTGATGGATAGGGCTGGCTGGAACTAAATTTGTAAAACGCCGTAGATCGAAATGTGGGAGCGGGCTTGCTCGCGAAAGCGTCGTGTCAGTCGATGCATGTGTGACTGATACACTGCATTCGCGAGCAAGCCCGCTCCCGCATTGGTTAGCGGCGCCTTGAAAGTCTTTAATATTCTGAGAGTTTCTCATTGGCCCACCCCGCCCAACGCCGTTGGTACCTGCCAGTCTTCACCGTCGCTGCCCTGGTGCTGCTGCCGCTGAGCGTGATGTTGCTGTCCTGGCAGAGCATCGATGCGCAGATCTGGTCCCACCTCTGGGAAACCCAGATGCCGCGCCTGCTGGGCAACACCCTCACCCTGGTGTTGGGCGTCGGTGTCGGTGTGACCTTGTTGGGCGTCAGTCTGGCCTGGTTGACCAGCCTCTGCGAATTCCCCGGACGGCGCTGGCTCGATTGGGCGCTGATGTTGCCCTTCGCCATTCCCGCGTACGTGCTGGCTTTCGTGTTTGTGGGCCTGCTGGATTTTGCCGGCCCGGTGCAAACCCTGCTGCGCGAATGGTTCGGCAGCGGCCTGCGCCTGCCGCGCGTGCGCTCGACCAGTGGTGTGATCATCGTGCTGGTGCTGGTCTTTTACCCGTATGTGTATTTGCTGGCGCGCACGGCGTTCCTGGCCCAGGGCAAAGGCCTCATGGAAGCGGCGCGGGTGCTGGGGCAATCGCCATGGCGAGCGTTCTGGCACGTGGCCCTGCCCATGGCGCGGCCGGCGATTGGTGCCGGGGTGGCGTTGGCATTGATGGAGACGCTTGCGGATTTCGGTGCGGTCTCGGTGTTCAACTTCGATACATTCACCACCGCCATCTACAAGACCTGGTATGGCTTCTTCAGCCTTTCCAGCGCGGCACAGTTGGCCAGCCTGTTGCTGCTGGTGGTGATGTTGGTGCTGTACGGTGAACGTCGCGCACGCGGTGCCAGCCGGCCGAGTAATGAGCGGCCGCGGGGCAAGGCGCTGTATCACTTGCGTGGGCTCAAGGCAGCAGCGGCCAGTGGCTGGTGCGGGCTGGTGTTCGCCTGTGCGTTTGTCATCCCGATGCTGCAACTGGTCGTCTGGTTCTGGCAGCGCGGCCGCTTCGACTTGGATGAGCGCTATTCGGGCCTGATCGTCCACACGCTCTACTTGGGCGGCATGGCAGCGTTGATCACCGTAAGCGTGGCGTTGGTGCTGGCATTTGCCAACCGCCTGGCGCCGACCCGGGCGATCCGCTCCGGCATCAGCCTGGCCAATGTTGGCTATGCTTTGCCGGGCTCGGTACTGGCGGTATCGCTCATGTTGGCGTTCAGTTATCTGGATCGTGAGCTGGTGGTGCCGCTGTCTGGTTGGCTCGGTGGTGCGGGCAAGCCGTTGCTGCTGGGCAGCCTGTCGGCATTGGTGCTGGCTTACTTGGTGCGTTTCCTGGCGGTGGCCTATGGGCCGCTGGAAAACAGCCTGGCGCGCATCCGCCCGTCCTTGCCGGAAGCAGCACGCAGTCTGGGCGTCAGTGGCCCGCGACTGTTTTGCAAAGTGTATCTGCCGTTGTTGCTGCCGGGTACCTTGAGTGCAGCGCTGCTGGTGTTTGTCGACGTGCTCAAGGAAATGCCCGCCACCTTGCTGATGCGCCCGTTCGGCTGGGACACCCTGGCGGTTCGGATTTTCGAAATGACCAGCGAAGGCGAGTGGGCACGGGCCTCTTTGCCGGCGTTGACCCTGGTGCTGGTGGGCCTGTTACCGGTAATCGGGCTGATCCGACGCTCTGCCCGGCAAATCGGTTAGGTGCCAGTCCTACAGCTTGCAGCTACAATGCGCGGCATTCGGTGCGGCCCGTCTTTCGGGTCGAGTCGCTGGGCGTGGCTGCGGGCCTTGTAATTCAAGGTGTTTGGCACGAACGGCAACGCTGCGCACCTTCGCCACGCCCGGAAGGAGAAACCCATGGGACAGCGTACGCCTCTGTACGACCTACATCTCGCCCTCGGCGCGAAAATGGTCGATTTTGGCGGTTGGGATATGCCTCTGCACTACGGCTCGCAAGTTGAAGAACACCACCAGGTGCGACGCGACTGCGGGGTGTTCGATGTATCTCATATGACCGTGATCGATGTCAGCGGCCCCCAGGCCAAGGAATGGCTGCAGTATTTGCTGGCCAATGATGTCGAACGTCTGCATGGCTGCGGCCGTGCGTTGTACAGCGCCATGCTCAACGAAAAGGGCGGCGTGGTGGACGATATGATTGTCTACCGCACCGAGGACGCTTATCGGCTGGTGGTCAACGCAGCCACCCGCGATCAGGACATGGCGTGGATGCACGCGCAACTGGGCAATTACCAGGTGCAGCTGCATGAGCGCCCTGAGTTGGCCATGCTCGCCATCCAAGGCCCCCATGCACGGCAGAAGATTGCCGAGCTGGTCACCCAGTCTCGCAGCATGCTGATTAACCAGCTCAAGCCCTTCGAAGGCCACGCCGATGGCGATTGGTTTATCGCGCGCACGGGCTACACCGGCGAAGATGGCCTGGAGATTGTCCTGCCTGCTGATCAGGCGCCAGGCTTTTTCAACGACCTGGTGGGCGCGGGGATTTCACCCATCGGTCTCGGCGCCCGGGATACCCTTCGCCTGGAGGCTGGCATGAACCTGTATGGTCAGGACATCCACCAGGACGTTTCGCCCCTGGCATCGAACATGGCCTGGAGTATTGCCTGGGAACCTGCCGAGCGAAATTTCATTGGTCGCACCGCGCTGGAAGCGGAAAAAGCGGCGGGTGTGCAGTTCAAACTGGTCGGGCTGGTACTGGAGGAACGCGGGGTTCTGCGTGCTCACCAGGTGGTTCGTATCGCCAATATTGGCGAAGGGGAGATCACCAGTGGTAGTTTCTCTCCTACGCTGAGCAAATCCATTGCCCTGGCGCGTGTACCGACGGCCACCGCCGATCGGGCCGAAGTGGAAATCCGCGGCAAGTGGTACCCGGTTCGAGTGGTCAAACCGACCTTCGTGCGCCATGGCAAGACCTTGATCTAACCTATTCCCGGCAGGCCGAAGGCCGCTGACATTACTTCTTGAGGACACAGACTATGAGCGATATCCCTGCCGACCTGCGTTTTGCCGAAAGCCACGAATGGGCACGCCTGGAAGCTGACGGCACCGTGACCGTCGGGATCTCCGACCATGCCCAGGAAGCGTTGGGTGATGTGGTGTTTGTTGAACTGGCTGAAGTTGGCGCTACGTTTGAAGCCGAAGGCCAGGCGGGGGTGGTTGAGTCGGTGAAGGCTGCTTCGGATATCTACGCCCCGGTTGCAGGCGAAGTGATTGCAGTCAATGAGGAGCTGAGCGGTAGCCCTGAACTGCTGAACTCCGACCCGTACGGCGCGTGGATCTTCAAGCTCAAGCCAAGCAACCCGAGTGATCTGGAAAAACTGCTGGATGCGGCCGGTTACAAAGCCGCCATCGGCGAGTAAACGCCAATAGCTGAAACAGCACAAACCAATGTGGGAGCTGCGCACCGCAGCTCCCACATTTGGTTGTGGTGAGCCAGATTTTTCAGCTCGCTTTCAAGACGGCCTTCACGGCTGCCACCGACCGCTCCACATCCGCCTCTGTCATCGCCGTAAACATCGGCAATGACACGATCAAACGCCCTACCTTTTCCGCCACCGGAAACATGCCTTCCTTGAACCCCTGCGCCCGATAAAGGCTTAGCAGATGGATCGGCGGGTAGTGATAGCCAATGCCGACGCCGCGGGCCTGCATCTGCTCCATGAATGTGGCGCGTGCCGGCAGACCGTCCTGACGCTCCGGCAGCACCAGTTGGAACAGGTGCCAGTTGCTGTTTTCGAAATCAGCCGGCGGCAGTTGCGCGCCGTATTGCGCTTCAAAGTCATCGCCAAAGCATTTGAAATAGTGCCGCGCCAGGTTCTGGCGGTGAGCGGTGATCTTTTCGATATGGGCAAACTGCCCCAAGCCGATGGCTGCGGCGATGTCGGTCATGTTGAACTTGCCACCCAGCACATCCACATCCAGGCCGTCGAAGCCTGTGCGGGTAACGCCTTGCAGGCGGTACTTTTCTGCCAGCCGCGCTTCTTCGGCATTGTTCAACACAAGGCAGCCGCCTTCGGAAGAGGTGATGTTCTTGTTGGCCTGGAAGCTGAACGACACAAAATCCCCGGTGGCGCCGATACGCTCGCCATCCCAGCTTGAACCCAGCGCTTGGGCAGCATCCTCGACGATACGCAGGTTGTACTTGTTGGCCAGTGCATACAGCATCGGCATGTCCAGGGGTAGGCCAGCGAGGTACACCGGGATGATAGCTTTGGTGCGCGGGGTAATCGCAGCCTCCACCTGGGCCAGGTCGATATTGCGGGTAATCGGGTCAATATCGGCAAACACTGGCGTAGCGCCGACTTCCAGGATCACGTTGGCCGTGGCAACCCAGGAGATCGGCGTGGTGATGACTTCATCGCCCGGCCCGATACCAGCAATGCGCAAGGCAATCTCCATGGTGCAGGTGCCCGAGTTGAAGGTGCGCACCGGGCGGCCGCCAAAGTATTCAGATAACTGAGCCTCAAATGCCTGCACTTTCGGCCCGCTGGTGATCCAGCCCGAGCGCAATACATCGCCAACCGCCGAGATGGTGGCTTCGTCAATGGTTGGTTTGGAAAACGGCAGGAAGGGCTGTTGGCTCATGACGACGAAGGCATCCGTTTCAGATTGGCGATGAGTAGGCGAGGTATCAGTACCGGCATGGTTGCACGGGCTGACTGAATATAGCCTGTCGTCCGTGAATGAATTGTCATACTGCGGGTTAAAACGGGGGCAATAAAATGCCGCTTCAGCAGCGGCATTTTTCAGAGCGATGAAATCACTCGGTAACGGCGTTTTTCGCGAGGATGGCGTTGGCCAGCTCCATATCCGTGGCCTGCAGGCCAGGGTTATCGGCGCGGACTTTCTGCATTGCGGCTTCCAGGTATGGGCCACGGATGCCGCCGTCGCTGGCAACAAAGCTGCCGGCGTCGTCTTGTGCGGCAACCACCAGCTTGTGGTCCTTGAACGTCAGGTACGTCGAGCCGGTAGTGGCGCCCGACGAGATGATATTGCGCCAGAAACTGTCGGCCATGGCTGAACCGACAGGGAGGGAAAGCACAGCAAGGGTTGCGACAGCATATTTGAGACGCATGATGGGTGACTCCGGTGGGTATCTGTGAATTATGATTGTAGATAGCCCAGCCGAGTTCCATCACTGACTAAACAGTTTCAACCTTTAACACCACGCCCTCCTGGCTGACCACCCGGACTTGGGCGCCTATAGGGCTGTCCGGGCCGGTCACCATCCACACGCCATCGCCGACCTTCACTTTGCCCCGGCCGTCCACGATCGCCTGATGCACGATAAACGTGCGGCCGATAAACGCCGAGCCACGTTCGTTCAGCCCGGGCTGGTCACTCGCCTTGGCGCTGCTGCGCTGACGCTTCCACCAATACACTGCGGTCAGGATCGACAACACGGCAAACAGTAGCAACTGCCACTCCAGCCCCAGGGGCGGCACCAGGAATTTGATCACGCCCACGGCAGCCGCTGCGATACCCATCCACAACAGATACCCACCGGCGCCAAATACTTCAAGGATCAACAGCACCGTCCCCAGTGCCAGCCAATCCCAGAACGACAAATGCTGCAGGAAATCCCACATGGTGCTGGCCTCAGCCTTTCTTGTTGTCGAACGTTGCCTTGACGATCTCGCCGATACCGCCGACCGCACCGATCACCTGGCTGGCTTCCAGCGGCATCAGGATGACCTTGCTGTTGTTGGCCGACGCCAGCTTGCCCAGGGCGTCGATGTATTTTTGCGCGACGAAGTAGTTGACGGCTTGAACGTTACCGGTGGCGATCGCCTCGGAAACGACTTGAGTCGCACGAGCCTCAGCTTCAGCCTGACGCTCACGGGCTTCAGACTCCAGGAACGCAGCTTGGCGCCCACCTTCGGCCTCAAGAATTTGTGCCTGCTTCTTGCCTTCGGCTGTCAGGATCGCCGACGCCCGCAGGCCTTCGGCCTCCAGGATCTGCGCACGCTTGATCCGCTCGGCTTTCATCTGGCCCGACATTGCTGCCATCAGGTCGGCGGGTGGGCTGATGTCCTTGATCTCGATACGGGTGATCTTGATGCCCCATGGCGCGGTAGCTTCATCAACGGTGCGCAACAGTTTTTCGTTGATACCGTCACGCTGGCTGAGCATGGCGTCCAGCTCCATGGAGCCGAGCACAGTACGGATATTGGTTTGCAGCAGGTTGCGGATGGCGTGTTCGAGGTTATTGACCTCATAAGCCGCCTGGGCGGTGTTGACCACCTGGAAGAAGCACACGGCGTCGATCTGCACGGCGGCGTTGTCGGCTGTGATCACTTCCTGGGGCGGGATGTCCAGCACGCTTTCCATCACGTTGATCTTGCGACCAATGCGGTCCATGACCGGGATGATGATGTTCAGGCCAGGTTTGAGGGTGTTGGTGTAGCGGCCAAAACGCTCGACCGTCCACTGGTACCCTTGGGGTACGACCTTGAAGCCCATGAGCAGGATGGCGATGGCCAGGCCCACAAAAAGAAGCAGTACGGTTCCGATCTGCATAGCGATTCCCTATCTGATGGTGTCAGTGAAACGACGTTCGGCCGATTGTAACGGTGTTGTCACCGATAAGAACGGTTTCACCGCGTAACAAACAAAGGATTTGTTACCGAATCCCCAGGGGTCACCCGCAATACTTCCGCCATGGTGGTCAGCCCCGCTTCGATTTTTTGCATACCCGCGCTGCGCAGGCTGCACATGCCTTGTGCAACCGCTGCCTGGCGCAGGGCCTGCACGTCGGCGCCGGGCGTGATCAGCGCCTTGAGTTCTTCGTTCAATACCATGATTTCGTAAACGCCGGCTCGCCCCCGAAAACCACTGTTTCGGCATTCAACGCACCCGACGGCCTCATGAACCTCACCCAGCGCACGTTTGCAGTGAGGGCACAAAACCCGCACCAACCGCTGCGCCATTACGCCGAGCAAGGTGGCCTTGATCAAATAGTGAGCAATGCCTAGCTCCTGCAAGCGGCTGATAGCGCTGGGTGCATCGTTGGTATGCAGTGTGGATAGCACCAAGTGCCCGGTCAGCGCGGCCTGGATCGCCATTTCAGCGGTTTCCTGGTCGCGGATTTCACCGATCATGATGATGTCCGGGTCCTGGCGCAGCAGGGCGCGGATGGCGCTGGCAAAGGTCAGGTCGATGTTGTGTTGCACCTGCATCTGGTTGAACGCGGGTTCGACCATCTCGATCGGGTCTTCCACGGTGCACAGGTTGACCTCCCGGGTCGCCAGTTGCCTGAGCGTGGTGTACAGGGTGCTGGTCTTGCCCGAACCCGTAGGGCCGGTGACCAGGATGATGCCGTTGGCCTGGCCAGTCATGGCGAGCCAGCGTTGTTGGTCCTCACTGGACAGGCCTAACTGGTCAAAGCCCTTGAGCAGCACCTGAGGGTCGAAAATCCGCATCACCAGTTTCTCGCCAAATGCTGTCGGCAGGGTGGAAAGACGCAGCTCGACTTCCGCCCCCGCCGGGCTTTTGGTTTTGACCCGGCCATCCTGTGGCCTGCGTTTTTCCGCCACGTTCATGCGGCCCAGGCTCTTCAGGCGGCTGACCACGGCCATCGTGACCTGGGGCGGAAACTGATAGACGTCATGCAGCAGCCCATCGATGCGAAAGCGCACACGGCCCTGTTCACGGCACGGTTCAATATGGATATCACTGGCGCGCTGGGCAAAGGCGTACTGCAGCAGCCAGTCGACGATATTGACGATATGCGCGTCGTTGGCATCAGGCTCCTGGTCGCTGGCGCCAAGGTTGAGCAGGTCCACATGGCCAGGCGCCGCGACCTTTTGATCGGCGCCGCTGACGGACTTCGCCAGCCGGTAAAACTCGCCGATACAGCGGGCGATGTCCTGGGGGTTGGCGACCACTCGCTTGATCGAGCGCTTGAGCACCTGGGCGAGCCCAGCTTCCCAACTGGTGACGTGGGGCTGGGCGCTGGCGACGGTGACGGTCTGTGCGTCCACCGCCACCGCCAGTATGGCGTGGCGTTGAGCGAAGGCGTGGGACATCAGCGGCACGACCGTCCCCACGTCGATCTTCAACGGGTCGATACGCAAATAAGGTTGCCCTGCATGCTGGGCAAGCCATTCGGTGAGGGTTTCCAGGTTGGGGCCAAGGGCTGCGATGCTTTCCAAGGGATGCTGGGTGTTACTGGCCGGTAGCGCCGACAAGCGTTGCGCAACCTCGGGTGTGATCAGTTTTCCGTCGACCAAAGCCGGCAACAGTTGATGCAATTCCAAACGTTGGTCAACGAGCATGAAGGTTTTCCTGGGGGCAGTGGGCGTAAATCCCAGGCTAGCCAGCCCCTGAATATTTGCCTCCCAGGGTGTATTGCAGCTTTTTACCGAGCGCCCGCCACCATCGTTTGAAGCCCCGTAGAGTCCGCCGACCACACATCCAACTCGCACACGTTGATCAGGTTTCGAATCTTTTCACCGATCACCTGGGCGCGGTGCCAGCTCAGGCCGTCCATCACGATACCGATGTTCAGCACGTCATCCTCCCTGTTCACTGTGACGTGTCGCGGTGTCAAAAACTGCAGCGCGAAATAGTTGAGCACTCGGCACAGCGCATCCGGCTCCGCCTCGGCGACGATCTGGTAATGCGCCTGGCAATGGGCGTTGTTGGTGGCCCACGCATCGGCGCGAGTGACAGGGTGAGTGGTTTCGACGCCGTGCATGGGAAAGCTCCAGATTTGACTGGAGAAATTTTTACATTCGCCGTGGGAGATTTTTTATCTAAGATGAGCCTGTTTTGCGAATAATCGAATCAATCAATTCAAGATAAGCACCTTGGAAGGTATTTATATGCACAGCGAGCTGGACGCCTACGACCGCCGTATCCTGGCCCTGCTGCAAGAAGACGCGTCGCTCTCCAGTGCGCAAATTGCCGAGCAGGTGGGCCTGTCCCAGTCGCCGTGCTGGCGGCGCATCCAGCGGCTCAAGGAAGAGGGGGTGATCCGCGGCCAGGTCACCTTGCTCGATCGCAAGAAGATCGGTCTCAACACGCAGATATTCGCCGAGGTCAAACTCAACGCCCACGGCCGTTCCAACTTCACTGAGTTCACCGACGCGATTCGCGGCTTTCCGCAAGTGCTGGAATGTTATGTGCTGATGGGGGCGGTGGATTTTCTGTTGCGAATTGTCACTTCGGACATTGAAGCGTATGAGCGGTTTTTCTTCGAGAAGCTGTCGATGGTGCCGGGGATTCAGGAGGTCAATTCGATTGTGGCGCTATCCGAGATCAAGTCCACGACCAGCCTGCCAGTATTGCGCTGACCTTGTGGGAACGGGGTTGCTCGCGAAAGCAGCGTGTCAGTCACCGAATGTGTTTCTGATCCACTGCTTTCGCGAGCCAGCCCGCTCCCACACTTTGACCGAGGCGTCCTTTGAATTACAGACGCAGCAAAGTCTTCCAGGCACGGTTCTGATACACCGCAATCGCCTGATGCATCCGCGCATCCAGCGACTCATCGGTGATCGGCTGATTGGCCAGTTGCGCCAACTTGTTCAGCTCGCCATACAGGCGGTCCAGCTCCAGAAGGTCGACCACGTTACGCGCATGGTGCAGCCAGGCCTGGATGCGTTCGATACGCGGCAGTTGCTCAGCCAGGTCTTCCGGTTGCTGCTGGTAGCGCGGCAATTGCAGGGCGACTGCATCGTCGGCCAGCAGGCGTGGCAGCCAGTTGGTGATTTGCGCAGCGCCCTGGCGGTTGCCACGCACATTGCGGTCGGCGGTCCAGGTGCGAGCCAGCAGCCAGCGCGAGGCGTTCAGTGAGAACTGGCCCCAGCGCAGGTCTTCCAACTCTTCGGCGAACTGCTCAGGCGCAGCTTTGCGGATGTCTTCATCGTCGTCACCGGCTTGTACCAGTGGGCGCCAGTCTTCCAGCAGGGCATCGAGTGCGCTGCGCAGTTCGCTGGTGGATTGACGCGGTGCGGCCTGGCCGAGGCTGCCGATCAGGGCGCGCAGTTCGCCGAGGGTGTCGACCCAGTCTTGCAACAGGCGCCAGTGGCCATTGAAACGGTATTGCTCGGCCAGGCGTTGGCTGCTGCCGAGCAGGTGCCACATGATCGCAGCGAAGGCATCGTCCAACGGCATTTCGGCGTGGATCTGCGGCGCTGGCAGGCTCAACGAGTAGCTGCTGGCGTCATACAAGCGGTAGCCACGCTCGGCCTTGCTGATGTCGCAAGGCATCAGCGCCAGGGTCGCGGCCAGCTCGGCGGCGAGTTCCAGCAGGGCAGCCGGTTCGCCTTCGCGCAGTTCCAGTTCCAGCTCGCAGATTTCTTCTTTCTGCTTCCCAACCACCACGTGTCCCAGGTCCAAAGCGGCTTCGATCACCACCTTGGCTTTGCCACGGCCCCAGGCGATTTCGGCGCGTTCACGCACAAAGTCGGTGGTGAAGATCGGCTTGAGGGTCTTTTTGTCCAGCTCGGCCAGTTGCTCGGGCCAGCATTCGCCGTCGAGTTTCTTCACGTCGAGCTTGGCTTTGGGCAGGTCCCAGTTGTATTCGTTACGTTCCGACAAGCCGGCGACGCTCTGACCGCGGGTCTTGAGGGTCTGGATGATATCGTCACCGTCCTTGCGCAGGCGCAGGGCGACTTTGGCCTGGGCCAGGTCGCGTTCGGGGGTGTCGAAATACTGGTTCATCAACTCACGGCGTTCCCAGCCACTTTTGTTGCGTTTTTTCAGTAGCGGGTGCTCACGCAGCGCGGCGAGTGTTTCGCGGCTGACGCGGAGCTTGATTTCGGTTTCTTTCTGCATGGCCGGAAAATCCAGGATCGGGAGCGCAGCCGGGAAAAAGAGTGGCTGCCAAGGTCGTGCAGTGTACAGGACTGAGCCCGGCAACGTGCCGCAACGGTTTATTGTGTCGTGCAGATGCCTTTATAGTGGGACTCATCCGGGAAGTTGGGAGACCGCGAATGCCATTACCGTCCATGAAAGAGCAATTCGCCGCATTGGTTGCCGCGCCGTCGGTCAGTTGCACCCAAGCGTCTCTCGACCAGACCAACCGCCCGGTGATCGACCTGCTTGCCACCTGGCTGGGCGATTTGGGTTTCGCCATTGACATCCAGCAGGTCAGCCCTGGCAAATTCAACCTGCTCGCCAGTTTCGGCAGCGGCCCCGGTGGCCTGGTGTTGGCCGGCCATAGTGATACCGTTCCTTATGACGCCGCGCTGTGGAAGACTGATCCGCTCAAACTGACGGAAGTCGACGGCCGCTGGGTAGGACTGGGCAGTTGTGACATGAAGGGCTTTTTTGCTCTGGCGATTGAGGCGGTGCTGCCGCTACTGGATCAACCGTTCAAGCAACCGCTGCTGATTCTCGCCACCTGCGATGAAGAAAGTTCCATGTCCGGCGCCCGCGCGCTGGCCGAGGCAGGGCGCCCGTTGGGCCGCGCGGCGGTGATCGGTGAACCGACCGGGCTCAAGCCGATCCGCCTGCACAAAGGCGTGATGATGGAGCGCATCGACATCCTCGGCCAGAGTGGCCATTCGTCGGACCCAAGCCTGGGCCACAGCGCCCTCGAAGCCATGCATGACGCCATGGGCGAACTGCGCGGGCTGCGCCTGGCCTGGCAACGTGAGTACCGCAATCCGCAATTCAGCGTGCCACAGCCGACCCTGAATTTTGGCTGCATCCATGGCGGGGACAACCCTAACCGCATCTGCGGCCAGTGCTCCCTGGAGTTCGACCTGCGGCCCTTGCCGGGCATGGACCCGCAGGTGTTGCGCGCGGCTATCCGGCACAAGCTTGAACCCTTGGCCGAGCGGCACAAGGTCAAGATCGACTACGCGCCGTTGTTCCCCGAAGTGCCGCCGTTTGAGCAAGCCGAAGACGCCGAGCTGGTGCGGGTTGCGCAACGATTGACCGGTCATCGTGCTGAAGCAGTGGCGTTCGGCACCGAAGCGCCTTATCTTCAGCGCCTTGGTTGTGAAACCCTGGTACTTGGCCCTGGCGACATCGCTTGCGCCCATCAGCCGGGCGAGTACCTCGAAATGTCACGCTTGACGCCTACAGTGCGTCTATTGCGGGAACTGATCGAACATTACTGCCTGAAACCTGCATAAATTAACCTCTGCCCATTCGTACATAAGGAGAGTGAGCGTGTCGCCAAGCCTGTTCCGACGATAACCATCAGCCCGCTGTGCGCTTTCACGATTCATCCTTTTTCGGCTGCTTTTTATTACAGGCCCAGGTTCTATGCCCGACTACGTTAATTGGCTTCGTCACGCGTCCCCTTACATCAACGCCCACCGCGACTGCACTTTTGTAGTCATGCTGCCCGGCGATGGTGTGGAGCATCCGAACTTCGGTAATATCGTCCACGACCTGGTGCTGCTTCACAGCCTGGGGGTGCGACTGGTGCTGGTGCACGGTTCGCGCCCGCAGATCGAAGTGCGCCTCGAAGCGCGTGGCCTGACCCCTACTTACCACGAAGGCATGCGCATCACCGATGCGGCGACGCTGGAGTGTGTGATCGACGCGGTCGGCCACCTGCGTATCGCCATTGAAGCGCGCCTGTCGATGGACATGGCCTCGTCGCCGATGCAGGGCTCGCGCCTGCGCGTGACCAGCGGCAACTTCGTGACCGCGCGCCCTATCGGCGTATTGGATGGCGTGGACTATCACCACACCGGCGAAGTGCGCCGGGTCGACCGCAAGGGTATTAATCGCCTGCTGGACGAGCGCTCCATCGTGCTGTTGTCGCCGCTGGGGTATTCGCCCACTGGTGAGATCTTCAACCTGGCCTGCGAAGACGTCGCTACTCGCGCCGCCATCGACTTGGGTGCCGACAAGCTGCTGCTGTTCGGCGCCGACTTGGGCCTGATCGATGAAAATGGTCGCCTGGTGCGCGAACTGCGCCCGCAACAAGTGCCGGCCCACCTGCAGCGCCTGGGCAGCAACTACCAGGCCGAATTACTCGACGCCGCCGCAGAAGCCTGCCGGGGTGGAGTAGGGCGCAGCCATATCGTCAGCTACGCCGAAGACGGCGCTTTGCTCACCGAGCTGTTTACCCGTGACGGCGGCGGTACGCTGGTGGCCCAGGAGCAATTTGAACTGGTGCGCGAAGCGGCGATTGAAGACGTGGGCGGCTTGCTCGACCTGATCAGCCCGTTGGAAGAGCAGGGCATCCTGGTGCGCCGTTCGCGGGAAGTGCTGGAGCGTGAGATCGAGCAGTTCAGCGTGGTGGAACGCGAGGGCATGATCATCGCTTGTGCAGCGCTGTATCAGATCGCAGATTCGGATGCAGGTGAGCTGGCGTGCCTGGCAGTGAACCCGGAATATCGCCACGGCGCGCGGGGTGATGTGTTGTTGGAGCGCATCGAAACCCGAGCGCGGGCGCAAGGGTTGAAGACATTATTTGTCCTCACCACCCGCACCGCCCACTGGTTCCGTGAGCGCGGTTTTGTGCCCAGCAGCGTGGACCGTCTGCCCTCGGCGCGGGCTTCGCTGTACAACTATCAGCGTAATTCGAAGATTTTTGAGAAGGCCTTGTAGGCCCGATTTCGGCGGTCAAGCAGGTCAAAGTGTGAGAGGGGGGGCTTGCTCCCGATGGCGGAGTGTCAGTCGATAGTACTTGACTGGCTCACCGCTATCGGGAGCAAGCCCCTTCTCATTTCTATCACTTCAGAAGTATTGATCAGAGCCGATACGATGGCAGGCACACCGTTAAATCAGCGGCTTTGACATCAAAAGAAAGTATTAGAGATACAAAAACTGTAACAAATTGACGGGAGGATGTGCGTTTCGCCATCATGGCGTCGCTTTTTTGATCGTGAGTGACGTATGAAAACGTACAGTCAGACTAAACGGTCTAAAAGTGCGCTGGTAAATACCCTTTAGGAATAGCTTTTGTAACGTTCAGCCAACGTAGGCTGGCTCGTATCACGAAAACTTTTATTCCTTAATCGTATAAAAAAGAATGAAGCAATTCTTTTTGGGTGTATGGAAAACTCATTACCCTGCAGGGACCAAATCAACTGCGATTAGACGAAGGTAGTAGACACACAAGGTTACGATTGACTTGTCAGTCACTATGCGGTGCTAATCGCGCATCTGTGGATCGAGGGCGTCAGACCCGAGACCAAAGAACTACAAAAATTAGAAACGAGAGGAGCGGTACATGAAGAAGTCCACCTTGGCTTTGGCTGTAGCTTTGGGCGCCATCGCCCAGCACGCAGGCGCTGCCGGTTTTATCGAAGACAGCAAGGCAAGCGTCAGTTCCCGAACGTTGTATTTTGATGGCGATGCGCGTGATGGCGGCGCGGATCAGCGCGAAACAGCCACAGGCTTGAAGTTCAACTACCAGTCTGGTTTCACTCAAGGCGTGGTTGGGTTTGGGATTGATGCACAGGCGCTGGTGGGTTTCCACCTGGACGGCGGTCGTGGCCATCACCCAAACAGCAACTCCTTCGTTCCAAGCGATACCGACGGCTCTGCCGTAAGCAGCTGGAGCAGCGCGAGCGCCAACGTCAAGGCCCGCTTCTCCAAGACTGAAGCGCATTTGGGTGGCGCACTGGCTCCAAACCTGCCGATCCTGATTGCAAGCGACGGCCGTCTGCTTCCTCAAACCTTTGAAGGCGGCACCATCACCTCCAAAGAAATCGACAATGTGACCTTCAACGCCGGTCAACTTGAGCACGCCACTGGCCGTGCTTCGAGCAACAGCACCGGTTTGGCTGTCAACGGCGGTTCGAAGGAAAGCAACCAGTTCCGTTTTGGTGGCGCTGACTGGAAGGTCACCAAAGACCTGACCCTGCAGTACTACTACTCGAATCTGGAAGACTACTACAAGCAGCAGTTCCTCGGTCTGGTGCACGTTTACCCAATCAGCGAAGGTCAATCGTTCAAGACCGATTTGCGCTACTTCGACAGCAGCTCCGATGGCAAGAATGGTCAAGCTGGGTACCGCTTCAACAACAACGGTGGCTACGCTAAGAACACTGGCGAGGTTGATAACAAAACCTGGAGTGCCATGTTCACCTACGCCTTGGGTGGCAGTGCTTTCATGGTCGGCCATCAGCGCGTCAACGATGACGGCGGTTTTGTTTGGCTGAACCAAGGTAGCGTTGTTAACGGTAGCGGCGGTAGCGAGGGTGCTGGTGGTTCAAGCTTCTATCTGTTCACCGACAGCATGATCAACTCCTTCGTTCGCGCGGGTGAAAACACTACCTTCGGTCAATACTCGTATGACTTCGCTGCGCTGGGTGTTCCAGGTCTGAAAACCTCGATTGCCTATCTGCACGGTGACAACATCAAAGCCAGCAACGGCAGCGGTGATCAATCCGAGTGGGAACGCGACATGCGTATCGACTACACCGTTCAGCAAGGCGCGCTTAAGGGCTTCGGTACCACGCTGCGCCACGGTGCTTATCGTGGTAGCGGTACAGGCATCCAGGACCAGGATCAGACCCGTCTGATCTTCAACTACACTTATAGCTTCCTGTAAGACTAAGTGAAGTAGTTGAAAAAAAAACCTCGCGCTCGCGCGAGGTTTTTTGCTTTTTCTCAAGTCGGGCTCACCCCCGTAAGCCCTTCCTGAATTCCCTCTTTAGTACAACGTCTCAAGGCCTTCTCGAACCTTGAAATCGATGTTGCTCCTCGCTCGTCACGACGTCCAATGAACAGATTTTTAATATTCTTTTATGATCTATATAGATCGGTATTTATTCTTTTAAAGTAATCCGTAACCCATGCACAGTGGGCTCCATAGCACTCGCTAGGAGCCACACCATGAGCCTAAGACTGGGCGACTCGCCCCCGACTTCGAACAGGACTCCAGCGCCGGCACGATTCGTTTCCACGAATGGCTGGGCGACAGCTGGGGCGTGTTGTTTTCCCACCCCGCGGACTTCACCCCGGTGTGCACCACCGAGCTGGGCTTCACCGCCAAGCTCAAGGACGAATTTGCCCAGCGCGGCTCAAGGCGATTGCCCTGTCGGTCGACCCGGTGGACTCGCTGCAGCTGACCGACAACCACAAGGTCGCCGCCCCGGCCAACTGGCAGGACGGTGATGAGGTGGTGATCGTGCCGTCGCTAAAGGACGAGGAAGAGATCAAGAAGCGCTTTGCGAAGGGGTATCGCGCGGTGAAGCCGTATCTGCGGCTTGCCCCTCAGCCGAATCGTTAACGCAGGCCCAATGTGGGAGCGGGCTGCATTTCAAGTCTCACATAGCAGGGGTTTCCAGGCCGTTTTCACGGCTTTTTTTTCGCCCGGAGATTTACAATCTTCATATGCATTTAAAGAATAAACAAATGAAAAAAAAAGATTTAAAGATATATAAATCTGCTGATAAGGTCTGTTCCATCTTGGCGCCATCGCCACACAGCGAACCGCTGACACCTGCTCAAGGAAATCCTGCATGTTGGTCGTAACACTTGGAGGCAGTCCCAGCCAGCGTTCCCGCTCCGGGGTGTTGCTGGATAAAACCCGTCAGTGGTTGCAAGACAAAGGCGTGGAAGTGGTGAGTTACCAGATACGGGACTTCCCGGCTGAAGACTTGCTGCACGCTCGCTTCGACAGCCCCAAGGTCATCGACCTGCTGCAACAGGTGGCGAATGCGGATGGCCTGGTGATTGCCACGCCGGTCTACAAGGCTTCGTTTTCCGGCGCGCTGAAAACCGTGCTCGACCTGCTGCCCGAACGCGCCCTGGCCCACAAGATCGTATTGCCGATGGCGACTGGCGGCAGCATCGCCCACATGCTGGCGGTGGACTACGCCTTGAAGCCGGTGTTGTCGGCGCTGAAAGCCCAGGAATTGCTCCACGGCATTTTTGCCGAGGACAGCCAGATCGCTTATGCCGAAGGCAGCGTCCAGGCGCAGTTGGTGCCGGTGGTAGAACACCGTTTACACGAAGCCCTGGAGCAGCTTTACAGCGCCATGGCCCGTCGCCCGAAACCGCTGGACCCGCATGTATTGAATGAACGTTTGCTGAGTGCTCGCTGGAGCATTTAAGCGGTACCCGACATCAAGTCACACTCACCTTACTCAGCCGCCAACGGCCAAGCAGGTGCAGCCAAAACCCTATTCGCACATTTGGAGAGAGCGCCATGCGCACTGTCATCTTGCGTCGTGGTCTGGTCGCACTGTTTGCTGCGGCTGTGTCCTTCGGCGCCATTGTTCAAGCTCAAGCCGCCGAGACCTTGCGTATCGGTTACCAGAAGTACGGCACGTTGGTGCTGCTCAAAGCCAAGGGCACCCTGGAAAAACGCCTGGCCGCCCAAGGCGTGAACGTGCAATGGACCGAGTTTCCCGGTGGGCCGCAATTGCTCGAGGGCCTGAACGTCGGCTCCATCGACTTCGGCGTGACCGGCGAAACCCCACCGGTGTTCGCCCAGGCGGCCGGTGCCGACTTGCTATACGTGGCCTACGAGCCACCCGCGCCGACCAGCGAAGCGATCCTGGTGCCGAAAGACTCGCCGATCAAATCCGTGGCCGAGCTCAAGGGCAAGAAAATCGTGCTCAACAAAGGCTCCAACGTGCACTACCTGCTGGTACGTGCGCTGGAAGACGCCGGCCTGAAATACACCGACGTGCAGACCGTGTTCCTGCCGCCCGCCGATGCACGTGCCGCCTTTGAGCGTGGCAGCCTGGATGCGTGGGTGATCTGGGACCCGTACCAGGCCGCCGCCGAGAAACAACTGCAAGCGCGCACCCTGCGTGACGGTACCGGCATCGCCGACAACCATCAGTTCTATCTGGCGACCAAGCCGTACGCTGAAAAAAATCCGGAAGTGATCAAGGCTTTGATCGAAGAAGTGCGCGCCGTGGGCGAATGGTCCAAGGCCAACCCGCAGGAAGTGACTGAACAAGTCGCTCCGCTGCTCGGCCTGCCGGCTGACATCACCCTGACCTCGATGAAACGCCAAGGCTACGGTGCGCTGTTCCTGACCCCGCAAGTGGTCGCTGCCCAGCAGAAAATCGCCGACACCTTCTACCAACTCAAATTGATTCCCACGCCCTTGAGCATCAAGGACGTGATCTGGACGCCACCCGCCGCCGTTGCCAAAGCGCCGTAATCCGATTTTTCAGGAGACAACTCCATGAGCCTCACTATTTTCTGGTTCCTGCCTACCCACGGTGACGGCCATTACCTTGGCACCGCCGAAGGCGCTCGCGCCGTCGACCACGGTTACCTGCAGCAAGTGGCCCAGGCTGCTGACCGCCTAGGGTTCGGTGGGGTGCTGATCCCTACCGGTCGCTCCTGCGAAGACTCGTGGCTGGTGGCTGCCTCGCTGATCCCGGTGACCCAGCGTCTGAAATTCCTTGTCGCGTTGCGCCCCGGGATCATTTCCCCGACGGTGGCCGCGCGTCAGGCCGCGACCCTGGACCGCCTGTCTGGCGGCCGTGCGTTGTTCAATCTTGTCACCGGTGGTGACCCGGAGGAATTGGCCGGCGACGGTCTGTTCCTCAGCCATGAAGAGCGCTACCAGGCCTCGGTGGAATTCACCCGCATCTGGCGCCGCGTGCTGGAAGGCGAAACCGTGGATTACGACGGCGAGCACATCAGCGTCAAAGGCGCCAGGCTGCTTTACCCGCCGATCCAGCAACCACGCCCGCCGCTGTACTTCGGCGGTTCCTCCGAAGCCGCCCAGGACCTGGCTGCCGAACAAGTGGAAATGGTGCTGACTTGGGGCGAGCCACCGGCTGCCGTCGCTGAAAAGATCGAACAGGTACGGGCCAAGGCCGCGAAGCTCGGGCGCACTGTGCGCTTTGGTATTCGCTTGCATGTGATCGTGCGTGAAACCAACGATGAGGCGTGGAAAGCCGCCGACAAACTGATCGCTCATCTGGACGACGACACCATTGCTCGTGCCCAGGCCTCCTTGGCGCGTTTCGATTCCGTCGGCCAGCAACGCATGGCTGCCTTGCATGGCGGCAACCGCGACCACCTCGAAGTCAGCCCCAATCTGTGGGCCGGCGTCGGCCTGGTCCGCGGCGGCGCGGGTACGGCACTGGTGGGCGATGGCCCAACGGTTGCGGAACGTGTGAAGGAATACGCAGCACT
Source organism: Pseudomonas sp. EA_15y_Pfl1_P101 (assembly GCF_963970835.1). Lineage (NCBI taxonomy): Bacteria > Pseudomonadati > Pseudomonadota > Gammaproteobacteria > Pseudomonadales > Pseudomonadaceae > Pseudomonas > Pseudomonas sp. EA_15y_Pfl1_P101. Next base: position 342,989 of record NZ_CAXAPA010000002.1, on the reverse strand, counting down.
CGGCATCGACACGTTTATCTTCTCTGGTTACCCACACCTGGAAGAGTCGTATCGCGTCGCCGAGCTGCTGTTCCCACACCTGGATATCGAGCGTCCCGAGCTGCCGAAAAGCGCTGGGTACGTCAGCCCGTTCGGCGAGATGGTCGCCAACGACATCCTTCCCAACGCTGCGTCACAGAGCTGAGACAGCGCCATGAACTGTGAAAAACTAAGCCATCGTCTGGCGCCCTGGGTACTGCCGATTCTCTTGCTGGCGGTGTGGCAGTGGTCGGTGTCGGCGGGCGGGTTGTCGACGCGCATCCTGCCGGCCCCCAGCGCAGTGATTGCAGCCGGCGTCCACCTGGTGGCCAGCGGCGAAATCTGGACACACCTGGCCATCAGCGGCTGGCGTGCGGGCCTGGGTTTTGTGATCGGCGCCAGCATCGGTCTGGCCCTGGGCTTTATCACCGGCCTGTCGAAGTGGGGCGAACGCCTGCTGGACAGCTCGGTGCAGATGATCCGCAACGTGCCGCACCTGGCGCTGATCCCGTTGGTAATCCTCTGGTTCGGCATCGACGAAACGGCGAAGATTTTCCTGGTTGCCCTTGGCACGCTGTTCCCGATCTACCTCAACACGTATCACGGCATCCGCAATGTCGACCCGGCGCTGGTGGAAATGTCGCGCAGCTACGGCTTGTCCGGGTTCAGCCTGTTCCGTCAGGTGATCCTGCCTGGCGCGCTGCCGTCGATCCTGGTGGGGGTGCGGTTTGCCCTGGGCTTCATGTGGCTGACGCTGATCGTGGCGGAAACCATCTCGGCCAGTTCCGGTATCGGTTACCTGGCGATGAACGCCCGTGAATTCCTGCAAACCGACGTGGTGGTACTCGCGATTGTGATGTACGCGATCCTCGGCAAGCTCGCCGACCTGGCCGCGCGTGGCCTGGAGCGTGTGTGGCTGCGCTGGCACCCGGCGTATCAAGTGAATAAAGGAGGTGCGGCATGACCGCTCAACAACCCCCGCGCCTGCTGAAGGGGATTCCCCTGGCGGTGCGCAAACTGCGAAAGGCTTTTGGTGCGCGCGAAGTGCTCAAGGAAATCGACCTGCACATTCCTGCCGGCCAGTTCGTAGCGGTAGTCGGTCGCAGCGGTTGCGGCAAAAGTACTCTATTGCGCTTGCTGGCTGGCCTGGACAAAGCCAGCGGCGGCGAACTGCTGGCCGGCTCTGCGCCGCTGAGCGAAGCGATTGAAGACACGCGGTTAATGTTCCAGGAAGCACGCCTGCTGCCATGGAAAAAGATCATCGACAACGTCGGCTTGGGTCTTAAAGGCAACTGGCGCCACAAAGCGTTAGACGCCCTGGAAGCAGTCGGCCTGGCCGAACGTGCCAATGAGTGGCCGGCGGCGCTGTCCGGTGGGCAGAAGCAGCGCGTGGCCCTGGCGCGCGCCTTGATCCATCAACCGCGCCTGCTGTTGCTTGACGAGCCCTTGGGCGCGTTGGATGCACTGACTCGTATCGAGATGCAGCAACTGATCGAAAACCTCTGGCACAAGCACGGCTTTACCGTGTTGCTGGTAACCCACGACGTCAACGAAGCCGTGGCCATTGCCGAGCGGGTGATTCTGATCGAAGACGGCGAAATCGGCCTCGATCTGATCGTCGACCTGCCACGCCCACGGGCCCGCGGCTCGCATCGCCTGGCGGCGCTGGAAGCCGAAGTGCTCAACCGTGTGTTGTCGTTACCCGGCACGCCGCCGGAACCTGAACCTGTTTCACCGCTGCCTACGCAATTGCGTTGGGCTCAATAGAAAGAAGCAGCGGCAAGCTGCAAGCTTGAAGCTGCAAGGGAAAGCACGGTGCTTTTGCTTGCAGCTTGTGGCTGGCAACTTGCAGCTAAATTCCACCCCAGGAGAAATCGTATGACTATTAAAGCCATCAACGTGCGTAACCAGTTCAAAGGCACGATCAAGGAAATCGTCGAAGGCGACGTGCTGTCGGAAATCGATGTGCAGACGGCGTCCGGCATCGTCACTTCGGTGATTACTACTCGCTCGGTCAAAGAGCTGGAGCTGGTGATTGGCAGCGAAGTGATTGCCTTTGTTAAGTCCACCGAGGTGTCGATTGCCAAATTGTGATTGAAGACCTTTGTTGCTTCTGAGATCGCCTTCGCGGGCTTGCTCGCGAAGAGGCCGGTCCAGTCAACACAAGACTCAGTGCGCAGCCAGCCGCTTAGGCAAATACGCCGGCAAATAAAGCCCCACATACGCATCAAACACCCGCATCCCTTCCTCCGCCATGCGCGGCGTGATCAGCCCATGCTGATGCACCGAGCGCGCATACACGCGGTCGCTCAGTTCCAACGCCAACGCAAACACATCAACATCGCTGGGCAACGTCGGTACTTCAAAGTGACGGTTGAACACGGCAAGCATCAGGTCGCCCAATTCCAGATCATGCTGACGGTCGGCCTGGGTCACTTCGGTGAGCCCGTGCTGCGCCAGGATCAACTGTCGCGCGGCGGCGTCATGATCATAGATGGTGAGCATGCGCTGTTCGACGATGCAGGACAGGTCGCGCCAGTGCTTGAGTGAATCGTGCTCAATGGGCGCCTGGATGGCTGCCCGAAAAGCGGCGTGCACGTCAGCGGTCAACGCTTCCAGCAATGCCGGCACGCTGGCGAAGAAGTGATAGACCGACGAAGGGGGAATCTGCGCGCGTTCTGCCACGCTGTAGATCGACAAACCGGCCACGCCTTCAGCGGCCAGCAAGGTGCGGGCGGCGTCGAGGATCGCATCTATCCGGGCCTGGCTACGGGCGCGGGGTTTGCGAGGGGCGGCGGGGCGGGTGGTCATGGAAGTCTCCTACAAAGCAGCAGGCATTGTATGAGCAGGAACCGGTGTTGTCTGCCTGGCCGCCTTCGCGAGCAAGCCCGCACACACAGTTGATTGCATTCCAAACCTGGAACTCGGTCAAATGTGGGAGCGGCGGTGCGACGATTCGACTTGCTCGCGAAGAGGCCAACTCGGTCTCCCGGAATAAACCCATAAAAAAACGCCGCAAACCCCTAAGGCCTGCGGCGTTTTTTATTGCAGTAACCGTTTAAACGGTATGCAGGTACCAGTTGTACTCAAGGTCGGAGATGGAGTGTTCGAACTCCTCCAGCTCACTTTCCTTACAGGCGACGAAGATATCGATGTATTTAGGATCGATGTACTTGGCCATCACCTCGCTGTCATCCAACTCGCGCAGAGCATCACGCAGGTTGTTTGGCAGGCTTTGCTCGTTCTGCTCGTAGCTGTTGCCTTCCACTGGTGCATTCGGCTCGATCTTGTTGGTCAGGCCGTGGTGCACGCCTGCCAAAACCGAAGCCATCAGCAGGTAAGGGTTGGCATCGGCGCCAGCCACGCGGTGTTCGATCCGCACGGAATCGGCTGCGCCGGTCGGTACGCGGATCGCCACGGTGCGGTTATCCAGGCCCCAGCACGGCGAGTTCGGCACGTAGAACTGTGCGCCGAAACGTCGGTAGGAGTTGACGTTAGGGCATAGGAACGCCATTTGAGCGGGTAGGGTCTCCAGCACACCGCCGATCGCGTGACGCAATGCGGCGTTCTGCTCGGGATCCTCGCTGGCAAAGATGTTCTTGCCGTCTTTATCCAGGATCGAAATATGTACGTGCAAACCGTTGCCTGCCTGGCCTGGGTAAGGCTTGGCCATGAAGGTGGTGTCCATCTCATGGTCGTAGGCGATGTTCTTGATCAGGCGCTTGAGCAATACGGCGTAGTCACACGCTTTGATCGGGTCGGCGACGTGGTGCAGGTTCACTTCGAACTGCGCCGGGGCACTTTCCTTGACGATGGCGTCGGCCGGGATGCCTTGCTCTTTGGCACCTTCCAGGATGTCCTGGAGGCAGTCGACGTATTCATCGAGGTCGTCGATCAGGTAGACCTGTGTCGAATGCGGGCGTTTACCGGAGATCGGCGAGCGGGGCGGTTGTGGGCGGCCGTTCACGTTTTCCTGGTCGATCAGGTAGAACTCAAGCTCGAAGGCAGCGCAGATGGTCAGACCGAGGTCGTCAAATTTGCTGACAACTTGCCGGAGCACTTCGCGCGGATCGGCGAAGAACGGCTCACCTTCCAGTTCGTGCATGGTCATCAGCAGTTGCGCGGTAGGGCGCTTTTGCCACGGCTCATTGCACAGGGTGTCGGGGATTGGATAACAGATTCGGTCAGCATCACCGATGTCCAGGCCCAGGCCGGTGCTTTCCACCGTAGAGCCATTGATATCCAGAGCAAATAAAGAGGCAGGCAGGTTAATGCCCTTCTCGTAAACCTTGTGGAGGCTGGTGCGTTCGATGCGCTTGCCGCGCACCACACCATTCATATCCGCAATTAGAAGGTCTACGTACAGAACCTCAGGATGATCCTTAAGGAACGCGTTCGCTTCATTAAGCTGAACGGCACGCGGGGGTACCGACATGATGCAACACCTTTGTTGTTAAAAATATCAATCATTGATCTTTTCTGGTTTCAGTCAACCCGAACGGCATGCCGAAGTCAAGCGAGGCATTTTTTGCCCTAAAAAAGCGCCCTGAGGGCTTTTTTGAGGCTTTTTGGGGCGGCTTTTTGGGTTTGAAAGGCTTGGGACTCGCAGGCTTGAGCGGGCCGTGTTGTATTTTTTACGGGGGAGTTGTGTAAAAAAATGAACAAGGCTAAGCTCGATTCAAACCCATAACAGCAATAATACCGGGGTGCTTCATGTTTCGCCTGCCTCCACTTGGCGTCTCTGCCTGCTTCAGACAGGCTTTGTCATCATTCAATTCTTCCTGTGTAAACACCCGTAGCCCGGTCAATATTCTTGACGCCTCGGCTGACCTCGTCTTTGCCCACTCGCTTTCCTCTTGCCTGCTTCTGAGCGGCTCCCGTGCAGGGTGCTGCTCATGATTCTGCACGAGTTTGGCCTGAGGAATGCAACGCTGCAGCAAATGGCAGGTAAGCTCCTACCCTGAATGAAAAAACGACGCGGATGCTGCGTCAAACAACGCCTGGCCTTTAACGGATGCCAGGAAACCCAGCCCAGAGGCATTTATGAGTAACAACCTCGACCAGCTCACCGATTGGTTGAAAGACCACAAGATCACAGAAGTCGAATGCATGATTGGCGACCTTACGGGTATCACCCGTGGCAAGATCTCGCCAACCAACAAGTTCATCGCTGAAAAAGGCATGCGCCTGCCCGAGAGCGTTCTGTTGCAGACCGTGACTGGCGACTATGTCGAAGACGACATCTATTACGAATTGCTCGACCCGGCCGACATCGACATGATCTGCCGCCCCGATCAGAACGCGGTATTTCTGGTGCCCTGGGCCATCGAGCCCACCGCCCAGGTGATCCACGACACCTACGACAAGCAAGGCAACCCGATCGAGCTGTCGCCGCGCAACGTGCTCAAGAAAGTCCTCAAGCTTTACTCCGACAAAGGTTGGCAGCCCATCGTGGCACCGGAGATGGAGTTTTACCTGACCAAACGTTGCGAGGACCCGGACTTCCCGCTGCAGCCGCCGATTGGCCGTTCCGGTCGCCCGGAGACCGGTCGGCAATCCTTCTCTATAGAAGCCGCCAACGAATTCGACCCTTTGTTCGAAGACGTCTACGACTGGTGCGAGCTGCAGGAACTGGACCTCGACACGCTGATTCATGAAGACGGCACGGCGCAGATGGAAATCAACTTCCGTCACGGCGATGCCCTGTCTCTGGCCGACCAGATCCTGGTGTTCAAGCGCACCATGCGTGAGGCCGCACTCAAGCACAACGTGGCCGCCACCTTTATGGCCAAGCCGATGACCGGCGAGCCTGGCAGTGCGATGCACTTGCACCAGAGCATCATCGACATCGCCACCGGCAAGAACGTCTTCTCCAATGAAGACGGGAGCATGAGCCAGCTGTTCCTCAACCACATTGGCGGTCTGCAGAAATTCATTCCTGAATTGCTGCCGCTGTTTGCCCCCAACGTGAACTCGTTCCGTCGCTTCCTGCCCGATACGTCGGCGCCGGTGAACGTGGAGTGGGGCGAAGAAAACCGCACGGTCGGCCTGCGCGTACCGGATGCCGGCCCGCAGAGCCGTCGTGTGGAAAACCGCCTGCCGGGCGCCGACGCCAACCCTTACCTGGCGATTGCCGCCAGCCTGCTGTGTGGCTACATCGGCATGGTCGAAGGCCATGAGCCGAGCGCGCCTGTGGTGGGGCGTGGTTACGAACGACGCAACCTGCGCCTGCCGTTGACCATCGAGGACGCCCTTGAGCGCATGGAAAACAGCAAGACCATCGAGAAATACCTGGGTCAGAAATTCATCACAGGCTACGTCGCGGTCAAGCGGGCCGAGCATGAAAACTTCAAGCGCGTGATCAGTTCGTGGGAGCGGGAATTCCTGCTCTTTGCCGTCTGATGCGCCGGGCGCGCCCTGGAAAAGGCGCGCCCTCACCTGAAAAGTCTAGGAGATTGGTATGTCCAGCAACAACCCGCAAACCCGTGAATGGCAAGCTTTGAGCAGCGATCACCACCTGGCGCCGTTCAGCGACTTCAAGCAATTGAAAGAGAAAGGCCCACGGATCATCACCAAAGCCCACGGTGTTTACCTGTGGGACAGCGAAGGCAACAAGATCCTCGACGGCATGGCCGGCCTGTGGTGCGTGGCGATCGGTTACGGTCGCGATGAACTGGCTGACGCCGCCGCCAAGCAGATGAAAGAACTGCCGTACTACAACCTGTTCTTCCAGACCGCTCACCCACCGGTGTTGGAGCTGGCCAAGGCCATTTCCGACATCGCGCCTGCCGGCATGAACCATGTGTTCTTTACCGGTTCCGGTTCCGAAGGCAACGACACCATGTTGCGCATGGTCCGCCATTACTGGGCGATCAAAGGCCAGCCAAACAAGAAAACCATCATCAGCCGCAAGAATGGCTACCACGGCTCTACCGTAGCCGGCGCCAGCCTGGGCGGCATGACGTATATGCATGAACAGGGCGACTTGCCGATCCCGGGCATCACCCACATCGCCCAGCCGTACTGGTTTGGCGAAGGCGGCGACATGAGCCCGGAAGAATTCGGTGTGTGGGCGGCCAATCAGTTGGAAGAGAAGATCCTTGAACTGGGCGTGGACAACGTCGGTGCCTTTATTGCCGAGCCGATCCAGGGTGCCGGTGGCGTGATCGTACCGCCCGCCAGCTACTGGCCGCGCATCAAGGAAATCCTCGCCAAGTACGACATTCTGTTTGTGGCCGACGAAGTGATCTGCGGTTTCGGCCGTACCGGCGAGTGGTTCGGCAGCGATTTCTACGACCTCAAGCCGCACATGATGACCATCGCCAAGGGCCTGACCTCGGGTTACATCCCCATGGGTGGCCTGATCGTGCGCGATGACGTGGTGGAAGTACTCAACGAAGGCGGTGATTTCAACCACGGCTTCACTTACTCCGGTCACCCGGTCGCCGCTGCGGTGGCGCTGGAAAACATCCGCATCATGCGCGATGAGAAAATCGTCAGTCGCGTTCATGACGAAACGGCACCGTATTTGCAGAAACGTCTGAGGGAGCTGGCTGATCATCCACTGGTGGGTGAAGTGCGCGGCGTGGGCATGCTCGGTGCGATTGAGCTGGTGCAGGACAAGGTCACGCGCAAACGTTACGAAGGCAAGGGCGCAGGCATGATCTGCCGCACGTTCTGCTTCGAGAATGGCCTGATCATGCGCGCCGTGGGCGACACCATGATCATTTCGCCACCGCTGGTGATCAGTAAGGCCGAAATTGACGAGCTGGTGACCAAGGCTCGCCACTGCCTGGACCTGACTTTGGCGGCATTGCAGGGCTAAGTGCTAGGCTCAGTGCGCGGCGGCTTTCGAGCGTTGCGCATCGAGCCGTTATAAATGAGGCTTTGGTTGAAAGCCGGCCTCAGAACTTGCCAGACTGTCGCCCTGTTTTGTTGCCCTGTTAGACGGGCCGCAGGACCTTGTAAGAACGTGGCCTAAAAAAGAAAAATTGGAGCATCACCAAATGAAGGCATTAGGTTTGAAGAACGCTGGCAAGACCCTCCTCGCCTTGTCCCTGATGGGCGCAATTGCGGGCGCTGCCCAGGCAGACGATAAAGTGCTGCACGTCTACAACTGGTCCGACTACATTGCACCGGACACCATCGCCAACTTTGAAAAAGAGTCGGGCATCAAAGTGGTGTACGACGTTTTTGACAGCAACGAAACCCTGGAAGCCAAGTTGCTGGCAGGCAAGTCCGGCTACGACATCGTCGTACCGTCGAACAACTTCCTCGCCAAGCAGATCAAGGCCGGTGTGTATCAGGAGCTGGACAAGTCCAAGCTGTCCAACTACGACAACCTGAACAAATCCCTGCTCAAGGCCGTGTCGGTCAGCGACCCGGGCAACAAGCACGCCTTCCCGTACATGTGGGGCTCGATCGGCATCGGCTACAACCCGGAGAAGGTCAAGGCCGCGCTGGGCGTGGACAAGATCGAGTCGTGGGACGTGCTGTTCAAGCCTGAGAACATCGCCAAGCTGAAAAGCTGCGGCGTGAGCTTCCTTGATTCGCCAACCGAAATGTTGCCGATCGCGCTGCACTACTTGGGCCTGCCGACTGACAGCCAGAAGAAAGACGACCTCAAGCAAGCCGAGGCGCTATTCCTGAAGATCCGTCCTTCGATCGGCTATTTCCACTCGTCCAAGTACATCTCGGACCTGGCCAACGGCAACATCTGCGTCGCCGTGGGTTACTCGGGTGACATCCAGCAGGCCAAGTCCCGCGCGGCTGAAGCCGGTGGCAAGGTGAAAGTGGCCTACGACATTCCTAAAGAAGGTGCCGGCAGCTTCTTCGACATGATCGCCATCCCTAAAGATGCCGAAAACGTCGACTCGGCCTACACGTTCATGAACTACCTGCTGAAGCCGCAAGTGATGGCTTCGATCACCAACAGCGTACGTTTCCCGAACGGTAACGAGAAGGCGACCGCACTGGTCGACAAGGACATCACAAGCGATCCAGGCATTTACCCGTCAGCAGAGGTGCAGGCCAAGCTCTATGCCATTGCGGACTTGCCGGCGGCAACCCAGCGTGAAATGACACGCAGCTGGACCAAGATCAAGTCCGGTAGATAAGGCGGTAAACCTGTAGGCGCGAGTTTGTGTGGGGGCGAGCAAGTCCGCTTCCACCCAAACCGCCTCCTGCAAATTAAATGACAGAAAGTTTTGCCGGATCGGTTTATCGAAGGTAAGTTGCGCGCCGGTTTTGTTGCCGGGCAACAACTTTAAGGCCCAACTATTCAAGAGGACCTCCACTTGCCAATTTCTTTATTTCGCAAAGCCTTGCTGGTGGGTGCAGGTATCACGCTGGCTGTCAGCGTGCAGGCCGCCCCGACTGTGAATATTTATAACTGGTCGGACTACATCGGCGACGACACCCTGGCCAACTTTGAAAAGGCCAGCGGCATCAAGCCCGTGTACGACGTGTTCGATTCCAATGAAACCCTGGAAGGCAAGCTGCTGGCCGGGCGTACCGGCTACGACGTGGTGGTGCCGTCCAACCACTTCCTCGGCAAGCAGATCAAGGCCGGGGCGTTCCAGAAGCTCGACAAGTCATTGCTGACGAACTACGCCAACCTTGACCCAGTGCTGCTCAAACGTCTGGAAAAAAACGACCCGGGCAATCAGTACGCCGTGCCGTACCTGTGGGGCACCAACGGCATCGGTTACAACGTCGATAAAGTGAAGGAAGTGCTGGGTGTCGACAAGATCGATTCCTGGGCCGTGCTGTTCGAGCCGGAGAACATGAAGAAGCTGGCCACGTGCGGTGTGTCGTTCATGGACTCGGCGGATGAAATGCTGCCCGCGGTGCTCAACTACATGGGCCTGGACCCCAACAGCACAAACCCGGCCGACTACAAGAAAGCCGAGGAAAAACTGCTGAAAGTGCGTCCTTACGTGACCTACTTCCATTCGTCTAAATACATCTCCGACCTGGCCAACGGCAACATCTGCGTGGCCGCAGGTTTTTCCGGTGATGTGTTCCAGGCCAAGGCCCGCGCGGCCGAGGCGGGCAAGGGTGTGAACATCGCCTACACGATTCCGAAAGAAGGCGGCAACCTGTGGTTTGACGTAATGGCGATCCCCAAGGATGCCGCCAACGTCAAGGAAGCCCACGCCTTCATCAACTATTTGCTGCAGCCTGAGGTGATCGCTCAGGTCAGTGATCACGTCGGTTACGCCAACCCTAACCCTGGGGCGGACAAGCTGATGGAGCAATCGATACGCACCGACGAAGCGGTTTACCCACCGCAGGCGGTTCTCGATCGGACATTTGTCAATTTCGAGCTACCCCCGAAAGTGCAACGTTTGATGACCCGTAGCTGGACCAGGGTCAAGACGGGCAAGTAAGGCTCAGACTATCCAAGGTTCACCCACATCGGGTGAGCTGCAAATTTTGTTGGGAGTTTCGTAAATGGCAGTTGCCTCCGGCGCCTATAAGAAAGCCCTCGAGGGCGACCAGACACCGAAAAAGGTGCTGGTCAAAATCGACCGGGTCACGAAGAAGTTCGACGAGACGATTGCCGTGGACGATGTGTCCCTGGAAATCAAGAAAGGCGAAATCTTCGCCTTGCTCGGCGGTTCGGGTTCGGGCAAGTCCACCTTGCTGCGCATGCTCGCAGGTTTCGAGCGCCCGACTGAAGGGCGCATCTACCTCGACGATGTGGACATCACCGACATGCCGCCCTACGAGCGGCCGATCAATATGATGTTCCAGTCCTACGCCTTGTTCCCACACATGACGGTGGCGCAGAACATTGCGTTCGGCCTGCAACAGGACAAGATTCCCAAGGCTGAAGTCGACGCCCGCGTGGCCGAGATGCTCAAGCTGGTGCAGATGAGCCAGTACGCCAAGCGCAAGCCGCACCAGTTGTCTGGTGGCCAGCGTCAGCGTGTGGCCCTGGCGCGGTCCCTGGCCAAGCGCCCGAAACTGCTGCTGCTCGATGAGCCGATGGGCGCCCTCGACAAAAAGCTGCGTTCGCAGATGCAGCTGGAGTTGGTGGAGATCATCGAGCGCGTGGGCGTGACCTGCGTGATGGTGACTCACGACCAGGAAGAGGCCATGACCATGGCTGAGCGCATCGCGATCATGCACCTGGGCTGGATTGCCCAGATTGGCAGCCCGATCGACATCTACGAAACGCCCACCAGCCGCCTGGTGTGCGAGTTCATCGGCAACGTCAACATCTTCGACACCCAAGTGGTGGATGACGCCGAAGGCCACGCGGTGCTCAAGTGCCCGGACCTGGACCGCGACATCTACGTGGGCTACGGCATCGCCACCGCTGTTGAAGACAAGTCGGTGACCTACGCCATCCGCCCGGAAAAACTGCTGGTCACCACCGAAATGCCGACCTGCGAGCACAACTGGTCCAGCGGCAAGGTGCACGACATTGCTTACCTGGGCGGCCACTCGGTGTTCTACGTGGAGCTGCCGAGCGGCAAGCTGGTGCAGTCCTTCGTCGCCAACGCCGAGCGCCGTGGGCAGCGTCCGACCTGGGGTGACCAGGTCTACGTCTGGTGGGAAGACGACAGCGGCGTGGTACTTCGCTCATGAATATGAAGAAGTTCAAGCGGCGCTTGGATCGCATAATCCCCAGTGGCAAGCAGGTGGTCATCGGGATTCCTTTCCTCTGGCTGTTCCTGTTTTTCGCACTGCCGTTTTTCATCGTATTGAAAATCAGCTTTGCCGAAGCCGAGGTTGCGATCCCGCCGTACACCGAGATCTACACCTACGTTGAGCAGAAGCTGGAACTGGTGCTGAACCTGGCGAACTACAGTTTGCTGGCGGGCGATGAGCTGTATATCGCCGCGTACCTGGGCTCGCTCAAGATGGCGTTTTTCAGCACGCTGTTGTGCCTGCTGATCGGCTATCCGATGGCTTATGCCATTGCTTCCGCGCGCAAAGAGATGCAGACCGTGCTGGTGCTGCTGATCATGATGCCGACCTGGACTGCGATCCTGATTCGCGTGTATGCGTGGATGGGCATTCTCAGCAACAACGGTTTGCTCAATGGCTTCCTGATGTCGATGGGGGTTATAAACGAACCGCTGCAGATCCTTAACACCAACATCGCGGTGTACATCGGCGTGGTCTATTCGTACCTGCCGTTCATGATCCTGCCGCTGTATGCCAACCTGGTGAAACATGACCAGAGCCTGCTGGAAGCCGCATCGGACTTGGGTTCGAGCACCTTCAATAGCTTCTGGAAAATCACCGTGCCGCTGTCCAAGAATGGCATCATCGCCGGCTGCATGCTCGTATTCATCCCGGTGGTGGGCGAGTTCGTGATCCCGGAACTGCTAGGCGGCCCGGAAACCCTGATGATCGGTAAAGTGTTGTGGCAAGAGTTCTTCAACAACCGTGACTGGCCGGTGGCGTCTGCCCTGGCGGTGGTGATGCTGGCGATCCTGATTGTGCCGATCATCCTGTTCAACCGCAGCCAAGCCAAAGAGTTGGAGGGCAAGATATGAAGCGCTTCAGTTTCTCGAGTTTCATGCTGGTAGTGGGGTTGTTGTTTATCTACCTGCCGATGCTGATCTTGGTGATCTACTCGTTCAACGAATCCAAGCTGGTGACGGTGTGGGGCGGTTGGTCGATCAAGTGGTACGTGGGCCTGCTCGACAACACGCAGTTGATGGGGTCGGTGGCGCGTTCCCTGGAAATCGCCTGCTACACGGCGCTGGCTGCGGTGGCGCTGGGCACGTTGGCAGCGTTTGTGCTGACGCGCATCAGCCAATTCAAGGGCCGCACGCTGTTCGGCGGCCTGGTGACCGCGCCGTTGGTGATGCCGGAAGTGATCACCGGTCTGTCGCTGTTGCTGCTGTTCGTGGCGATGGCGCAGATGATCGGTTGGCCGCAAGAGCGTGGCGTTGTCACCATCTGGATCGCACACACCACGTTCTGCGCAGCCTATGTGGCGGTGGTGGTGTCAGCGCGCTTGCGTGAGTTGGACCTGTCGATCGAAGAAGCGGCGATGGATTTGGGGGCGCGGCCGTGGAAGGTGTTCTTCCTGATCACCATCCCGATGATTGCACCGTCGCTGGCAGCGGGCGGCATGATGTCGTTCGCGCTGTCGCTGGATGACTTGGTACTGGCCAGCTTTGTGTCGGGGCCGGGTTCGACCACCTTGCCGATGGAAGTGTTCTCGGCGGTGCGCCTTGGGGTTAAGCCCGAGATTAACGCCGTGGCGAGCTTGATTCTGTTGGCGGTGTCGTTGGTGACCTTCCTGGTGTGGTTCTTCAGCCGCCGTGCCGAAGAACACCGCAAGAAGGCTATCCAGCAAGCGATTGAAGAAGCGGCGGCGGATGGCTGGAAACAGCCGGACAAGCGCCGGGCGCCTGCACCGGTCTAACTGACGGAGCGCGGTAAAAATGTGTGAGCTGGCCTGCGGCCAGCTCCCACATTGATCGCGTTTACAGGCCGCTATCTCGCAGGCAGTAATTTAAGAATGCCGCGCGTATTCGCCGTCACTTCCTCATCGCTGAAATGCGCCTGCTCATAGCCGCCTTCGATGTAGGCTTCTGCCTGGTCGCCATAGTGCTTGTCGAGCGGCACCCCGCTTTGCCCGACCGGGTTGATGGTCAGTGCGTGAGCCGCATCGGCGAAATCGATCAGGCGGCGGGTGGAAGGCCCGTAGGTCACTGGCCACGGTGCCGGGCCGATAGGGGCCGACTGGTTGTTGGGCACTTCGTGGGTACCCGGCGCCGGGAACGGGCCGACATTCACGATCAGGTCCAATGGCTTCTGCGAGCCCAGCGGGTGGCCGTGGGTCAGGGTATGGGCCTTGCCCCACTGCCATTGGCTTGGGTCATCGCCGAAAGTGGCCTTGAGGTGCGCGAGGCTGTTGTCCCAGGCGAGCTTGACGGTGTCGGCGCGCTTGCCGTCCCACCACGGCGAATCCGGCGCGGCGGCCAGGCGTGGCAGTGCGGCGTCGATCACGCGGGTGCTGAGCAGGGTCTTGAACATGCCATCGCCGAGTTTCGGGTGGAAAGCGGCGTCGGCCAGGTTGAACAGGAACTGGTTGAACAGCGTGGCGCTGGTTGAGTCCAGCGGGTAATCACCTTTCCAGGTGGCCAGTTGCTCCACCAGTTTCAACTGCGCCGGGTCTTTGACCACCTCACTCAGCACCGGCAACAGCGGCGCCAGCAGGCGTGGGCCGAAAGCGGTGGTGGTGCCCAGTTGCAAGGCCTGGCTGTTGTCGACATCCCACTTCACGCTCTTATCGCTCAACTGCGCGTTCAACTGCTGCCCACGGTCGGCCAGGTTGTAATAACCGGGAATCTCCATGCCGGTGGGCGAGACAGGTTGCGCGTTGGCCGACACCACGTAGCCACGCGCCGGGTTTTCTTCCTGGGGGTTGGCGCTGAAGGGGTAGAAGCCCAGCTTGTCGGCCTGGGCGCTGCCGCCGTCAAGGATAAAGCCGGCATTGGTACCGGCTGGACGAATTGGCAATTGCGCCGCCGCCCACCAGCCGATATCACCCTTGGCATTCGCCCACACAATATTCAGCCCCGGCGCAGACACCTTCGACGCCGCCGCGCGCGCCTTGGCCAGGGTGTCGGCGCGGTTGAGCTGGTAGAAACCTTCGAGGATCGGGTTCTGGGTGTCGAGGAACGCCCACCACATGGCAATCGGCGTCTTGCCGGCACTCTCGCCGAGCACGTCATTGATGATCGGGCCGTGGGGTGATTGGCGCAGGGTCAGCGTGACGGGCGCTTGGCCTTTCACCGCGATCTGTTGCTCGGTGCTGGTCATGTCGACCCACTGGTCGTGGTACCAGACCTGATTGGCATTTTCCGGGTTGACCTTCTCGGCGATGAGGTCGAGGTCATCGTTCTGGAACATGGTCAGGCTCCAACCGAAATCCAGGTTGTGCCCCAGGAACGCCACCGGCACCAGTGCGTTGTGATAGCCATACAACTCAAAACCCGGCGCCGACAGCTGCGCCTCGTACCACACCGATGGCACCGAGAAGCGAATATGTGGGTCACCCGCCAGCAACGGTTTGCCGCTCTGGGTGCGGTTGCCGCTGATAGCCCAGGCGTTGCTGCCTTCGAACTGCGGCAAGCCATTGTCGGCCAAGGCCTGTTCGCTCAGGGCGGCGATGGCGCCGAGGGTTTGCCAATCGCTGGCGGCGAGGTTCAGGGCGCCCTGAGGTTGCCAGTCGAGGTCGAAGACTTTCAGGTAGTCGCTGCCCAGTTGGTCGCGTACGTAAGTCAGCAGAGGCTCGGTACGAAATGCGGCAGCAAAGCTGTAGGCCATATACCCGGCGACGCTGATGCTGTCCTCGGCGGTGAACGGCCGCTTGGGAATGCCCAGCACGTCGAACTCCATCGGGCGGGCGTGGCTGTCCTGATATTGGTTGATCCCGTCCAGGTAGGCTTGCAGGGCCTTCCAGTGCGCCGACTCATGATCCAACTGCGCCACATAAGTGGCGGCGCGGTCACGAATGCGCAGGCTGCGGAACAGCTTATCGGTTTCCAGCAGCTTGGGCCCAAGCACCTCGGCCAGCTCGCCACGGGCCAGGCGCCGCATGATCTCCATCTGGAACAAGCGGTCCTGGGCGTGGACGTAGCCCAGGGCGCGATACAGGTCGGTTTCGTTCTCGGCACGAATATGTGGCACGCCGCGGTCGTCGTAGCGCACGGTGACCGAGCCTTGCAGGTTGGCCAGCTCAACCGTGCCCTGGCGGGTCGGCTGCTTGCTGTACACGTACCAGCCGGCGCCGAGCGCCACCAGCACTACAAGAACCGCGAGAGTCCGCAAGACGCGCTTCATGAACATTCCTTACCAAGAGAGGGGTGGCGAGTTACGAGCCTTTTAGCCAGGAACAATAGCAGCCCACCGCCAGGGTGTGCGTGGCATTCACCTCGCGCCCCGCTCCAAGGGCCTTCAAGATCGGCTCAATAAAACTGTTGCCGGAATTGCACGTCAGGCCTTCGCTGTAGGGCCCGAAATACGCGAGCTTGCCGCTGCGATCCCAAATGCCCACCGCCGGGCTGGCTGGCACTTGGTCGGCGCCGGGCAGGGCGGTGAGGGTTTTCATTGTGCGCAGGTTGTCGGGCAGTTGGCCGTGGCTCCCAGGTTTTTGCAGCGCATAGAACTCGACCCCTTGGGGTGCGTAGTGCTCGATCAGTTCGCCCAGGTGTTGTTGGTTGCCGACATTGCACGGGCAGGCCGGGTCCCAGAAGTGCACCAGGCGAATCGGGCCTGGGCCGGCGAGCTCGGCCGGCAGCTTCAATGGGTCGCCGGAAAACACCGCCGTGTATTCGCTGAAGGCGCGCAGGTAGCGGCCCTGGAACCAGTCATATGCGGCCCACAGCACGCCGGTGCAGATAACCAGGATAAGGCTGGCGAACAGGGCGGTGCGGTAGGGCTGTCGCATTCAGATGTATCCTCAGAGGTCGCGTAGCTTGCCATGCTTGTCCTGACAGATGAATATCGCAGCTCGATATTCATCTCTGCCGTAAGTCTGGAACCCTTTATGCCTGTCACCTTTGACCCCGATCATCTGCGCGAAAGCTTGCGGCCCCTGGGGGATGCGCAACCGCTTTCAGCCGAGGCGCGGGTCTACCAGCGTTTCTACGGGCTGGATCTGGCCGCGCGCAAAGTGCCGGCGGTCAGCCGCCTGGGGCGTTTCGAGGTAGAGGGGTTTCAGGTGGTCGCGCAGGTGTGGTGGCCGCCTAAGCCTGTGGCGACGATGTTCATGTTCCACGGCTTTTACGACCATATGGGGTTGTATCGCCACGTGGTGGACTGGGCGCTGGACCAGGGGTTTGTGGTGATCGCCTGTGATTTGCCGGGCCATGGGTTATCCAGTGGCGAGCGCGCCAGTATCGATGATTTTGCGGTGTACCAGCAGGTGGTGCAGGCACTGTTCGCCGAGGCCCAGGCGCTACAACTGCCGCAGCCCTGGCACCTGTTCGGGCAAAGCACCGGCGGGGCGGTGGTGGTGGATCACCTGCTCAACCATGGCGCCGATAGCCCGGCCCAGGGCAAGACCTTCCTGCTGTCGCCGCTGGTGCGGCCGCGTGCCTGGGGGTGGTCGCAGGTCAGCTATTACCTGCTGAGGCCTTTCGTCAAAGGCATTGCGCGGCGCTTCAGCGAGAACACCCACGATCCCGAGTTCAAGCCGTTCCTCGAGGCTGACCCGCTACAGCCGCGGCAACTGCCTACCGCCTGGGTAGGTGCATTGGCGCGCTGGATTAAACGCATCGAGGCCGCACCGCGCAGTTCGCGGCGCCCGGTGATTGTGCAGGGCGAGGAAGATATGACCGTGGACTGGCAGCACAACTTGCAGGTGCTGCGCGGCAAGTTCGACAGGCCTGAGGTGTTGATGCTGGCGCGGGGCAGGCATCATCTGGCGAATGAGATTCCGGAGATTCGTGAGGCGTACTTCAAATACCTGACGGATAACCTGAAGTAACACGATGCAAATATGGGAGCTGGCAAGCCAGCTCCCATATTACTGGGTCAGACTTGAGGTGCTTTGGCCGACTGCCAGCCCTGCGCGAATCGCAGCCAATGCCGCCTGGTAATACGCCTTACCCTCCGACGACTCCGCAAACGTAGCGAATTCTTCCAACTCCGGGTCAGACAAATCCCGATAAACGTACAGCAGCGTGTTGTTCAGATCCTTGTCGATCTGCTGCATCAACCGCTCACGCTGGCCATTCAACATGCCCAGCGCCTGGCCGCCGCCCAACAGCCCGGGGATCATCTGGCTCAGGCTGTCGGCCGCCACGCCGGCAATCGCCAGGCTGACTTCCGCACCGGCCTCACGGGCTGGCAAGGCCTGGGCCAGGTGGCCAATGATCAGGCTGCGGGTGGCGTCGGCTTGGATTTTTGGCAGGCCCTGAGCGTTTTTCGCCAGTTGGTCGCGGCGCGTCGCCAGCAACTCGGCGGCGACAATCTTGCGGCCCAAGGACGATTTAAAAAACGCCAGGGCAGGCTTCGGGTCCGCCAGGTTCTTGCGCAATTGCACCTCGGCACGCTGGTCCATGGCCTGGGCGGCAAAGCGTTTATTGCTGTTGTCCACCAGCGCCTGGTACACCGCTGGCGGCAGGCTGTTGCGGTAGCGTTGCTGGGCCGCACTGAGGGCGTCATTGAAATGCGCACGTTGTTCGGCCCAGCCGGCGACCTTGTACAACTGGTCATGGCCGTCTGCCCAGGCGGGCAAAACGCAGAACATCAGCAAGGAAAAAAACAAACGACGCATATGGACTCCTGTCGGTCGGCCACTATTGTCCGTGTCGGGCGTAGGATTTGTCGAGAAGTCCTATCGGTCACCTGACTAAAGTGTATTCAGGCGCTCGGCGGCTCTGTCGGATTCACAGGCGTATGGATACTATGCGCGCCATGCAAATACCCCTCGATCACCCGCTGTTGCAACGCATTGTCGACGACCTGGCCGAAAAAGGCTGGTCCCGACAAGACGGCTTCCTGCTCCAGGCTCTGACCCTGGAACTGGCGGCTGAGTGCCGTAAACGTGCGGCCGAAGGTGAATTGGCCCCGGCGGCGGTCGGGCGCGGACCGGCCCAGGAGATTCGCGAAGGTATTCGCGGTGACCATATCCAGTGGCTGGAAGAGGGCGATGCAGCAGTCTGCGACACCTATATGGAATTGATGGACAGCCTGCGCCTGGCAATGAACCGTGGCCTGTTTCTCGGTCTCGAAGACTTCGAAAGCCACTTCGCGATGTACCCGCCGGGCGCGTTTTACCTCAAGCACCTGGACCGGTTCCGTGACGACGATAGGCGCATGGTCTCGGCCGTGATCTACTTGAACGACGCCTGGCTGCCCGAGCATGGTGGCCAGTTGCGCATGTACCTCAAGGACGGCGTCGAATACGATGTGGTGCCCACCGGTGGTAGCCTGGTGGTGTTCCTGTCGGGCGAGGTGCCCCACGAAGTCATGCCCGCTACGCGCGAACGCCTGTCCCTCACCGGCTGGTTTCGCCGGCGTGGCAACGAGCCGTTTTGAGCATGGAAAAGATTCTGATCAGCCGTTGTCTGCTTGGGCACAAGGTGCGCTACGACGGCGCGGCCAGCGGGCCGTTCGACCAACTGGCCGCGTGGCAAGCCGAAGGGCGAGTGGTTGCGATCTGCCCGGAAGTGTCCGGTGGATTGCCAACGCCGCGTCCACCCGCCGAAATCTCGGGCGGGCAGGGTGTAGAGGTGTGGGAAGGCCGCGCCCAGGTGCTGACTGCCGAGGGCGAAGACTTCAGCGCTGCCTTTCTCGATGGTGCCAGCCAGGCCTTGGCGCTGGTGCAGCGCCACAACATCCGCATCGCCGTGCTCAAGGCGAACAGCCCGTCTTGTGGAAACTTGCTGACATACGACGGCACCTTCAGCGGCGTGAAGGTGAGCGGCGAAGGCGTGACGGCGGCGCTGCTCAAACAGCATGGCGTGCAGGTGTTCAGTGAGTTGGAGTTGCCTGAGGCGCTAGTAGCGCTGGCGCGGTTATCGAAACCTGTGTAACTCCCACATTGACTGAGTCAAATCCGAAAATCACTGTGCCTTGGCTACCGGGGTCTCGCTTTCAAGCCACTTCTGGGCCAACGCCTTCAATCTGCCATCGGCCTTCACCCGCCCCAACGCCTTATCCAGACTCGCCTTGAACGCCGGGTTACCTTTCTGAAACGGGATGACCAGCTCAGGCTTCTCGTTGTAAGGCTCACTGAAATCGAACCGATCCTGCAGCTCGGCAGTCATAGCGATATGGTTGATTGCCACGTCGTACTTGCCGCTTTCCACACCGGGCAACAGGTCAGCATCATTGGTGGTGATAAATGACGAGCGCACGTCCATCTCTTTGGCCAGTTGCTCACCCAGTTCCACTTCGAAGCCGGTGAGTTTGTCGTCTTCCTTGAAGTTGAACGGCGGGTTGTTGGCTTCAAGGGCGATGCGCAATTCTCCACGGTCGAACACATCATCGACCAGTTCGGCGTGAGCCAAGGGGCTCAGAAGGGGAAGCAGCAGTAACAGGCCAAGCGAAAAGCGCATGGTCACTCCTAGAAATTTCAGATGTGCGAGGCGCCGTTCAGCATCGCTTTGCTAAGGTGTTGAGTGTCTTGGACAGCAATTTGTCGCGAAGTTGTCATAAACCTACAGATTTCATAGAAAAACTGGAGAAGCGAATGAAAGCCCTTTTGTCCCGTGCCACCCTGGCCTCCTTGATGCTGGGTGCGTCTATGTTGGCTACCGCCGCAGACGGTATTCCGCGCAGTGCGCCGCCTGAAGGCGCCAAAGTATTCATCGTTTCGCCAAAAGACGGCGCTACTGTCGATAAAACCTTCACCGTCAAATTCGGCATGGAAGGTTTGAAACTCGCGCCTGCCACCGACCAGACGCCAGGCACTGGCCACCACCACCTGCTAGTCGACCAAAAAGAACTGCCTGACGCCAGCATGCCCATCCCGGCCACCGACACCGTGATCCACTACGGCAAGGCCCAGACCGAAACCGAACTGACCCTCACCCCAGGCAAGCACACCTTGCAACTGGTGGCCGGCGATAAGCTGCACATGCAGTTCAACCCGACTGTAGCCTCGAAAGTCATCACGGTTAATGTGAAATAAAAAAAGGGAGCCTCTTGCGGGGCTCCCGTTTTTTTATTGCTGCAAGCGGCAAGTTAAAAGCTGCAAGTAAAAGCTCTTGGCTTGCCGCTTGAAACTTGTTGCTTGCAGCGGACCCTAACCACCGCTCTAGAAAAGCACGCGGCTACGAATGGTCCCGTTGATGTGCTGCAGCTTCTCTTGCGCCAGGTCCGAGTACTCGGCGTCGACGTCGATGACCACGTAGCCGACCTTCTCGTTGGTCTGCAGGAACTGACCGGAGATGTTGATGCCGTTTTCCGCAAAGACCTTGTTGATCTCCATCATCACGCCAGGGATGTTCTGGTGGATGTGCAGCAGACGGTGCTTGCCAGGGTGAGCCGGCAGCGCCACTTCCGGGAAGTTGACCGAGGAAACGGACGTACCGTTGTCGCTGTACTTGACCAGCTTTTCAGACACTTCCAGGCCGATGTTGGCTTGGGCTTCAGCGGTGGAACCACCGATGTGCGGGGTCAGGATCACGTTGTCCAGGCCACGCAGCGGGCTTTCGAAGATGTCGTCGTTGGAGCGCGGCTCCACCGGGAACACGTCGATGGCGGCGCCGATCAGGTGCTTGTCCTTGATCGCGTCGGCCAGGGCGTCCAGCTCGACCACGGTGCCACGCGCCGCGTTGATCAGGATGCCGCCTTTCTTGATGGCACGGATTTCCTTCTCGCCGATCATCCACTGGGTTTCAGTGGTTTCCGGAACGTGCAGGGTCACGATGTCGGACATGCCCAGCAGTTCGGTCAGGCTCGACACTTGCGTGGCGTTGCCCAATGGCAGCTTGGTCAGGGTGTCGTAAAAGAACACCTGCATGCCCAAGCCTTCCGCCAGTACCGACAGCTGAGTGCCGATCGAGCCGTAACCGACGATACCCAGCTTCTTGCCGCGGATTTCGAAGGAGTTGGCTGCGCTCTTGATCCAGCCGCCACGGTGGCAGGAAGCGTTCTTCTCAGGAATGCCGCGCAGCAGCAGGATGGCCTCGGCCAGCACCAGCTCCGCGACGGAACGGGTGTTGGAGTACGGCGCGTTGAACACCGCGATGCCGCGCTCGCGCGCTGCGTTGAGGTCGACCTGGTTGGTGCCGATGCAGAAACAACCGACAGCCACGAGCTTTTTGGCGTGTTCGAAGATCTCTTCGGTCAGCTGAGTGCGGGAGCGAATGCCGATAAAGTGCGCGTCGGCGATCTTTTCCTTTAACTGGGCTTGCGGCAGAGAGCTGGTGATGTACTCAATGCTGGTGTACCCGGCAGCTTTCAGAACGTCGACAGCCGATGGGTGGACGCCTTCCAGAAGAAGGAACTTGATCTTGCTCTTATCGAGAGAAGTCTTGCTCATCTGCGTAAACCTGTATCCCGGAGAAAAATGGCAGGGAATCGGATCGAGTAAGCTGACCCGGACGGCAGGAAAGCCGTCACCGCAGAAACGCCCTTGGGCTCTGTCCTGCGGGGGCGGTATGCTAGCATACGCGCCCCGCTAAACACCTATTCCTGCGACGTGAAGCGTTCTCAGGATGACCATGAATTGTTCGAGAGTTCTGTCGATGACCCATCCTGCCCTGATTGATGAGCTGAAGACCCTGGTTGAGCCCGGCAAAGTGCTGACCGATGCAGACTCCCTGGAGGCTTACGGCAAGGATTGGACCAAGCATTTTGCACCCGCGCCGACCGCCATCGTCTTTCCCAAGACCATTGAGCAGGTCCAGGCCATCGTGCGTTGGGCCAATGCGCACAAGGTGGCGCTGGTGCCGTCCGGTGGGCGTACTGGCTTGTCGGCAGCCGCTGTGGCGGCCAACGGCGAAGTGGTTGTGTCGTTCGACTATATGAACCAGATCCTCGACGTGAACCTCACTGACCGCACTGCCGTGTGCCAGCCGGGCGTGGTTACCAAGCAATTGCAGAACGTCGCCGAAGAAAACGGCCTGTACTACCCGGTGGACTTCGCTTCGTCCGGTTCCAGCCAGATTGGCGGCAATATCGGCACCAATGCCGGCGGGATCAAGGTGATTCGCTATGGCATGACCCGCAACTGGGTGGCCGGCATGAAGGTCGTCACTGGCAAGGGCGATGTGCTGGAACTGAACAAAGACCTGATCAAGAACGCCACCGGCTACGACATGCGCCAGCTGTTTATCGGCGCTGAAGGCACCCTGGGGTTTGTGGTTGAAGCCACCATGCGCCTGGACCGTGCGCCGAAAAACCTGACGGCCATGGTGCTGGGTACCACCGATTTCGACTCGATCATGCCGGTATTGCACGCGTTCCAGAGCAAGCTGGACCTGACCGCCTTCGAATTTTTCTCCGACAAAGCCTTGGCCAAGGTCATGGGCCGTGGCGACGTGCCGGCACCGTTCGAAACCGAATGCCCGTTCTACGCGCTGCTGGAATTCGAAGCCACCACCGAAGAAGTCGCCAACCACGCGCTGGAGACCTTCGAGCACTGCGTCGAGCAGGGTTGGGTGCTGGACGGCGTGATGAGCCAGAGCGAAACCCAGTTGCACAACCTGTGGAAACTGCGCGAGTACATCTCCGAGACCATTTCCCACTGGACGCCTTACAAGAACGACATCTCGGTCACCGTCTCCAAAGTACCCGCCTTCTTGAAGGAAATCGACGCGATCGTCGGCGAACACTACCCGGATTTCGAAATTGTCTGGTTCGGCCACATCGGCGACGGCAACCTGCACCTGAACATCCTCAAGCCGGAAAACCTGAGCAAGGATGAGTTCTTCGCCAAGTGCGCCACCGTGAACAAGTGGGTGTTTGAAACCGTCGAGAAGTACAACGGCTCAATCTCCGCTGAACACGGTGTGGGCATGACCAAGCGCGATTACCTGACCTACAGCCGCTCGCCGGTTGAAATCGAATACATGAAAGCAGTGAAAGCGGTGTTCGACCCGAGCGGGATCATGAACCCCGGCAAGATATTCGCTGTTTAACCGCCCCTGAAGGAGTCGTTTCATGAGCTACCAGCACAAGTATGTCGACGGCACCAACATCCACTTTCCGGTCGGTAAAGTGGTGTGTATCGGGCGTAACTACGCCGAACATGCCAAGGAACTGGACAACCCGGTCCCTACCGAGCCGTTGCTGTTCATCAAGCCGGGCAGTTGCGTGGTGCCGTTGGAAGGTGGTTTCAGCATTCCAACCGAGCGCGGTTCGGTGCATTACGAAGCGGAAATCGCGGTATTGATCGGCAAGCCTTTGTCGAACAAGCCCAGCCGAGAAGAAGTGCTGGACGCCATCTCCGGCTTCGCTCCGGCCCTGGACCTGACCCTGCGCGATAAGCAGGCCGAGCTGAAAGCCAAGGGCTTGCCGTGGGAAATCGCCAAGTCTTTCGACGGCGCGGCAGTCATCGCACCGTTCGTGGTGGGCAGTACGTTCCCGGACGTGACCGATATCGGCATCCGCCTGACCATCAATGGCGAAGTGCGCCAGGATGGCAACAGCGCGCAAATGCTCAACCCGATCATTCCGATGATCCAGCACATGGCCGGCTGCTTCTCGCTGCAAGCGGGTGATGTGATCCTCACCGGCACCCCGGCCGGCGTGGGCCCGCTGAATGTGGGTGATGAGCTGGTGCTGGAACTGTCGGGTGTGAATCGCTTCGAAAGCAGCGTTCGCTAAAAACTGAATACAGTCCACATGTGGGAGCCGGGTAAGCCCGGCTCCCACAGCGTTTTGTGTGTGCCTGGAGTTTTCAGGTCTTTGCATTTTTTTCACACGCCATCCGGATAATCCTCAGCCACTTGCACACGGGCACCTCGATCCTGTGCTACCACCTAACGCTGACTTTCCGGAAAAAGCACCCAATGGCCGTGCCCCTGCCTACCGTCACCCCCAAGCTGCGTTCCCGCTTTGCCCTGCGCTGGTATTCTTGGCTATTGCTGACGGGCGTGATTGTGTATGGCGTTGCCTGGGCCCTGCACTGGGATGATCGCGGCGTACTGTGGATACTCGAACGCTTCGAAACCCCCGCCGAGCGCCAAGAGAGCGTGTGGCTGCCGGACTATCATGCCGTCATCGATGGCAAGCGTTTGCCGGGGATGGAGAAGGATGAAGCTTCGGACGTCTCCTACAACCCACAGACCAAAACCCTGTTTTCTGTGATGGGCAAAAACCCGTTCCTCGTCGAGTTGAGCCTGCAAGGCGATGTGCTGCGCAAGATGCCGCTCAATGGCTGGGATAACCCGGAAGGTATCACCGTGATGGAAAACGGCTTGATGGCGGTGGTCGATGAGCGCCAGCACACGGTGACTCTCGTCAAGGTCGTCGCCACCACTCAGCAATTGAACAAGGCTGACTTCCCGAGTTACGACCTGGGCCCCTCCAAGGATCAAAACAAAGCGTTTGAAGGCGTGGCTTGGGACAACCTTAACCAGCAACTGGTGTTCGGTGAGGAACGCCCGCCGGCACTGTTTACCTGGAAAAGCGACGGCAGCCAAGCCCTGGTCGGCAGCAAGCAAAAGCTCGCCAGCACCGAGCTGGATATGCGTAACCTCTCGGGCCTTGCCGTCGACCCGCGGACCGGCCATTTACTGGTGCTGTCGGCTGATTCCCACCTGCTGCTGGAGCTGGGCGAGAAGGGCGAGCAAGTCAGCTTCATGACCTTGCTCGGCGGTTTCAACGGCCTTAAAAACACCATTCCCCGTGCAGAGGGCGTGACCATGGACGACGACGGCACGCTCTACATGGTCAGTGAGCCAAACCTGTTCTATCGCTTCGAAAAGCAGAAATAGCGTACCGATTACGTCGGATATTTCTCTATCAGCGGCATTCGCCAGACACTGGGGGGCGTTTAAGTTTAAATTCAGGCAGGCCTGATATTCATTCGCCACTTTTGAGCTTGAGCCCCTCCGATGCGACGACTAGCCCGCCCCAAACCTATGTTCTTTATTCTTGCGCTGATCGCCCTGGTCAGCGCCGGGGTCGTTGCGCAGCATTTTCGCCTGTTCGAGCGCGCCTGGTTCAACTGGCAAGTGTGGCGCCAGCCGGCGAATGAGCGCTCCATCGGCCTGGCGGACTACCGGGTAGCCCTGGAGGCCCAGGTGATCGAGGGGCTCAACGACGACGTCTCGGCCCTCACCTACGACCCAGTGCGCAAAAGCCTGTTTACCGTCACCAATAAAAACGCCGAACTGATCGAGCTTTCCCTGGAGGGCAAGATCCTGCGGCGTATTCCCTTGGTGGGATTTGGCGATGCCGAGGCGGTGGAATTTATCAGCGACAACACTTATGTCATCAGCGATGAGCGCCAGCAGCGCTTGATCAAGGTACATGTGGATGACGATACCCAATTCCTCGATGCCGCCGATGCGGAGCAAATGACGCTGGGCCTGCACGTTGGCGGCAATAAAGGGTTTGAAGGCCTGGCGTACGACTCGGTGGGCAAACGCCTGTTCGTCGCCAAGGAACGCGACCCGATGCTGATCTACGAGGTCCACGGGTTTCCTCATTTCAAAGCGGAAAAAACCTACTCGGTACACGTGATCAACAACCCCAAGCGTGACGCCGGGCTGTTTGTGCGCGACCTGTCGAGCCTGCAATACGACGAGCGCAGCGGCCATCTCTTGGCGCTGTCGGATGAGTCGTTTTTGGTGCTGGAACTGGATATCGACGGTCGCCCGTTGAGCAGTCTTTCTCTGCTGAACGGGCGCCATGGCCTGAAGAAGCGCGTGCCTCAGGCGGAAGGGATCGCGATGGACGATGACGGTAACTTGTACCTGACCAGCGAGCCGAACCTGTTCTATGTGTTCAAGAAACCAAGTCTCTGAAGCACTGCTCCCACATTTAAACGCGTCAGGCCTTCAGGGTTTTCACACCTTCCGAGGTGCCCAGCAGCAACACATCCGCCGGACGCGCCGCGAACAAACCATTGGTGACCACACCAACGATCGCATTGATCTGCGTCTCAAGCGCCACCGGATTGGTGATCTGCATGTTGAACACGTCGAGGATAATATTCCCGTTGTCAGTCAACACGCCTTCGCGGTACACCGGGTCGCCGCCCAGTTTCACCAACTCGCGGGCCACGTGGCTGCGCGCCATCGGGATGACTTCCACCGGCAACGGGAACGCGCCGAGTACCGGCACCAGCTTGCTGGCGTCCGCGATGCAGATAAAGGTCTTGGCCACGGCCGCGACGATCTTCTCGCGGGTCAGGGCTGCGCCGCCGCCCTTGATCAGGTTCAGGTGTTCGTCGCTTTCATCGGCGCCGTCAACGTAGAACTCCAGGTCGCTCACGGTGTTGAGCTCATACACCGCAATCCCATGGCCCTTGAGGCGCGCGGCGGTGGCTTCGGAGCTTGCCACGGCGCCGTCGAATGCGCCCTTGTGCTGAGCCAGTGCATCGATAAAGCAGTTGGCGGTGGAGCCGGTGCCGACACCGACGATGCTCTTGTCGTCGAGTTTAGGAAGGATTAAATCGACGGCGGCCTGGGCCACTGCCTGTTTGAGTTGATCCTGGGTCATGCGGGCTCCGGAACGGGCGGGGAGTAAAGAGGGGCGCGAGTATAACCCAACAAAACCTCTTGATTCGTGTGGTCGCCCGGCCAAACGCTGGGTTAGACTCCTTGGCCCTGCCCATCCCGCCCAGTGATTTCCGCCGATGCTTGAACAGTACGTCAAAAAGATCCTCACCTCGCGCGTTTACGACATCGCCGTAGAAACTCCGTTACAGACCGCCCGCCAGCTTTCCGAGCGGCTGGGCAACAAGGTCTGGCTCAAGCGTGAAGACTTGCAGCCGGTGTTCTCGTTCAAGATTCGCGGCGCCTACAACAAGCTGACCCAACTGACCAGCGAGGAACGTGCGCGCGGTGTGGTCACGGCGTCGGCGGGTAACCATGCCCAGGGCCTGGCCCTGGCGGCCAAGGTGCTGGGGGTGAAAGCCACTATTGTCATGCCCAAGACCACTCCGGAGATCAAGGTCGAAGGCGTGCGCTCGCGTGGCGGCAAAGTGGTGCTGCATGGCGATTCCTTCCCGGAAGCTCTGGCCTACTCGCTGAAACTGGTCGACGAAAAAGGCTACGTCTACATTCACCCCTACGATGATCCGCACACCATTGCCGGGCAGGGCACCGTGGCGATGGAAATCCTGCGCCAGCACCCAGGGCCGCTGGACGCGATTTTTGTACCGGTGGGCGGCGGCGGGCTGATCGCGGGTATTGCGGCCTATGTGAAATACCTGCGCCCGGAGATCAAGATCATCGGCGTCGAGCCGGACGACTCCAATTGCCTGCAAGCCGCGATGGCGGCTGGCGAACGCGTGGTACTGCCGACCGTGGGCCTCTTTGCCGATGGCGTGGCGGTGGCGCAGATCGGCCAGCACACCTTCGACATCTGCAAGGACTACGTCGATGAAGTGATCACCGTGAGCACCGATGAAATCTGTGCGGCGATCAAGGATATCTACGACGACACCCGCTCCATCACCGAACCCGCGGGCGCCTTGGGCGTGGCAGGCATCAAGAAGTACGTCGAGACCCGTGGCGTTACCGGGCAGACCCTGGTGGCCATCGATTCCGGCGCCAACGTCAACTTCGACCGCCTGCGCCATGTGGCCGAGCGTGCCGAGCTGGGTGAAGGTCGCGAGGCGATCATCGCCGTGACCATCCCCGAAAAGCCCGGCAGCTTCAAGGCGTTCTGCGAGGCTGTGGGCAAGCGCCAGATCACCGAATTCAACTATCGCTTCCACTCCGGCAGTGAGGCACACATTTTTGTCGGCGTGCAGACCCACCCGGAAACCGACCCGCGCAGCGCGCTGATCGCCAGCCTCATCAGCCAGGGTTTTCCGGTGCTGGACCTGACCGAGAACGAGCTGGCCAAGTTGCACATCCGGCACATGGTCGGCGGCCATGCGGCCCACGTCAGCAATGAAGTGGTGTTTCGCTTCGAATTCCCGGAGCGTCCGGGCGCCTTGTTCAACTTTCTTAACAAATTGGGCGGGCGTTGGAACATCTCGATGTTCCACTATCGCAACCACGGCGCAGCAGATGGCCGTGTGGTCGCCGGCCTGCAAGTGCCGGCGGACGAGCGCCACCTGGTACCGGCAGCCCTGGAAGCCATCGGCTACCCGTACTGGGATGAAAGCGATAACCCGGCCTACACACTGTTCCTCGGATGAGCGACTACGCTGATTGGGGCGGCCTTAAGGAAGACGACACATGGAAACCCTGACCACCCTGAAAGTTATCCACATCGCGGCCACCGTATTGCTGCTGCTCAGCGGCCTGGGCTTGGCGCTGCTGGCCTGGCGCAAACGCAGCGCCGGCCCGGCGGTGACCCTGCAACGCCCTTGGGTGGTGGTCTGGTTATTGATGGGCATCTGCGTCGTCAGCATGCCGTTTACCGGTTGGTGGCTGGTGCACCTGACCGGCTGGCCGCTAGGTCAGACCTGGATTCTCGGTTCCAGCATCCTCTACACCGTGGCGGCGCTGGCGTGGTTCTGGCTGGTGGCGCGGCTTAATCGCCTGCGTAAGGGCGAGGGCGGCAGCTTGAACTTCACGTTGGTGCTGGCGGTAATCAGCCTGGTGGGGTTCGTAGCAATTGCCGGTTTGATGGGTGCCAAGCCTGTCTGAATGAGTGCCTACCTGCTGCTGAAAACCCTGCATATCCTCTCGTCGACCGTTCTGTTCGGGCTGGGCGCGGGCTCGGCTTACTACGCATTGCGTGCCTGGCGTACCGGCAACGTTGAAGTGATTGCCGTGACCTTCAAGCACCTGGTGTTCGCCGATTGGGCGTTTACCGCGACCGCGGCGCTGTTCCAACCGTTGAGCGGGATTGGCTTGATGCATCTGGCGGGCTGGTCGCTGCAGCAGAGTTGGTTGCAGTGGACGTTCGGTTTGTATGTGCTGGCGGGGATCTGCTGGTTGCCGGTGGTGTGGTTGCAGATTCGCGTACACAAGATGGCAGAGCAGGCGTTGCGGGAGGGCACGGCAATGCCGATCAAGGCCGCGACCTATATGCGCGGGTGGTTGGGCCTGGGGTGGCCGGCGTTCCTGGCCTTCATGGTGATTTTCTATCTGATGGTCGCCAAGCCGATGTAGTGAGCGGGCAAGCCCGCTCATACAGATCAGCTGCGCAGGGTAATCACCGGCCAGCCACGCTGTTCAGCCTCAGCCCGCAAATTCGGGTCCGGATCCACTGCCACCGGATGAGTCACTTGCTCCAGCAGCGGCAAATCATTCATCGAGTCGCTATAGAAGTAACTGTCTTCCAGGCTGAACCCGGTCTCTGCCAGCCAGCGATTCAAACGTGTCACCTTACCCTCGCGAAAGCACGGCACGTCGGTGCTGCGCCCGGTGTAGCGGCCGTTTTCCATCTCGCACTCTGTGGCGATCAGGGTTTCCACGCCCAGGCGTGCGGCAATTGGCGCGGTGACGAAACGGTTGGTGGCGGTGATGATCACCAGCGTGTCACCGGCGGCGCGGTGCTTGGCCAGCAGTTCAGCGGCCAGCGGCAGCATCAGCGGCTCGATGCAGTCGCGCATGAAGTCATTGTGCCACTCGTCCAGTTGGGCCATCTCGGTACGGCCGAGAATTTCCAGGCTGAAGTTCAGGTAGGCGGCATTGTCCAGCTTGCCGGCCAGGTAATCCTGGTAGAACTCGTCGTTGCGCGCCTTGTAGGCGATGGGGTCGAGAATCCCGCGTTCACAGAGGTAATCGCCCCAGGCGTGATCGCTGTCACCGCCAAGAAGGGTGTTGTCCAAGTCGAATAAAGCCAGGCGCATTGCAGTTACTCGCTGAAAAGTCTGTAAAAAGGCGTCCAGAATACGGTCTTTTCACAAGAGTGCACATAAGGTAAGAAGCCTCGTTGCCGCTGGAACAACCTTTGTGGAACAATGCGGCGACATGCGTTTGCGAGGTTGTTGCCGTGATCGACCCCGATGGTTTCCGTCCTAATGTCGGGATTATTCTTACGAATGATGCCGGACAGGTGCTATGGGCTCGCCGAATCAACCAAGATGCCTGGCAGTTTCCTCAAGGCGGAATCAACCCCGACGAAACCCCTGAAGACGCCTTGTACCGTGAGTTGAATGAAGAAGTCGGCCTTGAGCGTGAAGATGTACAGATTCTGGCGTGTACCCGCGGCTGGTTGCGCTATCGTTTGCCGCAACGCCTGGTGCGTACCCACAGCCAACCGCTGTGCATCGGCCAGAAGCAGAAATGGTTTCTCCTGCGCCTGATCTCCGACGAGCAGCGGGTGCGGATGGATTTGACCGGTAAACCGGAGTTCGATGGCTGGCGCTGGGTCAGCTATTGGTACCCGTTGGGCCAGGTGGTGACATTCAAGCGCGAAGTTTATCGTCGCGCTCTCAAAGAGCTTGCCCCGCGCCTATTAGCGCGCGACTGACGACGGAGTTCGACCCCGAGCCATGCTCAATACGCTGCGCAAGATCGTCCAGGAAGTTAACTCCGCCAAGGATCTCAAGGCGGCGTTGGGGATTATTGTGTTGCGCGTCAAGGAAGCCATGGGCAGCCAGGTCTGCTCGGTTTACCTGCTGGACCCCGAGACCAACCGTTTTGTGCTGATGGCCACCGAGGGCCTGAACAAGCGCTCCATCGGCAAGGTCAGCATGGCGCCCAATGAAGGTCTGGTGGGCCTGGTGGGGACGCGTGAAGAACCCCTGAACCTCGAACATGCAGCCAATCACCCGCGTTATCGCTACTTTGCCGAAACCGGTGAAGAGCGTTACGCCTCGTTCCTCGGCGCACCGATCATTCACCACCGCCGCGTTGTCGGCGTGTTGGTCATCCAGCAAAAAGAGCGCCGTCAGTTCGACGAAGGTGAAGAAGCCTTCCTGGTGACGATGAGCGCGCAACTGGCCGGGGTTATCGCCCACGCCGAAGCGACGGGCTCGATTCGCGGCCTGGGTCGCGAAGGCAAGGGCATTCAGGAAGCCAAGTTCGTCGGCGTGCCGGGCTCGCCGGGCGCGGCGGTCGGTACGGCGGTGGTGATGTTGCCGCCGGCGGACCTGGATGTGGTGCCGGACAAGACCGTCAAAGACATCGACGCCGAAATCAAACTGTTCAAGACCGCCCTGGAAGGCGTGCGCGCCGACATGCGCAACCTGTCGACCAAGCTGGCGACTCAGTTGCGCCCCGAAGAACGCGCGCTGTTTGACGTGTACCAGATGATGCTCGACGACGCGTCCCTGGGTAACGAAGTCAAGACGGTGATCAAGACCGGCCAGTGGGCCCAGGGTGCACTGCGCCAAGTGGTCACCGATCACGTCAACCGTTTCGAATTGATGGACGACGCCTACCTGCGCGAGCGCGCCTCTGATGTGCGTGACCTCGGTCGCCGTCTGCTGGCCTACCTGCAGGAAGACCGCACCACCAACCTGGTCTACCCCGACAACACGATTCTGATCAGTGAAGAACTGACCGCCACCATGCTCGGCGAAGTGCCGGAAGGCAAGCTGGTGGGGCTGGTCTCGGTACTCGGTTCGGGTAACTCCCACGTCGCGATCCTGGCCCGCGCCATGGGCATCCCGACGGTGATGGGCCTGGTGGACCTGCCGTATTCCAAAGTGGATGGCATCGACATGATCGTCGATGGGCATCGCGGTGAAGTGTTTACCAACCCCAGCGAAGTGCTGCGCAAGCAATACGCCGAAGTGGTTGAAGAAGAGAAACAACTGGCGCTGGGCCTCGACTCATTGCGCGAACTGCCGTGCGTGACCACCGATGGCCATCGTGTGCCGCTGCTGGTCAACACTGGCTTGCTGGCGGATGTAGCCCGTGCGCAACAGCGCGGCGCCGAAGGCGTGGGGCTGTACCGCACCGAAGTGCCGTTCATGATCAATCAGCGTTTTCCGAGTGAGAAGGAGCAGCTGGCGATTTATCGCGAGCAACTGCAGGCCTTCCACCCGTTGCCGGTGACCATGCGCAGCCTGGACATCGGCGGCGACAAGTCACTGTCGTATTTCCCGATCAAGGAAGACAACCCCTTCCTGGGCTGGCGCGGTATTCGCGTCACCCTCGACCACCCTGAAATTTTCCTCGTACAGACCCGCGCCATGCTCAAGGCCAGCGAAGGCCTGAACAACCTGCGCATCCTGCTGCCGATGATCTCCGGCACCCATGAGCTGGAAGAGGCGCTGCACCTGATTCACCGTGCGTGGGGCGAAGTGCGCGATGAAGGCGCCGACGTGCCGATGCCGCCGATTGGCGTGATGATCGAAATCCCGGCAGCGGTGTACCAGGCTAAAGAGCTGGCGCGGCAGGTAGATTTCCTCTCGGTGGGCTCCAATGACCTGACCCAATACCTGCTGGCCGTGGACCGCAACAACCCACGGGTGGCCGACCTCTACGACTACCTGCACCCGGCGGTGCTGCAAGCCCTGCAACACGTAGTGCGCGACGCCCATGCCGAAGGCAAGCCGGTGAGCATCTGCGGTGAAATGGCCGGCGACCCCGCAGCGGCGGTGTTGTTGATGGCGATGGGCTTTGACAGCCTGTCGATGAACGCCACCAACTTGCCGAAGGTCAAGTGGATGCTACGCCAGGTTGAATTGAGCATGGCCAAGGATTTGCTGGCGGAGCTGATGACCATCGACAACCCGCAAGTTATCCACAGCTCGCTGCAACTGGCGCTGAAGAACTTGGGGCTGACGCGGATGATCAACCCGGGCTCCGCGAAGACCCTCTAAGCAACACCGATCAAATGTGGGAGCGGGCTTGCTCGCGAATGCAGCGTGTCAGTCGTCGAATATGTGACTGATACACCGCTTTCGCGAGCAAGCCCGCACACACTGGTTTTGTGGCGTCTAGAAACTCAGGTCGACCTCGCCAAGTCGCCCACCATGCGGCCCAAAGCTACGCTCCACCATCCGCCGCGTCCCATCCGCATTCACGATCAACGCCGTACTCGCCCGCGTCCCATAACTCGGGCTGGCAATAAACAGGCTCGACAACAAACTCTCAGTCGCCAAGCCCACCCCGGTATCCGGCAAATCCGCAAACGGCGCCGTCTGCGGATCACTCAACATCTCCAACAACGCCTCAGGCTGCGGGTCCTCCAGCATCTCGCTCAACGCCGCCCTGGCCTTGATCAGCTTGGGCCACGGCGTGTCCAGCCCGGCATTGGACAACCCATACACCCCGGCCTCCAAACGTGTCGGCTCGGTATGATTGGCGTTGTAATGCCACAACTCATCTCGCGTACCCACCAGCAGGTTAAACCCGGCATATTCAATCGATCGGCCGTTAACATCGGCCAGATACTCTTCAATCGGCAGCGAACCACTGAGAAATAGCGCAACCAACTCCCCGCGTGACTTACGTGCCGGCGGCTGGTGCGGGTCGCGGATATTGGTCAAGGCGGCAAAGCGGCCGTCGGCATTCACCCCCAGCCAGGTACCGCCCGCTTCCTGATCGCGGCCGGCGAAGACTTCGGGCACGTCCGACCATTGGGCCAGCGGCAGGCTGGGGCGAGCGTAGAACTCATCACGGTTGGCCGCGACGATCAGCGGTTGGGCGTGGCCCGGCCGCCAGGCGAAAACAATCAGGCACATCAGGCGATTCCCTTTTGTGTTTTTTGCCACTCTACCGGCAGCAACGCAGGCGTACCATCGTATCCAGTTGGGTTGCATGCCTTCCATCCGTTAACATGCCGGACTTGGTCTGGGGGCTCCCATGGAATTTCTGCTGTATTTGCTGCTCGGCGCCTGTGCGGGCGTGCTCGCCGGGCTGTTTGGCGTGGGTGGCGGGATTATCATCGTGCCGGTGCTGGTGTTCAGCTTCACCTTGCAGGGCTTTGACCCGCAGGTGCTGACCCACTTGGCCGTGGGCACTTCCCTGGCAACGATCATCTTTACCTCGGTGAATGCCGTGCGTGAGCACCATCGGCGTGGCGCGGTGCGTTGGCCGATCTTTGTGTGGATGACCGTGGGTATCCTGATCGGCGCAGGCTTTGGTGCACTGACCGCCGAGGCGATTTCCGGCCCCCACCTGCAAAAGATCATCGGCGTGTTTGCCTTGTTGGTGGCCGTGCAACTGGCCCTGGAGGTCAAGCCCAATGCCAGCCGGACGGTGCCGGGCAAGGTTGGCCTGACCATCGCCGGCACATTTATCGGCTGGGCTTCGGCGATTTTCGGGATTGGCGGCGGCTCGCTGACCGTACCGTTCCTGACCTGGCGCAGCGTGCCGATGCAGCAGGCCGTGGCCACTTCATCGGCTTGTGGCCTGCCGATTGCGCTGGCCAGTGCATCAAGTTTCATGATTCTTGGCTGGCATGACCCGCTGTTGCCCGCTCATAGTCTAGGGTTCGTGTATTTGCCGGCACTGTTGGGCATTGCCCTGACCAGTATGGTGTTCGCCCGTTTCGGCGCACGCCTGGCGCACCGATTATCGCCGCGTTTGCTCAAGCGGTTGTTCGCCGGGCTGCTGTTCTGTGTCGGCTTAAACTTTTTGTTGTAATGCAGGCTTAATCGCGTCCGGGCATGGTCCGGGCGCTATAACGAATGATTTAACGAGGAGTCGCAATGCTGCCTTACCCGCAGATCGACCCGGTGGCCTTGGCTATCGGTCCGCTGAAAATCCACTGGTACGGGTTGATGTACCTGATCGGCATCGGCGGTGCCTGGTTTCTGGCTTCCCGACGCCTGAACCGTTTCGATCCGACCTGGACCAAGGAGAAGCTCTCCGACCTGATCTTCTGGTTGTCGATGGGCGTTATCGTTGGCGGGCGCCTTGGGTATGTGCTGTTCTACGACCTCCCCGCGTACATCGCCAACCCGACGCTGATTTTCGAAGTGTGGAAGGGCGGCATGGCGTTCCATGGTGGGTTTATCGGCGTGATGATTGCTGCCTGGTGGTTCGGCCGTCGCAATGGCAAGTCGTTCTTCCAACTGATGGACTTCATCGCACCGATGGTGCCGATCGGCCTGGGCGCTGGGCGTATCGGTAACTTCATCAATGCCGAACTCTGGGGCAAACCGACCGACCTCCCATGGGCGATGGTGTTCCCGCCGTTCAGTGACCCGGCGCAATTGCCGCGCCACCCGTCGCAGCTCTACCAGTTCGCGTTGGAAGGCGTGGCACTGTTCCTTATCCTTTACCTTTTCTCGCGCAAGCCGCGCCCGACCATGGCCGTGTCCGGCATGTTCGCGTTGTTCTACGGGATCTTCCGATTCGTCGTCGAGTTCGTGCGCGTGCCGGATGCGCAATTGGGCTACCTGGCATTCGGTTGGGTGACCATGGGTCAAATCCTCAGCCTGCCGATGATTCTCGGCGGCCTGGGCTTGCTGTGGTGGGCGTACAATCGCCCGCAGCCTTTGAAGAACACCGCGCTTTAAATTCGAATGCCGAGGTTTCCAAGCCTCGGCTTCAACGATACGGGTACCAGAATGAAGCAATATCTCGAACTACTGAACGACGTCGTGAGCAATGGATTGACCAAGGGCGATCGCACCGGCACCGGCACCAAAGCCGTGTTCGCCCGTCAGTATCGGCATAACTTGGCCGACGGCTTCCCGCTGCTGACCACCAAGAAGCTTCACTTCAAAAGCATCGCCAACGAGCTGATCTGGATGTTGAGTGGCAACACTAACATCAAGTGGCTCAACGAAAACGGCGTAAAGATCTGGGACGAATGGGCCACCGAAGAAGGTGACCTGGGGCCGGTGTACGGCGAGCAGTGGACCGCCTGGCCGACCAAGGACGGCGGCACGATCAACCAGATCGACTACATGGTCCACACGCTCAAGACCAACCCGAACAGCCGCCGCATCCTGTTCCACGGCTGGAACGTTGAGTACCTGCCGGACGAGACCAAGAGTCCGCAGGAAAACGCGCGAAACGGCAAACAAGCCCTGCCGCCGTGCCACCTGCTGTACCAGGCATTCGTGCACCACGGTCACCTGTCGATGCAGTTGTATATCCGCAGTTCCGACGTATTCCTCGGCCTGCCGTACAACACCGCCGCGCTGGCATTGCTGACCCATATGCTGGCCCAGCAATGCGACCTGATCCCCCACGAGATCATCGTCACCACCGGCGACACTCACGCGTACAGCAACCATATGGAGCAGATCAAGACCCAGCTGGCGCGCACGCCGAAGAAACTGCCGGAACTGGTGATCAAGCGTAAGCCTGCGTCGATCTACGACTATAAGTTCGAAGACTTCGAGATCGTGGGGTACGACGCCGACCCGAGCATCAAGGCTGACGTCGCGATCTGAAGACTACCCCCGGTGTCACTGTGGGAGCCCGCTCCCACATTTGGATTGGGTTTCACCCCATTATCAGTCAGTGGCCGTGGCTTCTGCCCACATGCGAAGGCTCCGCCTCGCTGGCCAGTACACTCCCGCTGACCTCCAGCCGCTGCAAAATCCCGCACTGATCCCCGCCGCCACAGCGTTGGCGCAGGTCCAGCAACTGTTCCTGCAACGCCAACAACCCATCAATCCGCGCTTTCACGTGGTGGATATGCTCATCGATCAACGCGTTCACGTTTTCGCACTGGTCCTGGGGGCTGTCGCGTAGCCCAAGCAGGCTGCGGATTTCTTCCAGGGTCATGTCGAGGCTGCGGCAATTGCGGATAAAGATCAGCCGCTCGGTGTGTGCCTGTGTGTACACACGGTAGTTGGCCTCGGTGCGTGCCGGGGGCGGCAACAGGCGTTCCTTCTCGTAATAACGGATGGTTTCCACCGGGCAGTCGGTCAGTTTGGCCAGTTCGCCGATCTTCATTGCGGCAATCTCCAAATGGGTGCTTGACCCTATAGTGGCTACAGGGTCTTTACTTGGCAACAGGCACCTTTACGGACGCGACAGAATGAGCGATTCCATCCACACCCCGCATAAACATGACCACGACCACGACCATGGCCCGAAAAAACTCACGCCAGTGCATGACCATGGCCACGGCAGCTCGTGCTGCTCCGGCACACCCGCACCTGCGCGGGTGCAACTGAGCGAAGCACCCACCGCCGGCTCGCGCCTGAGCACTTTTCGCATCGAAGCCATGGACTGCCCCACCGAGCAGACGCTGATCCAGAACAAGCTGGGCAAGCTTGCCGGTGTGCAGCAGCTGGAATTCAACCTCATCAATCGCATCCTTGGCGTCACCCACGACCTACCAAGCACTGCGCCGATCATCGACGCGATCAAATCCATCGGCATGCAGGCTGATCCCATCGAGGAAGGCACTCCGGCCGCCGCGCCGCCCGCCAAGAAACCCTGGTGGCCGCTGGCGTTGTCCGGTGTGGGCGCGTTGGGCGCCGAAGTGCTGCACTTCACCGATGCCGCACCCACGTGGGTGATCGCGGTGGTGGCGCTGATCTCGATTCTCAGCGGCGGCTTCACCACCTATAAGAAAGGCTGGATTGCCCTGAAAAACCTCAACCTGAACATCAATGCCCTGATGAGCATCGCCGTGACCGGCGCGATCCTGATCGGCCAATGGCCGGAAGCGGCGATGGTGATGTTCCTGTTCACCGTGGCCGAGTTGATCGAAGCCAAATCCCTGGATCGTGCGCGCAATGCCATCAGTGGCTTGATGCAGATGACGCCCGAGCAGGCGACGGTGCAGCAAGCTGATGGGGCATGGGCTGAACAAGAGGTCAAAAGCATTGATCTGGGTGCAATCGTGCGGGTAAAGCCCGGCGAGCGCATCGGACTGGACGGTGAGGTCACCGCTGGCCAATCCACCATCGATCAGGCACCGATCACGGGTGAAAGCCTGCCGATTGAAAAGACCGTGGGCGACAAAGTCTTCGCCGGCACCATCAACCAGGCCGGTTCCCTGACGTACAAAGTCACCGCAGCGGCTAACAACTCTACCCTGGCGCGCATCATCCACGCGGTGGAACAGGCGCAAGGCGCACGGGCGCCGACCCAGCGTTTTGTCGACCGTTTCTCGAAGATCTACACCCCGGCCGTGTTCCTGTTCGCGCTGGGCGTAGCGGTGATTCCGCCGCTGTTCATGGCCGGCGTGTGGTTCGACTGGATCTACCGCGCCCTGGTCCTGCTGGTGGTTGCGTGCCCATGTGCCTTGGTGATTTCCACTCCGGTGACCATCGTCAGTGGCTTGGCGGCGGCGGCGCGCAAAGGCATCCTGATCAAGGGCGGCGTGTACCTGGAGGGGGGTTACAAGCTCGACTACCTGGCCCTCGACAAGACCGGCACCATCACCCACGGCAAGCCGGTGCAAACCGATTACCTGGCGCTCTTCCCCAACATCGAAGACAGCGCACCGGCCCTGGCCGCCAGTTTGGCCGGGCGTTCCGATCACCCGGTGTCGCTGGCGATTGCCAACGCGGCTGTGGATAAAGATCTGCCGATGCACGTTGTGGATAACTTCGAAGCCCTGGCCGGGCGCGGCGTGCGTGGCGATATCAACGGCGAAACCTACCACTTGGGCAACCATCGCCTGGTGGAAGACCTGGGCCTGTGCTCACCAGCGTTGGAAGACAAGCTCTTCGCCCTGGAAAAACAGGGCAAGTCCGTGGTGCTGCTGCTCGACAAGTCCGGCCCGTTGGCGCTGTTCGCCGTGGCCGACACGGTCAAGGACAGCAGCCGTGAAGCGATCCAGCAGTTGCATGACCTGGGCATTAAAACCCTGATGCTCACCGGCGACAACACCCACACCGCCCAGGCGATCGCTGCCCAGGTCGGCATCGACCAGGCCCAGGGCGACCTGTTGCCTACGGATAAGCTGCAAGCCATTGAAGCCCTGTATGGCCAAGGTTTCCGCGTGGGCATGGTCGGCGACGGTATCAACGATGCGCCAGCCCTGGCCCGTGCCGAGATCGGTTTTGCCATGGCTGCAGCCGGCACCGACACGGCCATCGAGACCGCCGATGTGGCGCTGATGGACGATGATTTGCGCAAGATTCCGGCATTCGTTCGTCTGTCGCGGCAAACGTCGAGTATCCTCAAGCAGAACATCGCCCTGGCGCTGGTGATCAAGGCGATCTTTCTCGCGGTCACCTTCCTGGGCATGGCCACCATGTGGATGGCGGTGTTTGCCGACATGGGCGTGAGCCTGCTGGTGGTATTCAATGGCCTGCGCCTGTTGCGCAAATAATTGAGGTGAGGGTGGTGTGCTGAGTGCCGAGTTGAAGGCTTTTTTCATGGTCGCGCGCCTGGGCAGTATTACCCAGTCGGCGAAAAAACTCGGCCTGAGCCAACCCACCGTCACCACCCAGATCCGCAACCTGGAAAGCCAATACGGCGTTGAGCTGTTCTACCGAGGTGGTCGCCGCCTCACCGTCAGCGACGAAGGCGCGCGCCTGCTGCCGATGGTCAAGGTGCTGTTGCAGCAGGAAGCGGACATCGAGTTTTTCCTGCGCAACAGTGGCCAGGTCCAGGGTGCGCTGAGGATCGCCGCGACGGCGCCGTATTACATCCTCGACTTGGTCAAGGCCTTTCGCGAACGCCTGCCGCAGGTGGAAGTGTCGGTAGAAATCGGCAACTCCCAGCAGGTGCTCGAAGCGCTGGACGATTACCGCGTTGATGTCGCTGCGTCGTCGCAGTTGCTGGAAGACCCGCGCTTGATTCGCCGCGTGCTGGGCACCGACCCTTTGGTGCTGGCGGTGCATCGCAATCATCCACTGGCCAAGCTCGATCATGTACCGCTCACTGCGTTGGCCGGGCATACCTTGTTGATGCGTGAAGTCGGCTCCACCACGCGGCGCCTGACCGAAGAAATGCTACAGGGCGCAAGCGTGAGTTACGGCCCGCTGTTGGAAATCGGCAGCCGGGAGTCGATTCGCGAGGCGGTGCTGCGCAATATTGGCATCAGCATCATTGCCCGCCAGGAAGTGCCGCATGATCCGCAGTTACGGGTGTTGACCATCGAGAATGCGCCGCAGATTCCGGAGTATTT
Source organism: Pseudomonas sp. EA_15y_Pfl1_P101 (assembly GCF_963970835.1). Taxonomy (NCBI): domain Bacteria; kingdom Pseudomonadati; phylum Pseudomonadota; class Gammaproteobacteria; order Pseudomonadales; family Pseudomonadaceae; genus Pseudomonas; species Pseudomonas sp. EA_15y_Pfl1_P101. Next base: position 302,501 of record NZ_CAXAPA010000002.1, on the reverse strand, counting down.
GTACTGCCTCAAGGAGCGAAAAAGCGCGCGGTTGCCAGCGGCGTTTCTGGGGTTGGCGCAGGAAATGTCTCCGATTTAAGGTAGTTTGGTGGCCTTTGAATCGCCATCGCAGGCAAGCCAGCTCCCACAGTCGAATGTGTTCACAGATCAAAACTGTGGGAGCCGGGCTTGCCCGCGATGAGGTCAGCCCAGGCAGCCCATCTCCATCAGACCTACCCAAATCCACGAATACCACTATCACTGCCTTTTGCCTTCCTGCCACACCAGCGACGCATTGCCTGCCTAGCATGGGCTTCATCAGTTTGATGAGGTGCCTCCATGAACACAGCCCTGACCCAACCCGGCGCGCCAATGAAGGTGCGCGGTGTCCAGAAACGCTTTGGCGCTTTTACCGCGCTGGATAACGTTTCGCTGGACGTCGCCGCTGGCGAGCTGGTGTGCCTGCTGGGCCCGTCCGGCTGCGGCAAGACCACCTTGTTGCGTTGCATCGCTGGCCTGGAGCGCCAGGACAGCGGCGAACTTTACCTGGGCAGCCGCGATGTTTCCCTGCTGCCACCCCAGGCGCGGGACTACGGCATTCTGTTCCAGTCCTACGCGCTTTTTCCCAACCTGACTGTCGACGCGAATATCGGCTACGGCCTCGCCGGCAGCGGCCGCGATGAAGTGCGCAAGCGCGTCGGGCAGATGCTCGAACTGGTCGGCCTGGTCGGCAGCGAAAAGAAATACCCGGGCCAACTCTCCGGCGGCCAGCAGCAACGCGTTGCGCTCGCCCGGGCATTGGCGCCGTCGCCCTCATTGCTGCTGCTGGATGAACCGATGTCGGCCCTCGACGCCCGCGTGCGCGAACATCTGTGCACCGAGCTGCGCCAGCTGCAACGCCGCCTGGGCATCACCACGCTGATGGTCACCCACAACCAGGACGAAGCCATGCTGATGGCCGACCGCATCGCTGTGATGAACAACGGCAAGGTCGAGCAATACGCCACGCCCCAGGAGATCTATGACCGCCCGGCCACCCCGTTCGTGGCGGAGTTTGTCGGCCAGGGCAACTGGCTGCCGTTCAGTCGCAACAGTGCCAGCCACGCGCAGGTCGGCGGGATGAACCTACGCTTGGCCGACGATGCTGGCATCGCCAAGTCAGGCCGTCTGTTTTGCCGCCCGGAAGCGATCAGCGTGAACCCGCCGGTGCACGAAGAAAACCTGTTCCCGGCCAAGGTCCGCGAGATCACCTTTCTCGGCAACCGCTGCCGCATGAGCTTCGAGCTGGAGCAATTGCCCGGTCATCCACTGCTGGCCGAAGTGGCTCCGGAAGCCATGCCACGTCTGGGTGCTCAGGATATCTGGGTCGCCTTGCCGCCGCGCAGCCTGCAGGTGTTTGCCTGAGATGGCTGCTGTCATGACATTGCCTGAGCCGCGTCAGGTCTCCCGCGCCGAGCTGGGTGATCGTGTTTTTGTGGTCGGCGGCAAGTTGCTTTGGCTGTGCCTGCTGGGTGTTGCCGTACTGCTGCCATTGCTGGCGATCTTCTGGCGCGGTTTCAGCGGCGAAGCCGGGCAGGGCGGTGGGCTGGTGGCGGCGCGGGAACTGCTCACCAGTGACAACTTCCACTGGCTGCTGGGCAATAGCCTGAAAGTCTCCCTCAGCGTTGCGGCCATCGTCGTACCGCTGGCCTACCTGTTTGCCTACGCATTGCAGCGTACGTTGATTCCCGGCAAGGCGATCTGGCGCGGCATGTCACTGCTGCCGCTGATGGCGCCGTCGATGTTGCCGGGTATTGCGCTGGTGTATCTGTTCGGCAACCAAGGCATGTTGCGTGGGCTGCTTTCGGAGAATATCTACGGTTTCTGGGGCATTGTGCTGGGCGAGGTCATCTACACCTTCCCACATGCCTTGATGATTCTGCTATCGGCGCTGTCCCTGGCGGATGCACGGCTGTTTGATGCGGCCTCGAGCATGGGCGCGAGCCCGGCCCGGGCGTTCCGCAGCATTACTTGGCCAGCGACCCGTCAGGCGGTGTTCGCCGCGTTCTGTTTGGTGTTCACCTTGACCATCACCGATTTCGGCGTGCCGGTGGTGGTCGGCGGCGATTATCAGGTGCTGGCATTGGAGGCCTACAAGGCCGTGGTCGGCCAGCAACAGTTCGGCCGCGGTGCGCTGATCGGTATGGTGTTGCTGCTGCCGGCACTGTTCAGCTTTGGTGTGGATGCCTGGCTGCGCCGTCGTCATGGCGACTCCATGAGCGGTCGTGCCCACGTCCTCCAACCGGTGCCATCGCGCGTAAGAGAGGGCTGCTACCTGGCCATCGTGCTGCTGATCTGCGCCGTTTTGCTGCTGGTATTCGGCATGGCGGTGTATTCCTCGCTGGTGAAATTCTGGCCGTACAACCTGTCGCTTTCGCTCAATCACTACCAGTTCGAAGACACCGCCGGCGGCGGCTGGCTGGCCTATCGCAACAGCCTGACCATGGCGCTGTGCACCGCGTTGATCGGCAGCGTGCTGATCTTCACTGGCGCGTATTTGATGGAAAAGACCAAGGGCCAGAAGAGCCTGAACCTGGCGCTGCGCATGCTCAGCTTTGTGCCGATGGCGGTGCCTGGGCTGGTGTTGGGCTTGGGCTACGTGTTCTTTTTCAACCTTAACGGCAACCCGCTGCATGTGTTCTACGGGACCATGACCCTGCTGGTGGTGTGCACCATTGCTCACTATTTGACCACCGCGCAAATGACCGCGACCACGGCGTTGCGCCAGCTCGACGCCGAGTTCGAAGCCGCCGCGTTGTCGCTCAAGGCGCCGCTGTACCGCCATTACTTGAAAGTCACGGTGCCGATCTGCCTGCCGGCGCTGCTGGACATCGTGCGCTATCTGTTTGTGTCGGCGATGACCACCGTGTCCGCCGCGATCTTTCTCTACAGCCCCGACACCATCCTTGCCGCCGTTGCCGTTTTGAACATGGACGACGCCGGCAATGTGGGCGGTGCGGCGGCCATGTCGACCCTGATCCTGTTCACCTCGGCCGGCGTCTCGCTGCTGCTGGCGTGGGCCTCACGTGGCGCGTTGCGCCGCTCCCAAGCCTGGCGCCAGACCGCGCCCGGCCAATAAACATCCCTGAAGGAGGTGCTCCATGTTCAAGCCCCTGGCGCTGGTCGCTGCCGTACTGAGCGCATTCAGTCTGAATGCCTTCGCCAAGACCGAGCTGACGGTGTACACGGCCCTCGAAGCCGAGCAGTTGAAGACCTACAAAAAAGCCTTCGAGCAGGCCAACCCGGACATTGAAATCAAGTGGGTGCGTGATTCCACCGGGATCATCACCGCCAAGCTGTTGGCCGAGAAAGACCGCCCGCAAGCCGATGTGGTCTGGGGCCTGGCTGCGTCGAGCCTGGCGATCCTCGATCAGCAAGGCATGCTGGATAACTACGCGCCCAAGGACCTGGACAAGATCGGCAAAAACTACCGCGATGCCGCCAACCCTCCGGCCTGGGTCGGCATGGATGTGTGGGCCGCGACCCTCTGCTTCAACACCGTCGAGGCCGAGAAACAGGGCCTGACCAAGCCGGTCAGTTGGCAGGACCTGACCAAGCCTGAATACAAGGGCAAGATCGTCATGCCCAACCCGGCCTCGTCCGGCACTGGTTTTCTGGACGTGAGCGCCTGGTTGCAGACCTTCGGCGAGAAACAGGGTTGGCAGTACATGGACGACCTGCACCAGAACATCGGCCAGTACGTTCACTCCGGTTCCAAGCCGTGCAAGCTGGCGGCGTCGGGTGAGTTCCCGATCGGGATTTCTTTCGAATACCCGGCCGTACAACTGAAGCGCCAGGGTGCGCCGCTGGACATCATCCTCCCCAAGGAGGGCCTGGGCTGGGACATTGAAGCCACTGCCGTGCTCAAGGGCTCTGCTCACGCCGACGCGGCGAAAAAGCTCGCCGACTTCTCGGCCAGCCCCGCTGCCATGGACTTGTACAAGAACAACTTTGCGGTCCTTGCCCAGCCGGGTATTGCCAAGCCGCAGACTGAGTTGCCGGCCGATTACGAGCAGCGCCTGATCAAGAACGACTTTGCCTGGGCCTCGAAAAATCGCGACGGCATCCTGGCCGAATGGCGTAAGCGCTATGACGGCAAGTCGGAGAAGGTGGCGGGTCAGTAAATGCTCGGTTTGGGCTGATGGCCTCATCGCAGGCTTGCCTGCGATAGCGGTCTCGAATTCAGGACATCATTCAATGACACACCACCGCGACCTGCTGATCATCGGCGCCGGCATCCTCGGTCTGTCCCACGCTTATGCGGCCGCCAGGCGCGGCCTCAAGGTCAAGGTCTTCGAACGCAGCGCCACGCCGCTCGGCGCCTCGGTCCGCAACTTCGGCCAGGCCCTGGTCACCGGTCAACCACCTGGACCGATGCTCGACCTGGCGCGGGAGAGCCGCGACATCTGGGCCCATTGGGCCCAAGTCGCCGGGCTGCAGCTCAAGCGCAACGGTTCATACCTGTTCGCCCGCACCCAAGCCGAAGAGCATCTGCTGGAAGCCTTCTGCGCCGGACGCGCCCAAGAATACGGCTACAACGTCGAACTGCTGCAAGGCGCGGCAATCAACGATTTATACGGCGGCCAGTTCCGCCATCACCGCGCCGCGCTGCATGGCAAGGACGATCAGCAACTGTATTCCCGTGAAGCGATCCCGGCGCTGATCAATTACCTGGCGCAGGAACTGAACGTGGAGTTTTACTTCTCCACCCTGGTTCGCGACGTCGAACCGGGCCAGTTGAACAGCACGGCGGGGAGCTTTCGCGGTGAGCAGATCATCGTGTGCTCCGGCCACGACTACCAAACCTTGCTGGCCGAAGCGATGGCCCAACTCAACCCGAGTACCTGCCGCTTGCAAATGCTGCGCGCGCGGCCAGCCGTGAATCTGAACCTGCAACACGCGTTGCTCAGCGGCCTGAGTTGCGTGCACTACGGCGCATTCGCCGATCTGCCGGAAGCCGCGCCGGTGCAGGCGCAGATCCTGCGTGAGGCACCGCACCTGCATGAACACGGTATTCACCTGCTGATCAGCCCGACGCCCCATGGCGAGCTGATCATCGGCGACTCCCATGACTACGGCAGCGATGCATCGCCGTTCAATGCCGAGCAGGTCGATGACTGGATGATCGAACTGGCCGAACAGACCCTGGGTTGCAAGATCCAGGTGGTAGAACGGTGGCAGGGTGTGTACGGCTCGCGAGGCCCGGCGCCGTTCTCGTTCCTGCGCGCGGCGCGGGGCGTCAGCGCGGCGTTGATGCATACCGGCGTCGGCATGAGCGTGGGGCCAGCGATGGCTGAGCGAAATATCACTGCAGTGTGGGGCGCAGCGTGATGAGCCCGGAGCAGGCGATTGCCGAAGTGTTCGGCCTGTACGAGACACGCGGCATGGCGGATTACATCGGCGAGCCGGTGTCGCAGATCGAACATATGTCCCAGTCCGCGCAACTGGCCATGTCCGAAGGCTTTGATGACGAAGTGGTACTGGCGGCATTTTTCCGCGATATCGGGCATATCTGTGGCCTGGGCGGTGAAAACATGGGCGGTTATGGCGTGGTCAGCCATGAGCGTTTGGGGGCGGATTATCTGCGCCGTGCAGGGTTCAGCGAGCGTATGGCCAAGTTGGTGGAGTATCACGTGCAGGCCAAGCGTTACCTGACCTTCAGCCAGCCGGACTATTACGCCAGTTTGAGCGAAGCCAGCCGCCGAACGCTGGACTATCAGGGCGGTGTCATGAATGCGGAACAAGCCTGCGTTTTCGAGCAAGACCCGCTCTGTGCGGTGAGTCTGCGCATGCGCTATTGGGACGAACAGGCAAAGGAAATGCACGTGCCGATACTCGACCTTGACGTGCTCAGGGCCAAGGCGCGCAAGGTGCTGGCGGCTTAGGTCTCGTCGAGGCGCTGGGCCAGGGCTTCGACCTGTTCCTGGCGCTCGGCCTGGCTCAACCTGGCATGAGGGTTGAGGGACGACCATTGCGGGTGCGCGCGGGCCTTATGCAACGCGTCCGGCAGTTTTCCCTCGCGCCAGGTTTTGTCCTGGGGCGTGTCGACCTTGATGCTGTGCATCGCCGCATGGCCACGCAGGTTCAGGGCCTTGAGCAATTGGCGTTGGCGCAGGGCGAGCAGGCGCAGCACGGCGTCGTCGACGGTCAGCTCACGCTGGCCCTTGATCTTGCCCAGCAGGCGGCTGCCATAGCTGCGTGCGGTTTGCAGTGCACCACCAGCAATTGCACCGGCCAGTGCGGCGGCGCCTAGTGTTAACCCACCGACCAGTAAATCCACGCCTGCACCCGCCGCCGCGCCTGCGGCGATCCCGCCGCCGACGCGCACGCCGAGCTGCTTGAGGGTTTCCGGGTTGAACAGGTCATCGCCCCAGCGCCCATCCAGCAGCGGCAAGTCGCTGGCGGCGGCGTCCTGGGGGCGGAAGCCGAACAGCCTGAGCAACGCTTCCACGCATTTTTGCTCACGTTGACGCACGGCTTTGCGCAGATCACCGATGGCTTGCGGCTCATCTTCAGTCACCACGCTGCGTCGGCACGCCGCACAGTCGATCAGCAGCTCGGCGATCAATCGCGCGGCGCTTTGCTGGCGTGCCTGGCGTTGCGCCTGTTGATCAAGAATCAACCGCTCCAGTTGCGGCCGCGCACTTTCCATTAGCAGCGCGAGGCTTTCATACAGCCGCCGTTCGCCGTCTTCCGGTGGCGCGACGCTGTCGAAACGCACCAGCGCATGCAGGCCGAGGCGCGCCAGGGCGTCACGCCAGTCCGGCTCGCGGTGGTCGCTGCTGCTGACGAAGTTGAGTACCGGTAGCAATGGTTTTCCGCAACGGGCTAGCACTTGCAGTTCGTCGCGGTACTTGGCCAGGACCGGCTCGCGGGCGTCGATCACATACAGGCCCGCGTCAGACGCCAACAATTGGCGCAGCACCTTGGCTTCCTGTTCGAAACGCTGGCGGGCTTCGCTGCCTTCGAGAAACCGTGCCAGACGCGCCGGGCCGTCGAGGCGTTCACCGGGGCGATCCAGCCGCTCCAGGTAGTCGAGCAGTGCGATGGCATCTTCCAGGCCGGGCGTGTCGTACAGCTCCAGCAAGGCTTCGCCATTCACCGACAAGCGCGCCCCTTCGACATGCCGCGTGGTGCTGGGGCGATGGGAGACTTCGCCGAAGCCGACATCACGGGTCAGGGTGCGCAGCAGCGAGGTCTTGCCGACGTTGGTGTGGCCGACCACAGCGAGTTTCAGCGGTTTAGTCATGACCGGTCTCCAGCCAGTTCAGCGGCGCGCAGTCGGCGAAGGGCAGTTCAAGTTGTTGCAGTGCGGCGTGCCAGTCGCCCAGGCGCTCGGCGTCCAGCGCCTGGCCGGGCGGTGCTTGCAGCAGCCAGACGCGGGTGGCGGTGGCGCTGCGCGCGAGTTCGGCGATCAGCGCGAGGCTGCCACGGTCCGGCGAGCGGCGAGGGTCGCAAGCGATGGCCAGGCGTGCAGGAGGGAAGCGCGTGAGCTGCTCCAGCAGCTTGTTACGCGATTCGCGGCTGTCCAGAATGCCGGCGTTTTTCACGCTGACCGGCAGTTTGGGTGGCCACGGCTGTTGATCGTCCAGTTCGATGGCCACCAGCAGGGCGCCGTCGCTTTCCAGTTCGCTGACGCCGCCCGTGACGTGGTGCAGTTGTTCCGGCGCGGCATCGTTGACCCCCAGGCGCTCGCTGCTCGGCATCAGGCGTTCGCGCAGTTGGCTGTAGCCGGGCAGGTTGAGGTCCAGGCGCAGGGTGGCACGCCCGCGTTTCCAGCGCCACAGGCACAGCAGGGCGAGGACCAAGCGCGGCAGCAGGCCATACACCAGCAGCACGCCCACCAGCCAGGCGGCCCAGGCTTGGCGGGCGCTTTCGATATTCAGCGCAGCATCGCCGCTGGCGCGGATCATGTCGACGGTCGGTACGTTGAAGCCCAGCATAGCCGGCAAGGTGCCGAGGGCCTGGGTGACGGCGACGAAGGTGTCGGCGCCAAGAATGGTGGTTTCCCACACGAAGCCGTAACGGCGGGTGGCAAGTAGCGTAAGAAGAATCACCATGGCGCTGAGCAACGCCAACAACCACAGGCTGTTGACCAGCACACCGACGGCCCAGCGATTGAGTTTCTGGCGCTGCAGCAGCAGCAACAGCGCTGGCGCCAGCTGTGCCGCCTTGGCATCACGCGCGAGCTTTTCGCTGAGCCACAACCACAGGCGCCCAAGGCTGGCGCTGTGTTCGCCAGCAAACAGCAGGCCCAGGGCCCAACTGAGCAACAGGATGAGGTTCAAACCAAGCAGGCTGCCCAAGGCCCAGAACACATTCACCGGGGTCAGGCCGTTGCCCATGGCCGCCAAGGCCAGGCCGGCGCCACTGATCACGGCGACGATCGCGAGCAGCACCAACGCCAGACGCGCACCTTGCAGCCAGCGCGTGAGAGCGGCGGTCAGGCCATCACGCTCGGCCAGGTGCAGGGCGCGCTGTTGGATGCGCGTCGGCAAGTCGCCACCTGCCGTGCGGGCCAAGCGGTTGGCTTCCAGGTCTTCCAGGTTGCCTGCGTGTTCTTCGCGCAGGCGCACGGTTTCTGTCAGCCAGAGTGTGTGCAGGGGAGTCAGTGCAGTCACGCGCCTTCCTGTTGAGCAAGTGAACGTGGAGCATAACCGCTGGCCTGCGCCTCTGGTATTCTCATCGCCATGAAAAAAACTCTCCCTTTAAGCCTGATCGCAGCCCTCGGTGAAAACCGCGTGATCGGCGTCGACAACAGCATGCCCTGGCATTTGCCGGGGGATTTCAAATATTTCAAGGCCACCACCTTGGGCAAGCCGATCATCATGGGGCGCAAGACCTGGGACTCCCTGGGCCGACCGTTGCCGGGGCGCTTGAACCTGGTGGTTAGCCGTCAGACCGATCTGGTGCTTGAAGGTGCGGAAGTTTTTCCGTCACTGGAGGCTGCGGTGGAGCGCGCTGAGGCGTGGGCGCTGGCGCAGGGCGTGGATGAACTGATGCTGATCGGCGGTGCGCAGTTGTATGCGCAGGGGCTGGAGCAGGCGGATCGTCTTTATCTGACGCGGGTGGCGTTGAGCCCGGAAGGGGATGCTTGGTTTCCGGCGTTTGATGCGGGTAAGTGGAAGCTGGTGTCGAATGTTGTGAACCCGGCTGAAGGGGACAAGCCGGCGTACAGCTTTGAGGTTTGGGAAAAGGCCTGCCAAGCATGGGAAACAGACGAAGTAAATTAGGCCTGCACTCACTCCGCATGCTCATCAGCATCCAGCAAGGTTTTATCCGTCTGCCCCATGATCTGGCTGAATCGCCCCAGCCATCATCGAACCATTCAGATTCAACTTCGTGCGGCCCATGTCGATCAGCGGCTCCATAGAAGTCCGTGGTTTCCGGCGTTTGATATGAACCAGTGGATGTCGGTGTCGAATGCCGAGAGTGCGGCGCAAGGGGTAAGCCCACGTACAACTTCGAAGTATGGGAGCGCGGTTAAGATCATCTGCACGTGGAGCGGGGGAACGATAAAAAACGCGCTTGGCGTGGAGTCAGGCGTGGTTAATCGCGGCCCATCTCAACCAACGTGAACGCTAAACCACATACTGATTTATCTGGTAAATACTGGACAGCGACCCTCGCGTTCGAGTGAAACTCCAAACTGAGACGAAAGGAATCCCATCCTCCTGTAGCCCCAATCGGCAACGGTAACTTCACTGGCCCTTTGGACTCGTTTGGCTTTCCAAGTGTGTTTTGAATACTCTCTTGATTCATCGAGAGGGCGAAGGGTGCAGGTAGCTTACCCACGTACTTTGGCTCTCCCTCCGCCAGTGCTATCAGGCAAAAAACGATTCGCTCTAATCGCATGGTTTCAGCCCAAAACCAAAGCTCAATGCCTGGCTCTGGCTTATCGATGAAATGGGTGTTCTGGCTATTTGAAAATAGCGGTTTTATCGATCCGGCACGAAGTAAGCCCTCGACAAGAAACTCGTCGTAAGTGCGACCCAAACCTCTTACCAAACGATTAATTTTCTCGACATCCATCCTAGTACCACCCTTGATTCTCGTTGATCTTATGCATTTGGGTACGCGCCGTCTCAAGATCAGACTCGGCGAAGCCGTGATCTAGAAGATATGGCTTGATAGCATTGAAATTGCTGTCTACCGCGTGACGGAGATCGTCAGCATCTAACGCCTGTTTTTCCTCCGAATTTCTCCAGCCGTAGGTCTCACTAAACTTCTGATGGATATAAGACGGAATCGCAATGCTTGCAGCGTTGTTTAATGCATCCTTAAGCTGCCTCTCTGTGAAGCTTATTGCATAGCGTTCGAGATGACGTCTTATCGCCGCCTGTGAGGGCATGTGATCCACATGTAGCCCGTTGCGCAGTCGTCCATTGAACGCACCATAAATATCAACCTCCAAGGGCTTGACCGCAGGCTTGGCAAACACCAAATACAGCGGCGGTACACCCGAATCAACGGGAAACGAAATGATCGTATCCTGCCAGGTAACATCCTCAGCTTCCCGGCCCGGATAGTGGCTGATTGCCGAATCTTGCCCCACTGCAACCGGATGAACGAACAAATTATCCAGGCGTTCCGGTGTGCCGGGATACGGGCTCGGCACACTCACCACCGGCCCATGATTCGGCGTCCAAGTGATGCTGATGCCATCGAGCACCGCCACCATCGCGCTTTTGTCAGCATTCCATCTGGCTTGTGTGACAGGCACACGATCTGCGCCACTTCCAGGCCTGGTATGGATGCCGTAAACCCGCAGTTCACCGGATTCATCCTGGCGAAACTGGAAACGCACCCGTGTACTGGCCGAACGCATCCCCTCCAACTGCTCCGGGGTGTACAGCGTTGAATCACCGATATCCCGAGGCCAGAATGCCAGCAGCACGAGGTTGAGGGCGGAACTGGCTCCGGCCAACCCTCGTACAGCCCATGCACCGAGGTCGCTGCCGAGTGTGCCTGCTGCCCTGCCGACAGCGCCCGTCGTACCGGTTGAGGCCATAACGGCCGTGGTGCCGAAGTTCCTGGCGTTTTCCGGGCCGGTTCCCGCAGCCGTAGAACCGGCCGGCACCGAGACGCATGATTTGGCGAACACGCACGCGTCAGCGGCACGATTCACCGCGCCGGGGACGGAGAAGTTGGCAACAGGCGGGTTAGGTGTGTTTGGCCCTGTCCAAGTGAAGGTGTCACGCTGGGGCTGTGTTTCGAACACCTGAGACTTGAAGCGCTGGCAGGCGATCAGCTCAGGGGGGGGATCGCATTTACATATACACAGGTCCCCCTCAAGCGCAGCTTGCTTGCCGCCCCACTCTTCGTGCAGATGAGGGCCGACGAGCGCTATGAAGCCTTCAGTGCCGCATGCCGGACAAGCGACGCGGTCACCTTCTCTGGCGATCATTTGTCCGTTGAAGCTGGTGCGCGCCAAACCGCTGATCACTTCGCCGCCTGCCGTGGTCTTCGCGCCAGTGGTGATGTTGTAGCGCTTCACATCTGGCTTTCCACACGATATCCAGGCTGTAGAAGGCCTGGGATGCCATCGTCGTCCGCGTACTCCACTATCTGAGCCAGGTCTTGCAAGCTGCTCGTCACAATGTCGCCGTTGTCGGTAGCACTGCCGACAATTGCGATTGGCAGGCCTTTGTAGGTTGCTGCGAAACCTGCTCCCGAAACAATTTCGCTCTCTTTGCCATCGGGGTAGCGCACTCGGTCGCCGACGCATGCGATGCACAGGTCATGAATCTCGAGGCTGGTGCTTGCTGTAACGATTTCGCCTCCCATGCGCGTTTTGGAGCCAAGTGTCGCGTAGTCATAAGTGGCTTTGATTGGGCGAGTGGATTGTTGAATTTCAGTATCGGTGTCCTTCATATCACTTCCTTTTTTTAGGGCGCGCGCGGGCTCAAACACTGTCGTGGTGTTGAGTTGTGCATAGGGATCGCGCCGCTGTGGCACGCAGGAAGATGTTGCTGGCTGATGGAGAACCAGACAACTGACCGTTCGACTAGGTATTGGTAAAAACGGAAACGTCCGACAAGTCTTTGAGGTTGCCCCTAGGAAGCCGGCTCCCTAGTCTCCGTACACCGCTGCAAACGTAGCGGTCGGGCGTCGCGGCCCGGATCGATTAAGCATTGCCTCCTTTCAGTTGACGCTTTTTTATCGTCTACTGTGCAGCGCTATGGTGGCTGTGCGCGGGATACCCTAGGGTATGCCGGTTCCTTAATCGCCGGTCCGCGAACCTGCGTACAGCTACCACCTTCCATCGCGTCGCGGCGATCAGTGGCAGCTCCACTTATGATTAAGGGACTTCACAATGATCAAACCAACCCCAAATCCCCCACTCGATTCCCCATCCAATGACGCCCCTGTCGTCCTGTTGCGCGTAAAAGACGGTATCCCCACCGAAGATTTACTGGTCAACCTCACCGAAACGCTGGCGTCAGCCCACGCGCTGACCTGCAACGTTGCCTTTGAGCTGAACAGTTCGCGGCGCGAAGGTGCGCTGGGTGTTGCGCAGTTGATTGAAGTGGCGCAGTTGCTGGCTGAGCGGGTGCTGGAGGGCATCGTGCCGTCGCCCGAGACAGAGCAGGGCTAGGAGCAGCTACTAGCTTTAAGCTACAAGCTGCAAGTAGAAGCGCGGCGCTCTTTCTTGCAGCTTGAGGCTTATAACTTGCAGCTCAACTGACCAGTTGCCCATGCTCATCGGCATCCAGCAGCGCTTGATCCGTCTGCCCCATGATCTGGCTGGTAATCGCCCCCGCCGTCATCGAACCGTTCACGTTCAACGCCGTGCGGCCCATGTCGATCAGCGGCTCCACGGAAATCAGCAGCGCCACCAGTGATACCGGCAAACCCATGGCCGGCAGTACGATCAGCGCGGCAAAGGTCGCCCCGCCGCCCACGCCTGCAACACCTGCCGAACTTAAGGTCACAATCGCCACCAGCGTCGCTATCCACAGCGGGTCCAGCGGGTTGATGCCCACGGTTGGGGCGACCATCACGGCCAACATGGCAGGGTAAAGCCCCGCGCAACCGTTCTGGCCAATAGTCGCGCCAAACGAGGCCGCGAATCCGGCGATGGATTGCGGAATGCCCAGGCGACGGGTCTGCGCTTCAATGCTCAACGGGATCGACGCCGCGCTGGAGCGGCTGGTGAAGGCAAACGTCAGCACCGGCCAGACTTTGCGGAAGAAACGCAGCGGATTGATCCCTGCCAGGGACAGCAGCACGCCGTGCACCACGAACATCAGGCCCAGGGCCAGGTACGACACCACCACAAAACTACCGAGCTTGATGATGTCTTGAAGGTTGGAGCCGGCGACCACTTTGGTCATCAGCGCCAATACGCCGTAGGGCGTCAGCTTCATGACCAGGCGCACCAGGCGCATCACCCAGGCTTGCAGGGTGTCGATGGCGTTGAGTACTTTCTGGCCTTTTTCCACGTCATCCTTGAGCAACTGCAGCGCGGCAACCCCCAGGAAGGCAGCGAAAATCACCACGCTGATAATCGACGTTGGCTTGGCGCGCGCTAGGTCAGCGAACGGGTTGGCCGGCACGAATGACAACAACAGTTGCGGGATATTCAGGTCGGCGACCTTGCCGGCGTAATCGCTCTGGATCACTTGCAGGCGCGCCATTTCCTGGGTGCCGGCCACCAGGCCTTCGGCGCTAAGGCCGAACAGGTTGGTGAGGCCAATACCAATCAGCGCGGCAATTGCGGTGGTGAACAGCAGCGTGCCAATGGTCAGGAAGCTGATCTTTCCCAGGGACGAGGCATTGTGCAGGCGCGCCACGGCGCTGAGGATCGAGGCGAACACCAGCGGGATCACGATCATTTGCAGCAGTTGCACGTAGCCGTTGCCGACCAGGTCGAACCAGCCGATGGAGGTTCTGAGCACCGGGTTGCCGGCGCCATAAATGCTGTGCAGCGCGACACCGAACGCCACGCCTAACACCAGGGCAAGCAACACCTTCTTGGCGAGGCTCCAGTGTGTACGACGGGTTTGTGCCAGGCCCAGCAACAGGGCCACGAACACCAGTAAGTTGAGAATCAGGGGCAGATTCATTAGAGCTCCGTTGAGAAGGCAGCCAATCGCGTGAGCCTGCGATTGCGAACCGGGAAGCCTAACAGCTTGAAATATATTGATTTAATACCGATATGGAATGGCCGGTGTCGTTTTTGGAATAAGCATTTGCCACTCAGGCGCAAAAGTGTGACGGAATCAGGACGCGCACGGTCGTGCTCGAAGTGGGAACTGTCACAGGGATTTGTTAGTGTCGATGTCTTTCACTCAGGGAGACAACGCCTATGAAGTTCGTGCCGAAATTACTCGCCGCCGCATTTTGCCTCGGACTCGTCAGCCAGGCGTTCGCCGCCACCGAGCTGAAGCACTGGCCAGCTCCGGCGGCCAAGCAACTGAATGAAATGATCGCCGCCAACGCCAACAAGGGTAATTTCGCGGTGTTCGACATGGACAACACCAGTTATCGCTACGACCTCGAAGAGTCCCTGCTGCCCTACATGGAAAACAAGGGTCTGATCACCCGTGACAGCCTTGATCCATCGCTCAAACTGATGCCGTTCAAAGACACCGCCGACCATAAGGAAAGCCTGTTCAGTTACTACTATCGCCTTTGCGAAGTGGACGACATGGTCTGCTACCCGTGGGTCGCCCAGGTGTTCTCGGGTTTTACCCTCAAGGAGCTCAAGGTGCAGGTCGATGAGCTGATGGCCTCCGGCAAGCCCGTACCCGTCAGCTATTTTGAAGGCGACGTGGTGAAAAAGTCCGAAGTGCAACCGCCGAAAATCTTCACCGGCCAGGCCGAGCTGTACAACAAGCTGATGGAGAACGGCATCGCGGTGTATGTGATGACCGCCGCTTCGGAAGAGCTGGTGCGCATGGTTGCCGCCGATCCGAAGTACGGCTACAACGTCAAACCCGAGAACGTCATCGGCGTGACCACCCTGCTCAAGGACCGCAAGACCGGCGAGCTGACCACTGCGCGCAAACAGATCAGCGCCGGTAAATATGACGAGAAGGCCAACCTCGACCTGGAACTGACCCCCTACCTGTGGACCCCGGCCACCTGGATGGCCGGTAAGCATGCGGCCATTCTTACCTACATCGACGAGTGGAAAAAACCAGTGCTGGTGGGCGGCGACACCCCGACCAGCGATGGCTACATGCTGTTCCACGATGTGGACGTGGCCAAGGGGGGGATTCACTTGTGGATCAACCGCAAGGACAAGTACATGACCCAGCTGAACGGCATGATGGCCAAGCATGCGGCGGCGCAGGCCAAGGAAGGGTTGCCGGTGACGGCGGACAAGAACTGGGTGATTGTGAAGCCTGAAGAGATTCAGTAAGACCGAGTTGCCTGCCTTCGCGAGCAGGCCCGCTCTCACATTTTGATCCCTATTGTTTTCGAGAGTTGTTCTGGGCAAAAAAATGCCCCGCATTTGGGCGGGGCATTTTTATGCGCGAAGCTTACAGACCGTCGAGCATCGCTTTGTTACGCACAGCGCCCTTGTCGGCGCTGGTCGCCAACAACGCATACGCCTTCAACGCGGTGGTGACTTTGCGCGGACGCTTCTCCACCGGCTTCCAGCCTTTCTTGTCCTGCTCGACCCGGCGTGCCGCCAGTTCTTCATCGCTGATCAACAGGTTGATCGAACGGTTCGGGATGTCGATCAGCACCTTGTCGCCATCCTGCACCAAGCCAATCGCGCCACCGGCAGCCGCTTCTGGCGAAGCGTGGCCGATGGACAGGCCCGAAGTACCGCCAGAGAACCGACCGTCGGTCAGCAGGGCGCAGGCTTTGCCCAGGCCTTTGGATTTCAGGTAGGACGTCGGGTACAGCATCTCCTGCATACCCGGGCCGCCTTTCGGGCCTTCGTAGCGGATGATCACGATGTCGCCTTCCTTCACTTCGTCGGCGAGGATGCCGCGAACCGAGCTGTCCTGGCTCTCGTAGATCTTGGCGCGACCTTCGAAGACGTGGATGGATTCATCCACACCGGCGGTTTTCACCACGCAACCGTCGAGGGCGATGTTGCCGTACAGCACGGCCAGGCCGCCTTCCTGGGAGTAGGCGTGCTCGACACTGCGGATGCAGCCGTTTTCACGGTCGTCATCCAGGGTGTCCCAACGGGTCGACTGGCTGAACGCGGTTTGCGTCGGGATGCCCGCTGGGCCTGCCTTGAAGAAGTGAAGCACGGCTTCATCGTCAGTCTGGGTGATGTCCCATTTGGCGATGCCTTCGGCGAGCGTCTTGCTGTGCACGGTTGGCAGGTCGGTGTGCAGCAGGCCGCCACGGGCCAGGGAGCCGAGGATCGAGAAGATCCCGCCGGCGCGGTGCACGTCTTCCATGTGGTACTTCTGGATGTTCGGCGCGACTTTGCACAGCTGTGGCACGTGACGGGACAGACGGTCGATGTCGCGCAGGTCGAAATCGATCTCGGCTTCCTGGGCCGCAGCCAGCAAGTGCAGGATGGTATTGGTGGAACCGCCCATGGCGATGTCCAGGGTCATGGCGTTTTCGAACGCATTGAAGTTAGCGATATTGCGCGGCAACACCGATTCATCGTTGTCATGGTAGTAACGCTTGCACAGCTCGACGATGGTGCGGCCGGCCTGCAGGAACAGTTGCTCGCGGTCGCTGTGGGTGGCCAGTGTCGAACCGTTGCCCGGCAAGGCCAGGCCCAAGGCTTCCACCAGGCAGTTCATCGAATTGGCGGTGAACATGCCGGAGCACGAACCGCACGTTGGGCAAGCGCTGCGCTCGTATTCCGCAACCTTCTCGTCAGAAGCGCTGGAATCGGCGGCGATCACCATGGCGTCGACCAGGTCGAGGCCGTGGGAGGCGAGCTTGGTCTTGCCGGCTTCCATCGGGCCGCCGGAAACGAAGATCACCGGGATGTTCAGGCGCAGGGAGGCCATCAGCATGCCGGGGGTGATCTTGTCACAGTTGGAGATGCACACGATGGCGTCGGCGCAGTGAGCGTTGACCATGTATTCCACGGAGTCGGCGATGATCTCGCGGCTCGGCAGGGAATACAGCATGCCGTCGTGGCCCATGGCGATGCCGTCGTCCACGGCGATGGTGTTGAATTCCTTGGCTACGCCGCCAGCGCGCTCGATCTCGCGGGCGACCAGTTGGCCCAGGTCCTTGAGGTGGACGTGGCCGGGTACGAACTGAGTGAATGAGTTGGCAATCGCGATGATCGGCTTCTTGAAGTCGTCATCTTTCATCCCCGTGGCACGCCACAGTGCGCGCGCGCCGGCCATGTTACGGCCATGGGTGGATGTTTTCGAGCGGTAATCTGGCATGGAGCACTCCGGGCGGCTAATCGGTATCAAAGGGGAGTGAGCTTCTATTGACGTCTGGAACACTCAGAAAATGGCCGTGTGTCCAAAAGTTGCCACTCGCGTCGCGGGATCGCCGCTTGCTTGGGCCTTGAGCTCATAAACCCGCCGGGGGATGACTGGCGATGAATAGGCCGATTCTACACCGCTGGCGGCTGGAGGGAATGGCTGCAACCGTGAAGATGGCGGCTACGGGACGTGCGGGTGGCGCCGCACCCATGCGTTCAACGCCAGTGCGACGATGCTCAGAATTAGAAAGCACAGGCCAAGCGCAGTGCTTAGCTGGTGAGTAAAGGTGCTGATGAATGCACTGATAAGACCGCCGGCAATGAACAACACTGCTGCTACGGCTGATGCCGCCGTCCCCGCACTGTCTGGAAACAAGCTCATGGCCCTGGAGTTGGAAATGGGCCGGGTGATGGTCGTGCCCGCCGTGCAGAGCAGCATGGGCACCAGTACGGTCAGCGTTGATAAGCCGAACTGATAGGCCAGAAGTAGCATGACCAGCCCAGAAATCGCGATCAGCACCAGCCCTATGGCCATCTGAGTCGCAGCAGGCAGGCGTTTGTGCAGGAAGCCTGCACAGACGCCGCCCAATACGTAAGCGGCGCCATAGAGGAGTAAGGTCAGTGAGTACTCATGGGGTGACAGTTTCAGTTGGTCCATGAATATGAGCGGTGAAACAACGATGAACGAGAAGTGGCAGGCGAAGGTAATCGCGGAGATCGTGGCATAGCTGACGAAATGGCTGTTGGCGAAGACCTTGGTATAGGCCTTGAAAATACTGTATCGGCTCGCGGCTGTTTGAGGCATGCCGCCATGGAGTAACCGGTTAGCCATGATCAAGGATGCTGTACAGAGGGCTATGAACACGTAGAAGCTGGCTTGCCAGCCCCAATGCAGTTGCAGCCACGCGCCCAGCAGCGGCGAAATCGAAATGAAGATTCCTCCGGCCGTGACCATTGCTATGCGCAAACGCTCTTGTTCTCTGCCGAAAAAAAGGTCCTGCACCAACGCCTGGGACAATATGAAACCGCCGCAGCCCATGGCTTGGATGACGCGAAAGAACAGGAATTGGGGGGTGTTGCTGGCGGTCAAGCACCCGGCGGCACCGATGATCGCCACGACCATGCTGGCCAGTAGCAGCTTCTTGCGGCCGATCTTGTCGGACAACGGGCCGATCAACAGCATTGAGCATGAAAAGCCAATGGCGAACAGGCTGACTGATCGGGCGATATGGGTTGTCGATGTGTGGAAGTGTTCCGCCAAAGCGGGAAAGGAAGGCAGCACGGCGTCAAGAGGGAAGACGCCCAGCAGGGTCATGGTCATCAGCCAGAAAACAATGAATGGTTTTTCAGCGAGCGTGATAGCAGCCGACATGAGCGAGCCTCGATTCCGTGAGGAAGGGGAGAATCGAGCCTGTGGGGAGGAAAGTCAAAGTCTGGTGCGGGACGAAACTTCCTTAAAACCTGTAGGAACCCGGAAGTCCCTACAGGTCAATAGCATCAGCTATTGGGCAACAACCGGCACGTAATGCTCTTGATATACCGGGTCTCAACAATCGCCGGGTGCACCGGATGATCCGGGCCCTGGCCGCCGCGTTCCAGCATCTGGATATTGCGATCCAGGTGACGGGCGCTGGTCAGCAGGATGTTTTGCAGGTCGTCTTCCGGCAGGTGCATGGAGCACGAGGCGCTGACCAGGATGCCGTCCTTGCTGAGCAGGCGCATGGCTTGCTCGTTGAGGCGGCGGTAGGCGCCTTCGCCGTTTTTCATGTCTTTTTTGCGTTTGATGAAGGCCGGTGGGTCGGCGACGATCACGTCGAAGCGTTCTTCGCTGGCTTTCAGCTCTTTGAGGGCTTCGAACACGTCGCCTTCAATGCAAGTCATCTTCTCGGCAACACCGTTCAGCGCGGCGTTGCGCTCCACGCCGTCGAGGGCGAAGGCGGAGGCGTCGACGCAGAACACTTCACTGGCGCCGAAAGCCGCAGCTTGCACGCCCCAGCCGCCGATGTAGCTGTAGAGGTCGAGCACGCGCTTGCCTTTGGCGTACGGGGCCAGGCGGGCGCGGTTCATGCGGTGGTCGTAGAACCATCCGGTTTTCTGGCCCTGGATCACCGGGGCTTCGAATTTCACGCCGTTTTCTTCCAGGGCGACCCATTCAGGCACCAGACCGAATACGGTCTCGACGTAGCGGTTGAGGCCTTCGGCGTCGCGTGCGGCGGAGTCGTTCTTGAACAGAATGCCGCTCGGCTTGAGCACTTGGGTCAGCGCAGCGATCACGTCTTCCTTATGCGCTTCCATGGTCGCCGAAGCGATCTGCACCACCAGGATGTCGCCGAAACGGTCGACTACCAGGCCCGGCAGCAGGTCGGAATCGCCGTACACCAGGCGGTAGAACGGCTTGTCGAACAGGCGATCACGCAGTGACAGCGCCACGTTGATCCGGTGCACCAGCAGCGACTTGTCCAAAGGCAACTTGATGTCGCGCGACAGCAGGCGGGCGCAGATCAGGTTGTTCGGGCTCATGGCCACGATGCCCAGGGTCTTGCCGCCGGCTGCTTCCAGGATAGCCTGGTCGCCTGCCTGGAAGCCGTGAAGTGGGGTGGCCGCCACGTCGATTTCGTTGCTGTAGACCCACAGGTGGCCGTTGCGCAAACGGCGATCGGCATTGGGTTTGAGGCGCAGGCTTGGCAGGGACATGACGTCGCTCCGGAAAAAAGAGCGGGAGTATACCTTGTGTGGGAGCGGGCTTGCTCGCGAAAGCGGTGGGTCAGGCACTGGATCCGCCGACTGGTATACCGCTTTCGCGAGCCAGCCCGCTCCCACTTTTGATCCATTTTTAATCCGGGTTTTGATGTGTCGGTCAGCTTCCTATAAAGGTTAGAATCGCCCTCTAGCCCGGAGTATGTACTTATGTCCCAAGAGCTTTCCGCCGAACAGATCCAGCAGACCCTGCAAGGCATCAGCGTGCCGCCTCAACCGCAGATCATGGTGGATTTGCAGATGGAGCAGTACATGCCCGACCCGGACCTGGAGGTGATCGCGCGGTTGATCTCCCAGGACCCGGGCCTTTCCGGCGCGCTGCTGAAGATTGTCAATTCGTCCTATTACGGGCTGAGTAACAAGATCGCCTCGATTCAGCGCGCGGTGAACCTGCTGGGCAGCCGTTCGATCATCAACCTGATCAACGCCCTGTCGATCAAAGGCGAGATGAGCGACGACACCATCGTCACCCTCAACCGCTTCTGGGACACCGCCCAGGATGTGGCCATGACCTGCCTCACCCTGGCCAAGCGCACCGGCGCCCAGGCGGTCGACGAAGCCTATGCATTAGGGCTGTTCCACGATTGCGGCGTGCCGCTGATGCTCAAGCGCTTCCCCAATTACATGGCCGTGCTGGAGCAGGCCTACGCCAATGCGGGGCCCGATTGCCGTGTGGTCGACACCGAGAACAACGCGTTCAACACCAACCATGCGGTGGTGGGTTACTACACCGCCAAGTCCTGGCGCCTGCCGGAGCATGTGACCGACGCCATCGCCAATCACCACAACGCCTTGGCGATCTTCAGTGATGAGTCGTCGCGTAATCCGCAGCTTAAAAACTTGCTGGCGATCCTGAAAATGGCCGAGCACGTCTGCTCGTCCTGCCGCGTGCTGGGCAATCAGACCATCGACCATGAGTGGAATACTATCGGCCACCTGGTGCTGGACTACGTGGGGCTGTCGGACTACGACTTCGAGAGCATGAAGTTGTCGATCCGCGAGCTGGGCGCGCACTGACCCTTCCTTCACGAGGTACACATGCCCGAGTTACCAGAAGTCGAAACCACCCGGCGCGGCATTGCACCGCACCTGGAAGGCCAGCGCGTCAGCCGCGTGGTGGTGCGTGAACGGCGCTTGCGCTGGCCGATCCCGGAAGACCTTGATGTGCGCCTGTCCGGGCAGCGCATCGTGCTGGTGGAGCGGCGGGCCAAGTACCTGTTGATCAATGCCGAAGTGGGCACGTTGATTAGCCACCTGGGCATGTCGGGCAACCTGCGCCTGGTGGAAGTCGGCATGCCGGCCGCCAAGCATGAGCATGTGGATATCGAGCTCGAATCCGGCCTGGCCCTGCGATACACCGACCCGCGGCGTTTCGGCGCGATGCTTTGGAGCCAGGACCCGCACAATCATGAGCTGTTGATTCGCCTGGGGCCAGAGCCGCTGACGGACCTGTTTGATGGTGATCGCTTATTTCAACTGTCCCGTGGACGGTCGATGGCGGTGAAACCGTTCATCATGGACAACGCGGTGGTGGTGGGTGTGGGCAATATTTACGCGACGGAAGCGCTGTTTGCGGCGGGCATTGATCCGCGTCGCGAGGCCGGAGGTATTTCGCGGGCGCGTTATCTGAAGTTGGCGATTGAGATCAAGCGCATCCTGGCCGCCGCTATCGAGCGCGGTGGTACGACGCTGCGGGACTTTATCGGCGGTGACGGGCAGCCGGGGTATTTCCAGCAGGAATTGTTCGTTTATGGCCGCAGCGGCGAGGCATGCAAGGTGTGCGGGACTGAGTTGCGCAATGTGGTGCTGGGGCAGCGGGCGAGTGTGTTTTGCCCTAAGTGTCAGCGCTGATTGATGTGCGAAGGCTGATGCAGCCTTCGCGGGCTTGCTCGCGAAGAGGCCCTTGCAGTCACTAAAGAGCCTCAGGCCTTACCGGTAATCTTCCGGTACTTCTCCATCAACTGCTCTTCCGTCTCCGGATGGGCTTCATCCAGCGGAATGCAATCTACCGGGCACACTTGCTGGCACTGAGGCTCGTCATAGTGGCCGACACACTGGGTGCACAGGTTAGGGTCGATCACGTAGATCTCCTCGCCTTGGGAAATCGCGGCGTTCGGGCACTCGGGGTCGCAGACGTCGCAGTTGATGCAATCGTCGGTGATGATCAGGGACATGGAAACTCCTGCCAGGGCTGTCAGCCAAGGCATCTGAAAACTAATGCGCGCAATTGTGCCGCATTGGCGCCCGCAGTGCGAGCAGGCGCCGATTAAGCGGTCTTACTTCTTGAAGCGCAGTGTCAGCGCATCGGCCACGGCCGGGTGCACGAACTTGGTGATATCGCCGCCCAAAGCGGCAATTTCACGGACCAACGTCGAGGAAATGAACGAATAACGTTCAGACGGCGTGAGGAACAGACTTTCCACGTCCGGCGCCAATTGGCGGTTCATGTTAGCCAATTGGAATTCATATTCGAAGTCCGACACCGCGCGCAGGCCACGCAGGAACACATTGGCGTTCTGCTCTTTGGCGAAGTGCGCCAGCAGTGTGGCAAACCCCACCACTTCCACGTTGGGCAGGTGTTTGGTGACCTCACGCGCCAGCTCCACGCGCTGTTCCAGGGGAAACAGCGGGTTTTTCTTGGGGCTGGCCGCGACCGCGATGATTACATGGTCGAACAAGCGTGAGGCGCGTTCGACCAGATCGCCATGGCCTTTGGTAATCGGGTCGAAGGTACCTGGGTACAACACTCGGTTCATCGCGTCGTCCTGGCGGAGTCCGTTGGGGAACCGGATGGTATCGCAGCCATCCCGGTCGGCCAAGTCGACTTATGTAGATACATGCCGCTTATCGCGCGTTTTTTCATGCTGTTTTCAGACGTTCGGCCAAAGCCGTCGCCAGTTGCGCGGTCAAACCGTACACCGATAATTGTGGATTGGCCCCAATACTGGTGGGGAATAGCGAGCCATCGTGGATCGACAGGTTGCGCAGTTGGTGATGACGACCGAGGCTGTCGGCCACTGCGTTTTTCGGGTCTTCACCCATGGCACAACCGCCCATCACATGGGCGCTGCCCAGGCAGGTGCGGTGCAGTTCCAGGTTGAGCCCGTCGATCAGGCTGCGCGCTTCGGCCAGGGTTTTCACGTAGCGCGCGTCGTGGTGCAGCGGCTTGACCGACTTGGCGCCCGCCGCGAACTGGATTTCGGCCATGCTGTGGAACGCTCGGCGCAGGCCGTCCCAGGCGTAATCCGAGACCTGATAGTCAAGCACTGGCGTACCGTCGCCGCGCAATTCCACGCTGCCGCCCGGGCTGTCGGGGTGGAAGCCGTCGCGCAGCAACGCCAGCATCGCGTGGGTGTTGGGCAATTGGCTCATATCCAGAGCGTTCTGGGTGCCATAGCCGCCGAGTAGGGTGCTCGCCAGCGCAGGGTGTAAGGGTGGCGCTTCTAGCTTGTAGGACATTTTGCCAGTGGTGCCGTCCTGCCATTGGAAATGGTCGGAATAGATCGACTGGGGTGCGCCATAGAACGGGTTGATCATCTCATCGAATAGCGCTGCGGAGAAATTCACCAGATGCAGGAAGGTGCGCTTGCCCAACCGTGAATGCGGGTCCGGAGCATCCGAGCGCATCAGCAGCGCCGGGCTGTTGATACCACCGCCCGAGAGCACGTAATGCTTGGCTTTTACCGTGATCTTACGTCCGGTCGGCGCCACGCACAGGTCGTCCAGGGCCACGCATTCCAGGCTGCTGATGGTGTCGCCGTTGTAGACGAGGCGTTCGGCGCGTGCCAGGTAAAGCAGCTCGCCGCCCTGTTCCAGGGTGGAGGGAATGGTGGTCACCAGCATCGACTGCTTGGCGTTGACCGGGCAGCCCATGCCGCAATACCCGAGGTTGAAACAGCCACGCACATTGCGCGGGATCACATGCCAGCTGTAACCGAGCTTTTCGCAACCTTTGCGGATCACATCATTGTTCGGGTTGGGCGGCAGGGCCCAGGGCGCTATGCCCAGGCGTTGTTCCATCTTTTCAAACCACGGCGCCATCTCGGCGCTGCTATGACCCTTCACCGCATATTCGCTGGCCCAATGGGCGAGTGTGGCGTCCGGGGTGCGAAAGCTCGACGTCCAGTTGATCAGTGTGGTGCCACCTACCGCCCGACCCTGCAGGATGGTGATCGCACCATCCTTGCTCATGCGGCCGATGCCCTCCTGGTACAGGCTGGTGTAGGCCTCGTCCTCGAGCAGCTTGAAATCGCTGCTGGTCTTGAGCGGGCCTTCTTCGATCAGCAGCACTTTGTAGCCGGCAGCGCTGAGGATTTCTGCGGTGGTACCGCCACCTGCGCCGCTGCCGATGATCGCCACATCGGCTTCCAGGGTCAGGTCGCTGTCGAGGGCGGCGCCGTTATGGGTTTTCCAACCACGGGCCATGCCGTCGCGGAACAGATCAGGTACGGGCATAGAAGTGCACTCTTGTTGTTATAGATATCACTGGCTACGACGTTGCGGTCCCACATTTTTGAGTGGGTTATCAGGGTCAGATCTTGGGCGGGCCCGGATAGCCGCAGTGGGCCCAGGACGCCGGCTGGAAGTACCAGGCCATGATCACCAGCTTGAGCAGCGAGCCCTGGCCCATGCGCAGCAGGTTCAGGTAGCTGTTTTCCCAGCGGTGCAAAAAGTTGCGAATCTGTTCGCCGCTGGCGTTTTCCCAGCTGCCCCAGATCCCGGTCAACGGCCCACGGGTAATGCCCATGCCCAGCACGTCGAACAGTTGTTGGGTGAGCTTGAACATCTCCGGCGACAGGCGCTGCAGGCTGAAGTCGAGCTTCTTAAGCGTGTCTTCAATCCCGCGGGTGACTTCCTGGGCGCTGGCGACGCCTTCGAGCAGCACTGGGATGACTGCGCGCAAGAAGGGCAAGTCACTGCTGCGCAACATGGCAAAGCCGCTGGCCGGCGTGCTGCTGGAGCAACCGCTGAGGCTGGCGCCGAGCCCGGCGGTGGCCAGGAAGGCACTGGCGCACAAGCCGATTTTCAAGACGCCGCGCCGTGAAAGCGCAGGTGAATCAGTCAGGCTAGGGTTCATTGTTGTTGTTATCCCGTGGGTGGCGGTATCAGCGAACGAACAGCTTCTGGATCAACGTCTGGATGGATTTGCCGTAGGGTGGGTAGATCAACTTCGCCGCGTTCAGGCGTTGTTTCACCAACACACCCTTGGCTTTGCTGAAGGTAAGAAAACCTTCGTGACCGTGGTAATGGCCCATGCCCGAGGGGCCGATGCCGCCGAACGGCATATCGTCCTGGGCCACGTGCAGCAAGGTGTCGTTCAGGCACACGCCACCGGAATGGGTTTCGTGGAGCACGCGGTTTTGCTCGCTTTTGTTGTAGCCGAAGTAATACAGGGCCAGTGGGCGAGGGCGCTTGTTGATGTAGGCAAAGGCTTGGTCGATGCCGCGATACGGCACGATCGGTAGCACCGGGCCGAAGATTTCGTCCTGCATCACGGTCATGTCGTCGCTGACATTCAACAACAGGCTGTGAGCCATGCGCCGCGCCTGGCCCTGGTCGTACAGCGGGATCAGGGTGGCGCCCTTGTCGGTGGCGTCTTTCACGTAGGCATTGAGCCGGGCCAGTTGTCGCTCGTTGATGATGGCGGTGTAGTCCGGGTTGTTGGCCAGGGTCGGATAAAACCCGCGAATGGCCTGGGTGTAGGCCTCGACAAAACCGTCGACACGATCTTCCGGCACCAGCACGTAGTCGGGTGCCACGCAGGTCTGGCCGGCGTTCAACGCTTTACCGAAGGCAATGCGCTCGGCAGCATCCTTGAGCGGTACATCAGCGGACACGATGGCCGGCGACTTGCCGCCCAACTCCAGCGTGACCGGCGTGAGGTGTTCGGCCGCCGCACGCATTACATGCTTGCCGATGCTGGTGGCGCCGGTAAACAACAGGTGGTCGAAGGGCAGCTTGGAGAACGCCATGCCTACTTCGGCTTCACCCAGCACCACGCACACCAAATCCTCCGGGAAGACCTTTGCCAGGAGCGCCTTGAGCAGTTCGCCGGTGGCAGGGGTAGATTCGCTGAGCTTGAGCATCACCCGGTTGCCCGCCGCCAACGCGCCGACCAGCGGACCGATGGCCAAGTACAGCGGGTAATTCCAGGGCACGATCACCCCGACAACGCCCAAGGGCTGGTAGATAACTTTGGCCGAAGCCGGTTGGAAGGCAATGCCTACAGCTCGCCGGGACGGTTTCATCCAGCCCTTCAGGTGTTTGCTGGCATAGTGAATGCCATGCAGGCTGGGCATCAGTTCGGCGAACAGGGTTTCGTCGGCGCTGCGGTGGCTGAAGTCCTGGCTGATCGCGTTGATCAACGCCTGGCGCTCGTCGCTGAGCAAATCACGCAGAGCCTTCAGCCATTGTTGGCGCTGTGCGGCCGGTGGCATTGGGTTGGCGGCGTAGGCGCAGCGTTGCGCATCGAACAGGGTCTGGAGTTGATCCAGCACCTGGGAATCTTGCAAGTAGGCAACGTTGGCAGACATGGCGGCGTTCCCGATTGTTATAGGTCTGCCTGAGTTTTTAGAGTCATTACTCTAAATTGTCAAATAACATCGCAGCAACATGCACATTTATCCTGGCAAGGATAGGCCGTAAGATGCCCCATCACGTGTACAGAAGCTGATCCCCTATGGCACCACGAGTAAAGACCAGCGAGCGCATTGTGCAAACCAGCCTGGAGCTTTTTAACCAGCAGGGCGAGCGCAGTGTGAGCACCAACCACATCGCCGCCCATATGGAAATTTCGCCGGGCAACCTGTACTACCACTTCCCCAACAAGCAGGCGATCATCGCCGTACTGTTTCGCGAATACGAAGCCCTGGTGGACAGTTTCCTGCGCCCGCCTCAAGGTCGTGCCATGGCCGTGGCGGACAAGCGCTTCTACCTGCAAGCCGTATTGGCCGGCATGTGGCGTTATCGTTTCCTGCACCGCGACCTCGAACACCTATTGGAAAGCGATCCAGAACTGGCCACCGGCTATCGGCGTTTTTCCCAGCGCTGCCTGATCCAGGGCGGCGCGATTTACCAGGGGTTTGTCGATGCCGGCATTCTGAATATGGACCCGGTGCAAACCGAGGCGCTGACCCTCAATGCGTGGATTATCCTGACCTCCTGGGTGCGTTTTTTGTGCACGACCAACGAAAATTCCACCCACTTGAGCGCCGAGGCCATCAAGCGCGGGGTGTATCAGGTGTTGGTGCTGGAGGCTGGGTTTGTCACGCCCCAGGCGAAAGAGGCCGTGGACGCCTTATTCAAAGAGTTTTACGTGCCGTTGAATCAGGCATTGGAAGAAGTGAAGTAGGACCTTTCTCGAATCTATTCATAGGAGGCCGTCATGCCGCTTGCCCAACTGATCAGTCCCCAGCAACTGGCCGAGCGCCAGAAGGCTGGCGGGTTGGTGATCCTGGATTGCCGCTTTGCCCTGGAAGACCCGAACTACGGGCGCTGCAGCTACGCCGAAGGGCATATCGAGGGCGCGCAGTATGCTGACTTGGAACGTCATATGAGCGGGCCGGTGACCAAGGGTGTGACCGGGCGTCATCCGTTGCCGGCAGCGCAGACGTTCGCTCGGCAATTACGGGCTTGGGGCATCAGCGCTGACACCGATGTGGTGCTGTATGACGACGGTCCTGGCGCCTACGCCGCGCGGGCATGGTGGCTGTTGGTTTGGTTGGGCAAGCGTGATGGCGTGTTTATTCTGAATGGCGGCCTCAAGGCATGGCATGCCGCGGGTTTCGCGTTGAGCCTGGATACGCCGGTCGTTGAAGCTGGCACTTTCGCGGGGACGCCGGACAATCGCCTGCTGCTCGATGCCGAACACCTGCAAAAACGCCTGGGCCAGCCGGGATTGACGCTGATCGATGCGCGCGCTCAACCGCGTTTTCGCGGCGAAGTGGAGCCTATCGATCCGATTGCCGGGCATATCCCTGGGGCGCAATGCGCGGCGTTTAACGAAAACCTGGGCAGCGACGGTCGCTTCCTGCCGGCAGATCAGCTTAAGCAGCGCTTTGCTGCCCAACTCCGGGGGCGCTCGCCGGATGAGCTGGTGGCGTATTGCGGTTCAGGCGTGACGGCCTGCCACAACCTGTTTGCGTTGAGCCTGGCGGGTTATCCCTTGGGTAAGTTGTATGCGGGGTCTTGGAGTGAGTGGATTACTGATCCGCAGCGGGAAGTCGCTACCGGCGACTGAGTTGTCCGGCGAGCAAGCCCACACATGTTTAACCGTGTTGTGTCAGTAACCACTGGGGAATCCGGCGCTCCAGGTAGTAACCGGGGCGTTTGAGCGAGCCCTCAACAAACCCAACATGCCCACCCTTGTCCGTCAGCTCAAACTCAGTGCAGTCCGACAGCTCGCTGGCCTCTGGCAGGCTATGGGCAAACACAAACGGATCATCCGCCGCCTGGATAATCAGGGTCGGCGTGCGGATACTGGCCAGGTAATAACGACTCGATGCGCGGCGGTAATAATCCTCCGCACTCAGGTAGCCGTGCAGCGGCGCGGTCACGCGGCCATCGAAGTCCCAGAACGTGCGCATCTTCTCCAGTGAGCCGAGGGACTCCAGGGTTTTAAGCCCGTCAGCCCGACCATCCTGTAGAAAACGGCTTTGCTTGACGCGGATATACGCGAGCATTTCACGCATGAAGTGTTTTTGATAAATCCGCGAAAAGCCCAGGCCGATCCGGTCCGCACACTGATCCAGGCGAAACGGCACCGACACCGCCGCCGCGCCTTGTAGCCCCGACGCCTTTCCGGTTTCGCCCAAATGCTTGAGTAGCACATTGCCGCCCAGGGAATAACCCACCGCGTACAACGGCGCCAAAGGCCGCTTGGCGCGCAGATGAGCAACCGCTGCGACCAGGTCTTCGCTGGCGCCGGAGTGGTAACTGCGTGCCAGCAGGTTGGGTTCACCCGAGCAACCGCGCCAATTCAGCGCCACGCTGGCCCAGCCTTGGACGGCGAGGGCTTTTTGCAAGCCCGCTACGTAGGGTGAGTTGGACGAACCTGTCAGCCCGTGCAGCACCAGCACCAGAGGTGCTTGCGTGTCATGAGGCCCGTGCCAGTCGAGGTCGAGGAAGTCGCCGTCGTCCAGCCACAGGCGTTCGCGTTGGCGCTCGATATGAGTGGTGGGGCGGCACAGCGGCCCCCATAGCGTTTGCAAGTGGGGGTTGCCGAGGCCGAAGGCGGGGGTGAATTTTTCAGTGAAAGGCTTCATGAGGGTCCCGCTCACCACAGGTTTAGGCGGCGGTTTCGACCACGCGGTGCCACAACGCGTAATACACCCGACCGGACTTCTGCTCCCGGTGCAGGCGCCACGCGCCCGGCAAGCCCAGTGTCGACGGCGCAGTCTCACTTTCGGTGTAGACCCACGCATCCGGCGCCAGCCATTGGCGTTCTTCCAGCAGCGCACACACGGTCGGCAGCAGGTTCTGGTTGAACGGCGGGTCGAGGAACACCACGTCGTACTCGCTGGCGGCTTGGGTTTCCAGGTAGCGCAGCGCGTCGGCGGTTTGCACCTGGCCGTTGGTGCAACGCAGGGTGCCCAAGTGTTCCTTGAGGCTGGAGACGGCCACATTGCTGGCGTCCAGTGCCTGCGCCTGGGCGGCACCACGGGACAGCGCCTCCAGGAACAGCGCGCCGCTGCCCGCGAACGGGTCCAGCACCTTGGCCCCTGCGATGTAAGGTGCGAGCCAGTTGAACAGGGTTTCGCGCACGCGATCTGGCGTCGGGCGCAGGCCTACGACGTCGGGGAAGCTCAGCTTGCGGCTGCCCCATTCGCCGCCAATGATGCGCAGCTGGCCCACACCGTTATGCACGTTGTGGACAGGTTTTTTCGGGCGAGATGAACTGGCCATTAATGCTCCGGAACCCCGAGCGGCTGCTCGGCGGGTTTATCAGTGGGGGGCGGTAGTGGCTTTTGCGCAATCGTCGGGCCGGCGGTCACGATGACCATCTTGTCCGCGCTCAAGTGTTTGTTCATTGCAGCCTTGACCTGTTCTACGGTCAGGGCCTGGGATTGTTTCATGAAATCTTCCAGATAGCTCAGCGGCAGGTTGTAGAAACCCATCGCGCCCAGCTGCCCGACGATATCGGCGTTGCTTGCGGTAGACAGCGGGAAGCTGCCAGCCAGCTCACGCTTGGCGTCATCCAGTTCTTTTTGCGTCGGGCCGGTCTTGAGGTAGTCGGCGACCACATCCTCAACCAGACGCAGGGTGCCGCCGCTCATTTCGGCGCGGGTCTGCAGATTGATCATGAACGGTCCGCGCACCTGCATCGGCGAGAAACCGGAGTACACGCCGTAGGTCAGGCCGCGCTTTTCACGCACTTCACTCATCAAGCGAGTGCCGAAACCACCGCCGCCGAGGATCTGGTTGCCCAAGGACAAGGCTGCGTAGTCCGGGTCGGCGCGGTCGATCCCCAGTTGCGCGAACAGCAGGTGCGTCTGCTTGGACGGGAACTCGATACGGGTCAGGCCGGGCTTGGGCTCGGTGGGCTGGGCGATTTTTGCCAGGGCCGGGCCTTTGGGCAGCGATGAGGAAATCTTGGCCGTCATGGCTTCAGCTTCGGCGCGGGTCATGTCGCCGACTACGGCAATCACCGCGTTGCCCGCTGCATAAGCCTTGGCGTGGAACGCCTGCAACTGCGCCAGGGTAATCTTCGGAACGCTTTGCGGCGTGCCTTCGCTTGGGTGAGCGTAAGGGTGGTCACCGTACAAGCGCTTGAACAGCTCGAGGCTCGCCAGCTTGCCGGGGTTTTGCTTCTGGTACTCAAAGCCGGCCAGGATCTGGTTCTTGATCCGCGCCAGGGAATCGGCCGGGAAAGTTGGCTTGCCGATCACTTGATCAAACAGGGTCAAGGCGGCGTCGCGTTTGTCGCTGTCACTCAGGCTGCGCAGGGAAACCAGCGCCATGTCGCGAAATGCGCCGTTGCCAAAGTCCGCGCCGAGGCCTTCAAAGTCGCGGGCAATCTGGCTCACGTCCTTGCCCGGCACGCCTTCGTTGAGCATGGCGTTGGTCATCAGCGCCAGGCCAGGCACGTCGCCGTCCTGGCTGCTGCCAGCGGCGAACAGGATGCGCACGTCGAACATCGGCAGTTCGTGGGCTTCGACGAACAGCACTTTGGCGCCTTCGGCGGTATTCCAGGTCTGCACGTCGAGCTTGCGGTTGGTCGGCGCCTTGCCGTCCAGTTCCGTCAGGGATTGCAGTGTATTGCCCGATTGGGCTTTTTCCAGCGCTGGGCTCGCAACCGATTCAGTCGGACGCATGAAGTACACGGCGCCGGCGGCGATTAAGGTGACAGCGATCAGGCCGGGAAAGATCAGGCGGCTGTTTTTGCGATCACTCATGAGCGGTCTCCTGGGGCAGGACATGGGCGACGCTGAGACGTTCGCGGGTGAAATAGGTGCGCGCGGCTTTCTGGATATCTTCCGGGGTCACGCTTTGCAGGTCGGCCAGTTCGGTGTCCATCAGCTTCCAGGACAAACCGACGGTTTCCAGCGCGCCAATGGCCGTAGCCTGGCTGGTGATGGAATCACGCTGGTAGACCAGGCCGGCAATGACTTGGGCTCGGATGCGTTCCAGTTCTTCGGCGGTCGGTGGTTTGGCTTTCAGCTCTTCCAGCAGGCGCCACAGGCCGGCCTCGGCTTGGGCCACGGTTTTCTTTTTCTGCTGGTTGGGAGTGGCGGTCAGCATGAACAGGGTATCGCCACGGGTGTAGGC
This sequence comes from Pseudomonas sp. EA_15y_Pfl1_P101, assembly GCF_963970835.1. Taxonomy (NCBI): domain Bacteria; kingdom Pseudomonadati; phylum Pseudomonadota; class Gammaproteobacteria; order Pseudomonadales; family Pseudomonadaceae; genus Pseudomonas; species Pseudomonas sp. EA_15y_Pfl1_P101. The sequence goes on along the minus strand of NZ_CAXAPA010000002.1, from coordinate 270,583 downwards.
GTCGTAGTGGGTAGAGGCAGCGGAGACCAGTTCCTCACCGCGTTCCAACTGCTCGGAGATACGCGCGCTGTAGCCGCCGTCCAGCAAGGCCGAGATCAGGCGCAGGGCTTGTACCGAGCGTTTGTCTTCGGCGGTGGCCAGCCCAGGTACGTTGAAACCCAGGATCACGCTCGGCAGTTGAGTCTGCACATGCAGGGTCAGCAGGCGTTCGCCCGGCTCGGCCAGTTCCATCGGGATCTTGGCCGGTGGTACGTCACGCTTGGGGATCGGGCCAAAGTAGCGCTTGGCAAGGTTTTTTACCTCGTCCGGGGTGACGTCGCCGACCACCACCAGGGTCGCGTTGTTCGGCACGTACCAGGATTGGTACCAGTGGCGCAGCTCTTCGACCTTCATGCGGTCCAGGTCGGCCATCCAGCCGATGGTCGGCGTGTGATAACCGCTGGCCGGGAAGGCCATGGCCTTGAAGCGCTCATAGGCCTTGGACATCGGATTATCATCGGTGCGCAGACGGCGCTCTTCCTTGATCACCTCGATCTCGCGGCTGAACTCGTCGGCCGGCAGGCGCAGGCTGGCCATGCGGTCGGCCTCCAGCTCGAAGGCCACACCCAGGCGGTCACGCGCCAGCACTTGGTAGTAGGCGGTGTAGTCATCGCTGGTGAACGCGTTTTCTTCGGCGCCGAGGTCGCGCAGGATCAGCGAGGCTTCGCCGGGGCCGACTTTGGCGCTGCCCTTGAACATCATGTGCTCCAGGGCGTGGGACAAACCGGTCTGGCCCGGGGTTTCGTAGCTCGAACCGACCTTGTACCACACCTGGGAAACCACCACTGGCGCGCGATGATCTTCGCGCACGACCACCTTGAGGCCGTTATCCAGGGTGAACTCATGGGTGGGTTGTGGGTCGGCAGCCAAGGCTGACAGAGGCAGACAAACTGTACCGAACAGCAGGCCTGCGGCGCGGCGGGCTAGAGCATTCATTCGTTTTTAAACCTGTTGGGCTGACCGCTTGGTCTTAGCGTCGGCGGGCGAGGAGGTTAGGGCGTGTCATTCATCATTACCAGTGGCACTGGTAATGATGAATGACACGCCCTAGGATACTGATCCGACTTAAGGACGGCCACTGCGGCGGTCCTGTTGAGGCCCTATTTAGGCCTTACAAAATGTTGCGCATGAACGAGCTGGCTAAAAAACAGTCTGTTACGCATCAAATTTTATTTACCGAAGCGCCCCTTGGCGCGTCGCTACCTTGAGATAGCCGTCTCCATGTTTGGTTCCAACGACGACAAGAAGACCCCAGCTGCGGCTGGCGAGAAGAAAGGCCTGTTCGGATGGCTGCGCAAAAAGCCGCAGGAAACCGTCGTCGAACAGCCGCAGGTTCAAGCTGAACCGATCCCTGACCCTATAGTAGAAGCCGAACCGGTCGCCGAAACGCCAGCGCCGGTGGTGTTGCCGATGGCTGAACCGGTGTTGCAGCCGGTGGCAGAGGGTGAGCCAGGGCCAGAGCACAAGCCGTGGCCTGAGTTGCCGGTGGCCGAAGAGCCTGTGGCGTTGGTTGAAGATGTGCAGGCCGAGCATGTGGCACCGCCGATTCCGGCTGTGGCTGCGCCGGTTGACATCGTGGTCGAAGCGCCGCCCGTCGTTGAAGTGCCTGCGCCAACGGTGGTCGAATCCCCGCCTGCCGCCGTCGAGCCCGAGCCTGTCGCTGACACTGCGCAAACCAGCAAAGCTGGCTTCTTCACCCGCCTCAAGCAAGGCCTGAGCAAAACCAGCGCCAGCATCGGCGAAGGCATGGCCAGCCTGTTCCTCGGCAAAAAAGTCATTGATGACGAACTGCTGGAAGACATCGAAACCCGTCTGCTCACCGCCGACGTGGGCGTCGAAGCTACTGCCGTAATCATCCAGAGCCTGACCCAGAAGGTAGCGCGCAAGCAGCTGACCGACGCCGACGCGCTCTACAAATCCCTCCAGGCAGAGCTGGCCGCCATGCTCAAACCGGTGGAAGCGCCGCTGGTGATCACCCCGAACAAGCCGTTCGTGATCCTGGTGGTGGGCGTCAACGGCGCCGGCAAGACCACCACCATTGGTAAATTGGCCAAGAAACTTCAGTCGGAAGGCAAGAAAGTCATGCTGGCCGCGGGCGATACCTTCCGTGCTGCAGCGGTTGAGCAGTTGCAGGTCTGGGGCGAGCGCAACAAGATCCCGGTCATCGCCCAGCACACCGGCGCCGATTCCGCCTCGGTTATCTTCGATGCCGTGCAAGCCGCCAAGGCGCGCAACATCGACGTGCTGATCGCCGATACCGCCGGTCGCCTGCACACCAAAGACAATTTGATGGAAGAACTGAAGAAAGTGCGCCGCGTGATCGGCAAGCTGGATGCAGACGCGCCGCACGAAGTGCTGCTGGTGCTCGACGCCGGTACCGGCCAGAACGCCATCAGCCAGGCCAAACAATTCAACCAGACGGTGCAACTGACCGGCCTGGCATTGACTAAGCTCGACGGCACGGCCAAGGGCGGTGTGATTTTCGCCCTGGCTAAACAGTTCGGGCTGCCGATTCGTTACATCGGCGTTGGTGAAGGCATCGACGACCTGCGCACCTTTGAAGCCGAACCCTTTGTACAGGCGCTCTTTGCCGAGCGGGAGCGTTCATGATTCGATTCGAACAGGTCGGTAAACGCTATGCCAACGGGCATGTCGGCTTGCATGAGCTGAGCTTTCGAGTGCGTCGCGGCGAATTCTTGTTTGTCACCGGCCATTCCGGTGCAGGCAAAAGTACCTTGCTGCGCCTGCTGCTGGCCATGGAGCGCCCAACCACCGGCAAACTGCTGCTGGCGGGTCAGGATCTGGCAACTATCAGCAATGCGCAGATTCCCTTCCTGCGCCGCCAGATCGGCGTGGTGTTCCAGAACCACCAGTTACTGTTCGATCGCACGGTGTTCAATAACATCGCGCTGCCGTTGCAGATCCTCGGGCTGTCCAAGGCCGAGATCGTCAAGCGCGTGGACTCGGCCCTTGAGCGCGTGGCGCTGTCTGACAAGACTGATCTCTACCCCGGCGACCTGTCCACCGGCCAGCAACAGCGTGTCGGCATCGCCCGCGCCATCGTGCATCGCCCGGCCTTGCTGCTGGCTGATGAACCCACCGGTAACCTCGACCCGCGACTGGCGGCCGAGATCATGGGGGTATTCGAAGACATCAACCGCCTGGGCACCAGCGTGCTGATCGCCAGCCACGACCTCGCGCTGATCGCGCGCATGCGCCATCGCATGCTGACCCTGCAACGCGGCCGCCTGATCGGTGACGGGGAGGCCGGCGTATGAGTGCAACACGCAGCCCTAAAGTCTCCGAGCGCGTGGCGCCGAAACCGGCCGACCCGCAACCGCAGAAGAAGAAAAAACACGACGAAGACGACGGCCCGGACTTCAGCACCTTGCTGCGCGCCTGGATTGAAAGCCATCGCGCCAGCCTGCTCGACAGCCTGCGTCGCCTGGGCAAGCAGCCGATCGGCAGTTTTTTCACCTGCCTGGTGATGGCTGTGGCGTTGAGCCTGCCGATGGGTTTGTCGTTGCTGCTCAATAATGTCGAGCGCCTGGGCGGTTCCTGGCAGCGCGCGGCGCAAATTTCCCTGTACTTGAACATCGACGCCAGCGCCAAAGACGGCGAGTCCCTGCGCGATGACATCAAGAATATGCCCGGCGTGGCGGAGGCTGAGTACATCAGCCGTGATCAGGCTCTTGAAGAGTTCCAGCAACAATCCGGCCTGGGCGAGGCGCTCAAGGAGCTGCCGCAGAACCCGCTGCCGGGCGTGGTTCTGGTAACACCGAACGAAGTCGATAAGCCGACGCTGGAAGCCCTGCGACAAAAACTCGCAGAGATGCCCAAGGTGCAACAGGCGCAACTTGATCTAGTCTGGGTTGAGCGGCTGGCGGCGATTCTGAAGCTGGGCGACCGGTTTGTGTTCGGGCTGACGGTGCTGTTGGTGTCTGCATTACTTTTGGTGATAGGTAATACCATTCGTCTTCATATTGAAAACCGTCGCATCGAGATAGAAGTGATTAAACTGGTCGGCGGCACGGACAGCTATGTGCGTCGTCCTTTTCTGTACATGGGCGCGCTTTATGGCTTCGGTGCCGGGATTTTGTCCTGGGGGGTGCTGGCGTTTGGCCTTGACTGGCTGAACGACGCGGTTGTCGGGCTTGCCGGACTTTATGGCAGTGATTTCGCCTTGGCCGGTGTGCCGGTCGCCGATGGTCTGAGCCTCTTGCTTGGCGCAGTACTGTTGGGGTATATCGGTGCCTGGATTGCGGTTGCACGGCATTTACGTGAGTTGGCACCGAAGTAGTTAATGCCAGATTAATGTGGTTACGTTGTATTGACCGTATCAGTGGTTTAGGGAACTTGTCCTACGGTTCCCGGTCAATTTTCGCAGTGCTGAACTGCACGAGTTATGTGAGTCGGAGGTTTTTTCGTATGACCACTTCTTTGCAACCTGCTTATGCCTTGGTGCCAGGTGCGAACCTGGAAGCCTATGTGCACACGGTGAACAGCATTCCATTGCTGACGCCTGAGCAGGAGCGTGAACTGGCCGAGAGTCTCTACTATGAGCAGGATTTGGGGGCGGCTCGGCAGATGGTGCTCGCCCACCTGCGTTTTGTCGTACATATCGCCCGTAGCTATAGCGGCTACGGCCTGGCCCAGGCTGACCTGATCCAGGAAGGCAACGTTGGCCTGATGAAGGCGGTCAAGCGCTTCAACCCTGAAATGGGTGTGCGCCTGGTGTCGTTTGCCGTCCACTGGATCAAGGCGGAAATCCACGAGTTCATCCTGCGCAACTGGCGCATTGTGAAAGTCGCGACCACCAAGGCCCAGCGCAAGCTGTTCTTCAACCTGCGCAGCCAGAAGAAACGCCTGGCGTGGCTGAATAACGAGGAAGTCCACCGTGTGGCCGAAAGCCTCGGCGTGGAGCCGCGTGAAGTGCGCGAGATGGAAAGCCGCCTGACCGGCCATGACATGGCCTTCGACCCGGCCGCCGAAGCGGACGACGACAGCGCCTTCCAATCGCCGGCCAACTACCTGGAAGATCACCGGTACGACCCGGCGCGTCAATTGGAGGATGCGGACTGGAGCGACAACTCCAACCACAACCTGCACGAAGCGTTGGAAGTGCTGGACGACCGCAGCCGTGACATCCTCTACCAGCGCTGGCTGGCGGAAGAAAAAGCCACGCTGCACGACCTGGCACAGAAGTACAACGTGTCGGCTGAGCGGATTCGTCAGCTTGAGAAAAGCGCGATGAATAAGCTGAAGTTGTCGATCGCCGCCTAAAACGCTGCGAAAAGCCAAAAAAATGCCCCGATCGAGAGATCGGGGCATTTTTGTTTGCATCTATTAACTGACCGTAGCCGCTGTCGAGAGAGGTTGGGTCAGTCGGACCAAGGCGCCTTGCGGGAGTTATTCAACTCAACCAGATAACCATCCCCACCCAACTGGCCCATCTGCTGCCGAATCCACGCCGCGCGCCTTGCCACATACGCCGTCGGATGGCTGGCACTCCAGACCCGAGGGTTAGGCAGTACGGCGGCCAAATAGCTGGCCTGTTGCCGAGAAAGCCCCTTGGCACTTACCCCAAAGTGATGCCGCGCTGCCGCTTCTGCGCCAAACACCCCTTCATCCCACTCAACGCTGTTGAGGTACACCTCAAGAATCCGCTGCTTGGGCCACAACACCTCGATCAGCCCGGTAAACCAAACCTCCAGGCCTTTGCGTAAATAACTGCGGCCGGCCCACAGGAACAGGTTTTTCGACACCTGCTGGCTCAACGTGCTGGCGCCGCGTATCGAACCGCCGCGCTCGTTGTGCTGGATCGCCGCCTGGATTGCGCCGAAATCAAAACCCCAGTGCTGCGGGAAGTGCTGGTCTTCACCGGCAATCACCGCCATTTTGAGGTCATCGGAGATCTCGTCCCACGGCACCCAGCTGCGCTGCAGGTCGATGGGCTCACCGTCAAGCCACGATTCGACCTTGCGCTCCACCATCAGCGCAGTGAAGGGCGGCGGGACGAAGCGAAACAGCAGGACCAACAGCACACTGCCGATGGCGAGCCATTTGACGACGTTGAGAAAGCGTTTGAAGAGGACACGCAGCATAGAGATGGCTTGGCCGAACCCGTTGAGCGGGCCATTATACAGACCCTGCCCGATGAGTCTGACTGGAGTTCCTCATGCTGCGTAGCTTTCTGATGCTGGCTGCCTTTTTCGGCTTCACCGGTGTCGCCCTTGGCGCCTTCGCCGCCCACGGCCTGAAGAACCGCCTGAGTGCCGAATACCTGGCGATCTTCCATACCGGTGTGACCTACCAACTGGTGCACACCCTGGCCCTGTTTGGCGTGGCACTGTTGGCCGCGCACATTCCTGGCCGGCTGGTCACCTGGGCGGGTATCTCCTTTGCCGTCGGCATCCTGCTGTTCTCCGGCAGCCTGTATGTGCTGACGATGACCGGTATCAGCAAGCTCGGCATCATCACGCCATTTGGTGGCCTGGCCTTTCTGCTCGGCTGGTTCTTTCTGGGGCTGGCGGCGTGGCGCTTGCAGCTTTAGACCGCTTGACGCTTGAAGCTGACCTTCAGGTCCCAATCGCGCTAGAATGCTGGCCCCTAAAAACGATGGCGGCCCCTGGCATGCGCATTCAGTTGAACGGCGAGTCCCTTGAACTGCCCGACGGTGAAACCGTTGCGGCCCTACTGACCCGTCTGGACCTGACCGGGCGTCGCGTCGCAGTGGAGCTCAACCTGGATATCGTCCCGCGTAGCCAGCACGCCGAGACCGCGCTCACCGACGGTGACCAGGTCGAAGTGGTCCACGCCATCGGCGGCGGCTAGTCGCGCAGCTTGCTGAATTCTGCAGAACCTCACCCCATTTCGAGGATTTCCCATGAGCATCGTTCGTAGCGACAAGCCCTTCGTCCTGGCCGGTCGTACCTACCAGTCCCGCCTGTTAGTGGGTACCGGCAAGTACCGCGACATGGAAGAGACCCGCCTGGCCATTGAAGCCTCGGGCGCCGAGATCGTCACCTTCGCCGTGCGCCGCACCAACCTCGGCCAGATCGAAGGCGAGCCGAACCTGCTCGAAGTGCTGTCGCCGGATCGCTACACCTTTTTGCCGAACACCGCCGGGTGCTACGACGCCATTGAAGCCGTGCGCACCTGCCGCCTGGCCCGTGAGCTGCTCGACGGCCATAATCTGGTGAAGCTGGAAGTGCTGGCCGACCAGAAAACCCTGTTTCCCAACGTGATCGAGACCCTCAAGGCCGCTGAAACGCTGGTCAAGGAAGGCTTCGACGTGATGGTCTACACCAGCGATGACCCGATCATCGCGCGCCAACTGGCCGAAATCGGCTGTATCGCCGTGATGCCGCTGGCCGGTCTGATCGGTTCCGGTCTGGGTATCTGCAATCCGTACAACCTGCAGATCATCCTTGAAGAAGCCAAGATTCCCGTGCTGGTCGACGCGGGCGTGGGCACTGCCTCCGACGCTACCATCGCCATGGAACTGGGCTGCGACGCAGTGCTGATGAACTCGGCCATCGCCCATGCCCAACAGCCAATCATGATGGCTGAAGCCATGAAACACGCCATCGTCGCGGGCCGCCTGGCGTACCTCGCCGGTCGCATGCCGAAAAAACTCTACGCCAGCGCCTCCTCGCCGCTGGATGGTCTGATCAAGTAAGAGCCATTGATGACTGAATCAAACGAAACGCCGAACACTCTGGACGACGCCGACGAGTCCAAGCACCGCCGCATCAAGAGTTTTGTGATGCGCGCCGGTCGCATGACCGAAGGCCAGCAAAAGGGCCTGGAGCAAGGCGCACCCTTGTTTGTGCTGCCCCTGGCCGACGCACCGGTGGATTACGACCAGGTGTTCGGCCGTTCGGCCCCGCGTTCCCTGGAAATCGGCTTCGGCATGGGCCACTCCCTGCTGGAAATGGCGGCAGCCTCGCCAGAACAGGATTTCATCGGTGTTGAAGTGCATCGCCCAGGTGTTGGCGCGTTGCTCAACGGCGTATTGACCCAAGGGTTGACCAACCTGCGGGTCTACGACTGCGACGCGATCGAAGTGCTCAACCGCTGCATCGCCGACAACAGCCTTGATCGGCTGATGCTGTTCTTCCCGGATCCTTGGCATAAATCCCGTCACCACAAGCGCCGTATCGTCCAGGCTTCCTTCGCGGAGCTGGTACGCAGCAAGCTCAAGGTCGGCGGCATCTTGCACATGGCCACCGACTGGGAACCGTACGCGGAATACATGCTGGAAGTCATGAACGTGGCCCCCGGCTACCGCAACCTGGCCGAAGACGGCAAATGCGTGCCACGCCCGGCTGAGCGCCCGATCACCAAGTTCGAACGTCGCGGCGAGCGATTGGGGCATGGGGTGTGGGATTTGAAGTTCGAAAAAATCGACTGAGTAGCACACGGTCAAAACTGTGGGAGCTGGCTTGTCGGATCGCGGCACCGCTGCGATGCAGACACCTCGGTGTATCAGTGATACCCAGGTGATGCTATCGCAGCGGTGCGGCGATCCGACAAGCCAGCTCCCACATTTGTTTTGTGTTGGGCTTTAGGTCAGCGGCGGTCTGCCACAACCCCAATCAACACCAGCACCACCACCAGCACCGGTGCCAGGCTGTAGTTATTGAACTGGCTCAACCCTCGCACAATCCACGGTGTGGCATAGATCAACGCCGCGCCGCTGCCGATCATGCACAGCAGCGCCATCAACGGGACGCGCAATGCGCCGGCGACGCTGCCCAGGCGGGCTTCTACCCAGCCTTTGATATCAGCGCCAAACAGCACCAGCAAACAGCCCACAAGGGCCAGGGATATTTCCGACAGGTTGCTGCGGCTCCAGCGGGATACGGTGGCGAGCAGGTCGAGTACCAAATCCATTCGATTTCCTTAGAGCGTCAGCTCAAAAACTTCTGCAGCAGGTCATTGAGAAAGAGTTGCCCGCGGTCGGTCGCCGCCAGGCGTGACGGTTCGACCTGCATTAAGCCGCTTTGTTCTGCATCCGTGCGTGCGTCATCCAGGCTTGCCAGATCGAGGCCGGTGCGCTCGGCGTAGAGCTTGGCTTCGACACCTTCGGTCAGGCGCAAAGCGTTCATCAGGAACTCAAACGGCAGTTCCTCGTTAGTCAGCTCTTTCGCCCCAGCCTGAAAGCTTTTGGCCGGGTTGAGGTAGTCCTTCGGCGCTCGCGTCTTCCAGGTGCGCACGATGCGCCCGTCCGGATGGCTGAGTTTGCCGTGGGCGCCGGCGCCGATGCCGATAAAGTCACCGAAGCTCCAGTAGTTCAGGTTATGCCGCGCCGGGCGACCTGGCTGGGCATAGGCCGAGACTTCATATTGCGCGTAACCGTGTTCAGCAAGCAGCGCCTGGCCCGCTTCCTGGATATCCCACAGCGTATCGTCTTCCGGCAGCGCGGGCGGCTGGTTCCAGAATACGGTGTTGGGCTCCAGGGTCAGTTGGTACCACGACAAGTGCGAGGGTTTGAGCGCGATGGCTTGGCGCAAATCGCTCAACGCGTCGTCCAGGGACTGATCGGGCAAACCGTGCATCAAATCCAGGTTGAAGTTATCAAACCCGGCCAGGCGCGCCATGCCCGCTGCACGCACGGCTTCATCACCATTGTGGATACGTCCCAGGGCCTGGAGCTTTTCCTGCTGGAAACTCTGGATGCCGATGGACAGGCGATTGATCCCCAGCTTGCGATAAGCCACGAATTTCTCTTGCTCGAACGTCCCTGGGTTGGCTTCCAGGGTGATCTCTATATCGCTGGCAAACCGGATGCGTGCTTCCACGCCCTCAAGCAAGCGGCCCAGCGCTGCGGCGCTGAACAGACTGGGCGTACCACCACCGAAGAAGATCGAACTCAGTTCGCGACCGTAAACCGCATACAGGTCCTGATCGAGATCGGCCAGCAAGGCGTCCACATAGTCTTCTTCCGGCAGCACCTTGCTGGCGGTGTGGGAGTTGAAGTCGCAATAGGGGCATTTGCGTACGCACCACGGGATGTGGATATACAGCGCCAGGGGCGGCAGCACAGGCAGGGCCGCCCGGGGTGTTTGCGCGCCGCCGTGGATCAGCGGCTGCGCGGAGGTGTTCTGGGTCATTTCAGGCTCAGGCGTTGGCGCAGCAAATCCATTGCGCGAGCGCGATGGCTGATCTGGTTCTTGTCGGCCGGGCTCAACTCGGCGCTCGAGACATTACGTTCCGGTACCCAGAACAGCGGGTCATAGCCAAAACCATGCTCACCGCTGGCCGCATGCAGAATGCGCCCGTGCCACAGGCCTTCGCACAGGATCGGCAATGGATCATCGGCATGTCGTACCAGGGCCAGCACACACACGAACTGCGCGCCGCGCATCGCGTCCGGTACATCCTTGAGGGCGTCGAGCAACTTGGCGTTGTTGGCCGCGTCGCCTTTGCCGTCGGCGTAACGTGCCGAGTAAATGCCAGGGGCGCCGCCGAGGAAGTCCACCGCCAGGCCCGAGTCATCCGCCAGCGCCGGCAGGCCGGAAATACGTGCCGCATTGCGTGCCTTGAGAATGGCGTTCTCGACGAAGGACAGGCCGGTCTCTTCCGGCTCCACCTGGCTGAACTCGCCAATCGAGCGCAATTGCACGGATTCGCTGAGCATCGCCTGGAGTTCTTTAAGCTTGCCGGCGTTGTGGCTGGCGAGTACGAGTTGGGTAAGGTTTATCATTGCGCCGGAAACAGTTCCTGGTTGAATTGGAAGCTATGGGCTTTGCCACCGGTTTCAACATTGATGGTAAACGTCTTGTATTCCCGCTGCGTCACGGCGTAAGGGGCGAGGTAGTTAATCCCGCCTTTTTCTTCGATTTGCTTGAACGTCAGTATCTCGCTCTTACCGCCCAAATCCTTGATGGTGCCCGTCACTTGCGCCGCCACTGGCGTCACACCCTTGATCACGGTTACGTTGATCAAACCCTTCTCCTTGCTGCGCACCACGCCGATCTTCTGGGCGGTTTCCGGTTGCAGGAAGCTGGAAGTGAAGGTGTTGTAGTGGACGGTGATATCGCCAAAGTCTTTCTTGCGATTTGCGTCGATAGCGTCCGCGGCCATGGCGCTGGCGCCCAGGCAAGCGGTCAATAGAAAAACAGCCAAACGACTCATGAACGTCCCTCTTGAAAGATGATTAGACGGCAATCTTGTGGTCGATCAGGCCAGGGCTGCTGACCCGGTAAATACCAATTTCGCCCAACAGGTTGGGCCATAGCTTACTCGCCCAGCCGTGGCGGTGCTGTTGATCGACGGCAAGGCGGTTGATCACTTTGGCTTCACGCTCGCTACACAAGGCTTCGAAGTCTTCGAAAGTGCAGAAGTGGATGTTCGGCGTGTTGTACCAGGTGTAGGGCAGGAAATCCGATACCGGCATGCGGCCCTTTGTGGCCAGGTACCAGCGGCAGCGCCAGTGACCGAAGTTGGGAAAGGTGATGATGCACTGGCGGCCGACGCGCAGCATTTCGTCGAGGATGCGATCCGGGTAGTGCACCGCCTGTAGCGCCTGGGTCATCACCACGATGTCGAAACTGTTGCTGGCAAAGTTGCCCAGGCCCTTGTCCAGGTCCTGTTCGATCACGTTAATGCCCTTGGCTACGCACTGGGCGATGTTGTCCGGGTCGTTTTCCAGGCCGTAGCCGGTGACTTGCTTGTTGTCCCGCAGCCAACTCAGCAGTTCCCCATCGCCGCAACCCAAGTCGAGCACGCGGCTGCCAGCGGGGATCCAGTCTTGGATGATTTCCAGGTCGGCTCTCATGGTGCTCTCACAAAGTTATGCGGTTCATGTAGTTGCTGAAGGCTTGCAGGTACCGCGGGATCGGAATCAGGAAGGCGTCATGGCCTTGCGGAGCATCGATCTCCAGGTAGCAGACGTCTTTGCGCGCAGCCATCAGCGCATCCACCAGCTCACGCGAGCGTGCCGGCGAGAAACGCCAGTCGGTGGTGAAGGACATCACGCAAAACATGGCCGTAGCGCCCTCGAAGGTTTTCGCCAGGTCGTCGTCGTGGTTGGCGGCCGGGTCGAAGTAGTCCAGGGCCTTGGTCATCAGCAAGTACGTATTGGCGTCGAAACGCCCCGAGAATTCCTCGCCCTGATAACGCAGGTAGCTCTCCACCTGGAACTCAACGCTGTGGAAGTCGTAGTTGAGCTTTTCGCTCTTGAGGCCACGGCCGAATTTTTCGCCCATGGAATCATCGGACAGGTAGGTGATGTGCCCGACCATGCGCGCCAGCATCAGGCCGCGCTTGGGAATCACACCCGCTTCCTGGAACGAACCGCCGTGGAACTCGGGGTCGGTAAGGATGGCCTGGCGCGCCACTTCGTTGAAGGCGATGTTCTGTGCCGACAACTTGGGGGCCGAGGCGATAGCCAGGCAATGGCGCACGCGATCCGGGTAGGTAATGGTCCATTGCAGCGCCTGCATGCCGCCCAGGCTGCCGCCGATCACCGCTGCCCATTGATCGACGCCCAACAGGTCGGCAAGACGCGCCTGGCTGTGCACCCAGTCTTCCACGGTGAGCACCGGGAAGTCGGCGCCGAACGGCTTGCCGGTTTCCGGGTTGATACTGCTCGGGCCAGTGGATCCGTTGCAGCCGCCGAGGTTGTTCAGGCTGACCACGAAGAACGTGTTTGTGTCGATGGGTTTGCCAGGGCCGATGCAACTGTCCCACCAGCCAGGCTTGCGCTCGTCGGCGGAGTGGAAACCGGCAGCGTGATGATGGCCGGACAGGGCGTGGCAGATCAGCACGGCATTGCTCGCCGTGGCGTTCAGTTGGCCGTAGGTTTCGTAGATCAGGTCATAGGCAGGCAGCGAACGTCCGCAGGCCAGGGCCAGCGGTTCGCTGAAGTGCGCCACTTGGGGCACGACCAGTCCAACAGAATCGGGGGGGAAGGCAGTTGGCATCGACCCTGCTCTCGTTTAAATGAGGCGTAAGTCTAAAGACCGCTGCACCTAGCGGCAAGCAAAGGCCTGTGCGGATTCAATTCAATAGGCAGATACAAAATGTGGGAGCTGGCTTGCCTGCGATACCGGCGTGCCAGTCAGCCAATCCGTTGACTGATACACCGCTGTCGCAGGTAAGCCAGCTCCCACACTTTACTGCGCCAAGTGTTAGATCAGCACTCGCAGGATGTCCGGCATTGACGTCATGGCCGCCAGGTTGTTGATCACCAGCATATCCAGCAACTTGAGCACCATGAACGCCAGGATCGGCGAGATATCCAGGCCGCCCAGGTTCGGCAGCAGCCTGCGGAACGGCGCCAGGGCCGGCTCGCAGATCTGGTTCACCAGCTCAGCGCCGGGGTTATGGCTACCCGGAGCGACCCAGGACAGGATCACGCTGATGATCAAAGCAAAGAAGAAGATCTTCAGGAACAGCGCGGTCACGCCGATGATTGCCCAGACCAGCAACTGGACGAAATTGCCGGTGGTGCCGTAGGTCAGCAGCAGGGTCAGCGCCATCAAGGCCAACTGCACCAGGATCGCCAGTACCAGCGACGACATGTCCAGGCCGAAAAGGCTCGGGATGATCCGGCGCAACGGCTTGAGCAGTGGCTGGGTGGCCTTGACGATGAACTGGCAGAGCGGGTTGTAGAAGTTCGCGCGCACCAGTTGCAGCACGAAGCGCATCAGCACGATCAGCAAATACAGACTGCCGATGGTTTGCAGCACGTAGACGGCTGCGGTGTTCAAACCAATCATGTTGGCTCCTTATTTGCCAAGTTGTTCGGCGAGTTCGGCCGAGCGGTGCGCAGCGGCGCCCAATGCTTTTTCGACCAGGGCTTCAAAGCCCCCGGCCTGGAACGATTCGATAGCCGCTTGTGTGGTGCCGCCGGGGGAGGTCACGCGACGGCGCAACTCGGCTGCGTCCACGTCGCTGGACACCGCCATATGTGCGGCGCCCAGGGCGGTCTGTTCAGCCAGCTGCTCGGCAACGTCCTTGGACAGGCCCAGTTTTACGCCGGCGGCGGTCATGGCTTCGATCAGCAGGAAGAAATACGCCGGGCCGCTGCCGGATACGGCGGTGACCGCGTCCAGTTGCTGCTCCTGTTCCAGCCACAGGGCGATGCCCACGGCGGACAGCAGCTCTTGGGCCTGGTCACGTTGTTCGGCGGTGACGTCAGCCGTTGCGTACAAACCGCTCACGCCCTGGCGCAGCAGGGATGGCGTATTCGGCATACAACGCACGATCGGCTGGTCGCCGAGCCATTGCTTCAGGCTGGCGCAGTTGATCCCGGCGGCGATGGACACCACCAGTTGCTGCGGTTGCAGGCTCGGGCGCAGGCTTTCGCACACGGCCTTCATGGCTTGCGGCTTGACTGCCAGCACGATCACATCGACGCCCTGGATGGCCTCAGCGTTGTCGGCAAAGGTTTCAATGCCGTGCTCGGCGCTGACGCGGGCACGGGTGTCGGCGCCCGGGTCGCTGGCGCGAATTTGCGCGCTGCCCAGGCCTTGGGCCCGTAGGCCACCGATCAGGCTGGCCGCCATGTTGCCGGCGCCGATAAAAGCTATACGCGTGTCTGTCATGACAGGTCCTTGGTTAAATAGAAGTCAGCCATTTTCAAGGCTGGCCGTAGTCGCGGGCGCCGAACAGGGCGGTACCGATCCGCACCCAGGTGGCGCCTTGGGCAATGGCCGACTCGAGGTCGTGGCTCATGCCCATGGAAAGTGTGTCCAACGGCAGGTTCAAACGGGCTTGCAGCTCGCGTACGGTGGCGAACGCCGCATCTTGGGCCGCCCGATCTTCAGTCGGCTCGGGGATCGCCATCAAGCCACGCAGCTTCAGGCGCGGCAAGGCGCTGATCGCATTGGCCAGGGCCGGCAGGTCGGCGGGTGTACAGCCGGACTTGCTGGCTTCGCCACTGACGTTGACCTGAATGCAGATATTCAGCGGCGGCAGGTTGGCCGGGCGCTGTTCGGACAAACGTTGAGCAATTTTCAAGCGGTCCACGGAATGCACCCAAGCGAAGTTCTCGGCGATCGCACGAGTCTTGTTCGATTGAATGGGGCCGATGAAGTGCCAACTCAAGGGCAAGTCGGTCAATTCCTCCTGTTTGCCCAACGCTTCCTGTAGATAGTTCTCGCCAAAATCGCGCATCCCGGCGGCATAGGCTTCGCGCACTGCGAGTGCGGGTTTGGTCTTGCTCACGGCCAGCAGGTGGATGCTGCTTGCGTCACGTTGCACGGCGTCGGCTGCGGCGCGGATGCGCTGGCTAACCATGCCGATGTTGTCTGCTATCGTCGACATTCAAGATGCGCCCGTGGATATGGAGTCCGCGGCATTCTACTGGAAATGGAAAGCCCTATGGATATCACTGAATTACTCACGGCCAGCGTGCGCCGTGGCGCCTCCGACCTGCATTTGTCAGCTGGCCTGGCGCCGATGTTGCGGGTGGATGGCGAGGTGTGGCCGCTGGATTGGCCGGTGCTCTCACCTACGCAAGTTGCGGACTTATTGAGACCCTTACTGAATCAGCACCAACAAAAGGATTTCGAAACATCTCTTGAAACGGATTTTGCTTTCGAGCTGCCCGACGTAGCGCGGTTCCGTGCGAATGTGTTCCAGCAGGACCGCGGCATGGGCGCCGTGTTTCGCACCATCCCCTCTGAGGTGCAGAGCCTGGAAAGCCTGGGCCTGGGGGATGTGTTTCAGCGTATCGCCCAGCTACCGCGCGGCTTGGTGTTGGTGACTGGCCCCACTGGCTCGGGCAAGTCCACAACCTTGGCGGCGATGATCGATTTTCTCAATAAGCATCGGCGTCAGCACATCCTCACGCTCGAAGACCCCATCGAGTTTATCCACACACCGAAAACGGCGTTGATCAACCAACGCCAGGTGCACCGCGACACCCATAGCTTTTCCACCGCACTGCGCTCGGCGCTACGGGAAGATCCTGACGTGATCCTGGTGGGTGAACTGCGCGACCTGGAAACCATCCGCCTGGCGCTGACGGCGGCGGAGACCGGGCACCTGGTCTTTGGCACACTGCACACCAGCTCGGCGGCGAAGTCCGTAGACCGGCTGGTGGATGTGTTCCCGTCCGGGGAAAAAGCCATGGTCCGCGCGATGCTGTCAGAGTCGTTGCAGGCGGTGGTGTCCCAAGTGCTGGTGAAGAAGATGGGCGGCGGGCGGGTGGCGGCTCACGAGATCATGCTGGGCACGCCGGCGATTCGGAATTTGATCCGCGAGGACAAGGTGGCGCAGATGGCCTCGGCGATCCAGACGGGTGGAGCGTTGGGGATGAAGACGCTGGATATGAGTTTGAAGGCGTTGGTCGGGGAGGGCGTGATCAGTCGGGAAGAGGCGCAGGGCAAGGCGAGGGTGCCTGCAGACATATGAGGTCTTGAAAACGATGTAAATAAAAGGTGGGAGCGAGCAAGCTCGCTCCCACCTTTTTACTGTATTTCAGCCTGAAATCAGCGCTGGACGATCCGCAAGTTGTTCTGCTCTTTAGGCAGAACCCGCTTGGCTACCACGTAGTTCTTATTCCAGAACGGCTTTTTCAGCGTGTCGATGCTGACCGATTTGCCACGGCGCGGCGCGTGGATAAAACGGTCATTGCCCAGGTAGATAGCAACGTGGTTCACCTTACGGCTCTTCAGTTTGAAGAACAACAGGTCACCCGGTTTCAGGTCCTTGCGATCAACCTTCTGCCCGTGGCCTGCGGCCATGGCATTGGACGTGCGCGGCAAGTCTACTGCTGCAACATCATTAAACGCATATTTCACCAAACCACTGCAGTCGAACCCTTTACTTGGGCTGCTACCGCCCCAACGATAAGGAGTACCGAGCACGTTGACGGCGCGGCTGAGGACGCTGCTGCTCTGCTTGGTGTTGACGCCTACCAGGCCCGGTACTGCTTTGCCGTTGTGGGCCTTGCTCAGTTGAGTTGGGCGGCTGACAGTCAGCTTTACCGACTTGGTAGTGCCTGGCGTGCTGTGGACTTTAGGGGTGAAACCGTTAACGTTAGGAAGTCGTTGCTCACGATTGGTGGCGTGGGCGGCCAGTGGCATTAATAGGCAAATGGTTAGCCATGTCTTGAAAAATGGTCGCATTAGGCGTGGCTCTTATGGGTTTGCGCGCAACTTTATAACAGGTTTTAGTGTCGTTCTCAGGCCGTTTGTCGACTGAACCTTGACGTCAAAATCAGGAAAAACGCGACGATTCGCCGCAATTGTCCTACACAAGGCAGGTGGCATAAGGCTTTCAGGGCAGGGAAGATACCATTTGCCGTACGTCGGGCGCCTGTAAAAAAGTCACAAAGAAAGTGAAAAATTTTTTCTATCGAGGCAAAAGAGGTACGCGATGAACACCTATCAGCAGATTGGCCAGCAACAAGACACCCACAGCAAGGTGATCGGTTACCTGTTGTGGATTTTCGGTTTTACCGGCGCGCATCGCTTCTATTACGGCAAGCCGGTGACCGGTACGATCTGGTTTTTCACCTTGGGCTTGCTGGGGATTGGCTGGCTGATCGACCTGTTCCTGATTCCGGCCATGGACCGTGAAGCGGACCTGCGTTTTACCGCCGGGCCTATCGAATACAACGTGGCGTGGATTCTGTTGGCGTTCCTGGGCGTATTTGGCGTGCACCGTATGTATCAGGGCAAATGGATCTCCGGCCTGATCTACCTGCTGACCGGCGGCTTGTTCCTGGTGGGCGTGCTGTATGACTTCTGGACGCTGAATACGCAGATTTCGATTCGTAATGCCGAGCGCAACGGCGGACGTTGAGTCTCTAGAGGCCGATACAAACTAACTGTGGGAGCGGGCTTGCTCCCACAGTTACTGTGCCCGCTCTAGACCGGCTTTAGGCCTGATAGCTGATCCGCCCATCCACCAAGGTGTAACGCACCGTTGCCGGCAAGCTATGCCCGATAAACGGGCAATTCTCACCTTTGGACAGCCAGTGCTCCCCAGCTACCGTGGAGCTGGCCGGATCAAACAGCACCAAGTCCGCCGCTGAACCCACCGCCAACTTACCCGCCGGTAAACGCAATGCCTCGGCCGGGCCGGCGCTCAGTCGCGTGAGCAACGTCGGCAAGTCCAGCAAACCCTCTTCCACCAGCGTCATCGCCAACGGCAGCAACAGCTCAACGCTGCTGATACCCGGCTCTGTCGCGCCGAACGGTGCCAACTTGGCATCGCGCTCGTGGGGCTGGTGGTGGCTGGAAATCGCCGAGATCACACCCGACTTCACCGCCGCGCGCAAACCATCACGGTCGGCACGGGTGCGCAGCGGCGGTTGCACGTGGTAGAGGCTGGAGAAGTCGATCAGCGCCTCATCGGTCAAAATCAGCTGATACAACGCCACATCCGCCGTCACCGGCAAGCCACGGGCCTGGGCCTGCGCAATCAGGGCCACACCGCGTGCGCTGGTCAGTTGGCTGAAGTGCGCACGCACACCGCTTTGTTCCACCAGCAGCAGGTCACGGGCCAGGGCCACGGTTTCGGCGGTTTCCGGAATGCCCGGTAAGCCGAGGAAGCTGGCCACGGCGCCTTCATGGGCCAGGCCGCCTTCGGCCAAGTCGTGGTCCTGGGAGTGGAAGATCACCGTCAGGTCGAAGGTGGCTGCGTATTCCAGGGCGCGGCACAGGGTGCGGGTACTGCGAAAGCTCTCCAAACCGTTGCCAAAGGCCACGCAACCGGCATCGCGCAGGGCGATCAGCTCGGCCAGTTGTTCGCCTTCCAGGCCTTTGCTCAGGGCGCCAATGGGGAACACTTTGCAATTGCCGGCCTCACGGGCGCGGTCCAGGATCAGCTCGGTCACCGCCGAAGTGTCCAGGACTGGCTTGGTGTGCGGCGGGCAGCACAGGCTGGTCACGCCACCGGCCGCAGCGGCGCGGGTTTCGCTGATGATGTTGCCCTTGCGACTGTAACCCGGCTCGCGCAGGGCGACGTTCAGGTCCACCAGGCCAGGCGCGGCCACCAGGCCTTTGGCATCGATGGTTTCAACCGCGCTGAAACCAGCAGGGGCCGCGCCAATGGCGATGATCTTGCCGGCTTCCAGGTGCAGATCGGTAACTTGATCCAGGCCACTGGCCGGATCGATAACGCGGGCGCCGAGAATGCTTAGCTTCACTGGGCGTTCTCCTGCTCGAATTGACGTTGCGCGGTTTGCCCGCTCATGGCCATGGACAACACCGCCATGCGCACGGCGATGCCGTAGGTCACTTGGTTGAGGATCACCGACTGGTTGCCGTCGGCCACCGCCGACTCAATCTCCACGCCGCGGTTGATCGGGCCGGGGTGCATCACGATGGCATCCGGCTTGGCGCCGGCCAGGCGTGCAGTGGTCAGGCCGAACAGGCGGTAGAACTCGCCTTCGCTTGGGAGCAGGCCGCCGGACATGCGTTCGCGTTGCAGGCGCAGCATGATCACCACGTCGACATCCTTGAGGCCTTCGGTCATGTCGGTGTAGACCTTCACGCCGTACTGCTCGATACCGATCGGCAGCAGGGTTTTCGGTGCGATCACGCGGATGTCCGGGCAACCCAGGGTTTTCAGGGCCAGCATGTTCGAGCGCGCCACCCGCGAGTGCAGGATGTCGCCGACGATGGCCACCGAGAGGTTTTCAAAGCTGCCCTTGTGCCGACGGATGGTGAGCATGTCGAGCATGCCCTGGGTCGGGTGGGCGTGACGGCCGTCGCCGCCGTTGATGATCGCTACCTGCGGGCACACGTGCTCGGCGATGAAATGCGCGGCGCCGGAATCGCCGTGGCGCACCACGAACATGTCAGCGGCCATGGCTTCCAGGTTGCGCAGGGTGTCGAGCAGGGTCTCGCCCTTGCTCGCCGACGAGGTCGACACGTTCAGCGTGATCACGTCGGCCGACAGTCGCTGGGCCGCCAGCTCAAAGGTGGTACGGGTGCGCGTGGAGTTTTCGAAGAACACATTGCAGATGGTCTTGCCGCGCAGCAGCGGGACCTTCTTCACCGCGCGGCCGCCGACTTCGAGGAACGAGTCAGCGGTGTCGAGGATTTCGGTGAGCAGTTCGCGGGGCAAACCGTCGAGGGACAAGAAATGTTGCAGCTGGCCCTGAGCATTGAGCTGCAGCGGGCGCTTGGCATCTAGAGGCGTCATCGCGGGGACTCTGTACAAGGCGGTTTAAAGGGCAAGGTCTTGCAGTTCGAGTTCGAGCGGCGTGGGACCGGACAATTTTACCCGCTGGTGGGCTTCCAGCGACAGTGTGGCGCCGACCACATCCGGGCTGATCGGCAATTCGCCGGCTTCCAGGTCCAACAGGCACACCAGTGTCACGCTGGCCGGGCGACCGTAGTCGAACAGTTCGTTCAGGGCGGCGCGAATGGTGCGGCCGCTCATCAGCACGTCATCGATCAGCACCAGATGCTGGCCTTCGATCTCGAAGGGCAGGGCCGACGGGCGCACTTGCGGGTGTAGGCCGTTCTGGCTGAAGTCATCGCGGTAGAAGGACACGTCCAGGGTGCCCAGGGGCGAATCGCTGCCGAGCTCTTCCAGCAGTGCCTGGGCCACCCACACACCGCCAGTGCGAATACCGATGAAACGCGGTTCGCTGATGGCGCGGAGTTGCAGATGGGCCGTGAGGCTTTTGGCCATCTGGCTGATCAGTTCGGCGGGGTTCGGCAAGCTCATGGTGGCTCCTTCAAGGCCTGGCGGGGGCAAGGTCCGGGCGTAAACGTAAAAAGACGCGGCAAGCCGCGTCAGTCAGGATTCAAATAAAGCTGTGTTTTCGTCCAGCCAACCCTGCAGCAGCAGGGCGGCGGCGATGGCGTCCACGGGGTTGTCGCGGTAGCTGCCTTTCTGCCCGCCACGGTCGCGTCGCTCGCCCTTGGCTTCAAAGGTGGTCAGGCGCTCGTCGTGGGTATAGAAGGGGATGTTGTAGCGGCCATTGAGGCGGCGTGCGAACTTTTCGGCGCGCAGGCACATGTCGCTGGGCGTGCCATCCATATTCAAAGGCAAGCCGACCACCACTGCGTCGGGCTTCCACTCTTTAATGAGGGCCTCGACCTGGTTCCAGTCCGGGATGCCGTTCTGGGCCTTGAGGGTGCACAGCTCGCGGGCCTGCCCGGTAATCACCTGGCCGACTGCTACGCCGATCTGTTTGGTGCCGTAGTCAAAGCCGAGGATCAGACGCAAGGCCATCAGGCGTGCCCCGCCTGGCTGGTCAGCAGGCTGAGGTTGACCCGCAGCTTCGCCGCCGCAGCTTCCAGGCGCAGTTCGCTGGGGGTGTTGAAGAGGATATCGGCGTCAAAGGGGCAGGTCAGCCAGGCATTGCTCGCCAACTCAGCTTCCAGTTGTCCGGCTTCCCAGCCCGCATAGCCCAGGGTGATCACGTTTTGCTCGGGGCCAGCGCCGTCAGCGATGGCGAACAACACGTCCTGAGAGGTCGACAGCGACACGCCTTCCAGGTCGACCGTGGCCTGGAACTTCGGCCCGGTGGGGTGCAGTACAAAACCGCGGTCGGTCTGCACCGGCCCACCGATGTAGATCGGCACGTCCTGGCAACGGGCCGGCGGGTCGACGTCCGGTCGCAGTTGTTCGAGGATATCCGCCAGGTTCAGCTCTTGCGGGCGGTTTACCACGAGTCCCATAGCACCATTGGCCGTGTGCTCGACAATGTAGGTCAAGGTTTGCGCAAAGTTCAGGTCGGCCATATGGGGCATGGCGATCAGGAATTGGTGCTTGAGGTAGGTCGGGCTTACGTTTTTCATGTCCGCTAGTGTGGCGTTGGAGGGGCGAACTGACAAGCTGGCGATGTGCCGGATCCGGCAATTGTCATCAATTGCTGGAAAGCCGATCGCCCTTGGCGAACTTCCAGGTGCGGATGATTTCCAGGCGGTCAACGTCATTCAAATCCCCGCTGAACGGGGCAAACGGTGCAGCCAGGCGCACGATGCGCTGGGCAGCCTGGTCCAGCAATGGCTGGCCGGAGGACTCCAGAACCTGCACTTCATATAACGTACCGTCACGGTTGATCGACACCAGTAAGCGCAAATTGCCATAGATCTGCTGGCGCCTTGCCTCATCCGGGTAGTTGAGGTTACCGATACGCTCAACCTTCCTGCGCCACTCGTCCTTATACCAGGCACCTTTGTCGCGCCTGGTCGAGGCGGCGTTCAACCGGTAGATACGCGGGCGCTTGGCGTACAACTGCTGCTCGTTGGCCAGCTCCGCTTCCAGGCTGGAAATTTCATCGGTCAGCGTCGAGCTGTCGAACGTCGGCGCCGGCTTGACGGGCTCGGGTTTCGGTTCGGTCTTGATCTTCTCGCGCTGGGTCGGGGCTTTTTGCGGTTTGGGTGCGACGGTAGTCACCGCAGGCTTGGGTGCGGCTTGCTTGACCTCGGGCTTAGGCGTCGGCGGCGGACCGACTTTATTCACCTTGTTGTCCTGGAACGGCGCCACTTCGGTGGTCTTGGGCACGGCTTTCTTGTCCAGGGTGCCGCTGCCTTGCTGGTTGTCCTGGGCGAGAAAGTCGGCCTTCTCGGGCGTCTTTTCGCTCTTGAACGTGGCGAGGGTGATTTCCAGGGTTTTGCTGATCTGCTTGGGTTCGACCATCGTGAACCCCACGCCGAGGATCAGGGCCAGGTGAATCAGTGCCGCCAGGAACAGGGTAAATCCGAGCCGATCAGCCGGGCGCACGCCGCTAGGCGAGAGTTCGGGGGGCAGTTCGGACGGGAGTGTCATGACAAAAAACCAACATCGCGCGTTTCACAGGTGGCACATGATAACGCAATGTTGGTATGTGTCCGGCTGTTCTATGTCACTTGGCTTGTAGCTTGCGCTCAATGGCGGCCATCAGCATTTCGCCGATGTTCGTGCCAAATGCATTGTCGATCTCGCGGATACAGGTCGGGCTGGTGACGTTGATTTCAGTCAGGTTCTCACCGATCACGTCCAGGCCGACAAACAGCAAGCCCTTTTCACGCAGTGTTGGACCAACTTGGGAGGCGATCCAACGGTCCTTGTCCGACAAAGGCCGTGCTTCACCACGCCCACCGGCCGCCAGGTTGCCACGGGTCTCGCCGGCTGCCGGGATGCGCGCCAGGCAGTAATCCACCGGCTCGCCGTCGATCATCAGGATGCGCTTGTCGCCGTCCTTGATCGCCGGAATATAGGCCTGGCCCATGATCTGCTGGGTGCCCAGGGCGGTCAGGGTTTCCAGGATCACCGACAGGTTCGGGTCGCCCGCGCGGTGACGGAAGATCGAGGTGCCGCCCATGCCGTCCAACGGCTTGAGAATCACATCGCCATGTTTAGCGGCAAATTCACGCAGCACATCGGCGCGGCGGCTGACCACGGTCGGCGGCGTGCACTGCGGGAACAGCGTGGCGAACAGCTTTTCATTGCAGTCGCGCAGGCTCTGCGGCTTGTTGACGATCAGCACGCCAGCGCGTTCGGCCTGCTCCAGCAGGTAGGTGGAGTACACGAATTCCATGTCGAACGGCGGGTCCTTGCGCATCAGGATCACGTCCAGATCGCTCAACGGGCTGTCGATTTCATCTTGCAACTCGAACCACTTCTGCGGGTTGGCAAACACCTGCAGCGGGCGCATGCGCGCGCGGGCTTCGCCGTCGCCTTGGTAAAGATCGCGCTGCTCCATATAGAACAACGTCCAGCCGCGGGCCTGGGCGGCCAGGAGCATGGCCAGCGAGCTGTCCTTTTTATAGGAAATGCTGGCGATAGGGTCCATGACAATGCCGACGCGAACGCTCATGGGGGATTTCCTCTAACAAATAAGGGCACACAAAAGTGGCGTCAGAGTGGCGCTGCGGCTGTTGTGGGTCAAGGAAAAACCACCCGGCCGGTTGCTCGATAGATTGCGCCCGGAGACTGTGCTAAAAAGACTGCCACAGCGCAGCAGCCCTTGAATTCCAAGGCTTGCGGCGTTCATCCTGTGCAACATCAGACAGTACACACCGAAAACCGATTCGCTGTGGCGATGGCAGAGCAGATATGGAACAGCAATCCAACGCCTTGAGAGTGATGGTGATCGACGATTCGAAGACGATCCGCCGCACCGCCGAGACCCTGTTGAAGAACGTGGGGTGCGATGTCATCACGGCCATCGACGGTTTTGATGCCCTGGCCCGGATTGTTGATCATCACCCGCACATTATTTTTGTCGACATCATGATGCCGCGCCTGGATGGCTATCAGACTTGCGCGCTGGTGAAGAACAACCCGGCGTTCAAGTCGATCCCGGTGATCATGTTGTCCTCCAAGGACGGCCTGTTCGACAAGGCCAAGGGCCGTACCGTGGGTGTCGATCAGTTTTTGACCAAGCCTTTCAGCAAGGAAGAACTGCTGGGCGTGATCAAGGCCTACGTGCCTGCCTTCGCCGCAGTAGAACAAGCACACTGACGCCGCCTCACAAGGGCCGGTGTCCACCTATGTAGTGGGGAAAACCATGGCACGTGTTCTGATCGTCGACGATTCGCCGACCGAAATGTACAAACTCACCGGCATGCTGGAAAAGCACGGCCACCAGGTCCTCAAGGCTGAGAACGGTGCGGACGGCGTGGCCCTGGCCCGCCAGGAAAAACCCGACGCCGTGCTGATGGACATCGTGATGCCGGGCCTCAATGGCTTCCAGGCCACGCGCCAGCTGTCCAAGGAGCCGGAAACCAACGGCATCCCGATCATCATCATCACCACCAAGGACCAGGAAACCGACAAGATCTGGGGGGCACGCCAGGGCGCCAAGGACTACCTGACCAAGCCGGTCGATGAAGAAACGCTGATCGCCACCCTGAACAAGGTGCTGGCCGGCTGACGGTACGCGATCATGACCGAGTCGCAAACCGCCTTTGAGCTGTTGCTGGACATCGACCGCCGCTGCCGCCTGTTGGCCGCCGACCTGCCGTCCCAGGAAACCCGCCTGCAACGTTGGAGCGGCATTGGTTTTCGCCTGGGGCAGCACTGGTATGTGGCGCCCATGGGGGAAGTCGCCGAAGTCCTGCATGAGCCGCGTTGCACTTTAATGCCCGGGGTCAAGGCCTGGGTCAAGGGCGTGGCTAATCTGCGTGGGCGCTTGTTGCCGGTGATGGACCTGGGTGGTTTTCTCAGCCTTGAACTGTCCAAGGCGCGTAAACAGCGGCGGGTGTTGGTGGTGGAATGTAACGACCTGTTTGTCGGGCTGCTGGTGGACGAGGTGGTGGGGATGCAGCATTTTGCACAAGACGCGTGGCTGGCGAACGCCGCACCCGACGCACCGTATATCCAAGGCTGGTTCGACGGCGACCAGCGGTGGCAGGTCTTCAGCCCCTTCGCCCTGGCCCTGGCCCCAGGTTTCATGGATGTTGCCGCATGACCACCGCCCCCACGTCCAAACCCCAGGCCGGCTCGCGCAGCCGCTCGCAGATCATCGTGCTGTTTATCGCACTGATCGTGTTCATCATGTTGCTGTTCGCCAACTTTGCGTACCTCAACACCCAGTCGACCTATGACAAACAGTACATCGGCCACGCCGGTGAATTGCGCGTGCTGTCCCAGCGCATCGCCAAAAACGCCACCGAAGCTGCCGCCGGCAAGGCGGCTGCGTTCAAGCTGTTGGGCGAGGCGCGCAACGATTTCGCCCAGCGCTGGGGCTACCTGAAAAAAGGCGACCCACAAACCGGGCTGCCCGCCGCGCCCAGTGCGGTACGCGCCGAAATGCGCGCCGTACAGACCGACTGGGAGGCGCTGCTGAAAAATACCGATGCGATTCTTGCCAGCGAGCAGACCGTGCTGTCGTTGCATCAAGTTGCCGCGACGCTGGCCGAGACTGTGCCGCAATTGCAGATCGAGTCGGAAAAGGTCGTCGACATCCTGCTGCAACGTGGCGCCCCGGCCAGCCAAGTGGCGTTGGCCCAGCGCCAGTCACTGCTGGCTGAACGTATCCTGGGTGCGGTGAACACCGTGCTCGCCGGCGACGAAACCGCCGCGCAGGCCGCCGACGCCTTTGGCCGCGATGCCAACCGATTTGGGCTGGTGCTCAACGGCATGCTCCAGGGCAACCCCGGCCTGCGCATCACCCAGGTCGAAGACCGCGACGCCCGCGCGCGGCTGGCGGAAATTGCCGAGCTGTTTGAGTTTGTCTCCGGCTCCGTGGATGAAATTCTTGAGACCTCACCGCAACTGTTCCAAGTGCGCGCATCGGCGAGCAACATCTTCAACTTGTCGCAAACCCTGCTCGATGAAGCCTCACACCTGGCCACCGGGTTTGAAAATCTTGCCGATGGGCGCAGCTTGGACACCATCGGTGGCTACGTGCTCGGCTTGCTGGCGCTGACCTCGATTATCCTGATCGGCCTGGTGATGGTGCGTGAGACCAACCGCCAACTGCATGAAACTGCCGAGAAGAACGAGCGCAACCAGAACGCGATCATGCGTCTGCTGGATGAAATCGAAGACTTGGCCGACGGCGATCTCACCGTGACCGCGTCGGTGACCGAAGACTTCACCGGTACCATCGCCGACTCCATCAACTATTCCGTGGATCAGCTGCGCGACCTCGTCGCCACCATCAACCTCACCGCCGGGCAAGTCGCCGGAGCGGTGCAGGATACCCAGGCCACCGCCATGCACCTGGCCCAGGCGTCGGAGCATCAGGCCCAGCAGATCGCCGAAGCCTCCACCGCGATCAACCAGATGGCCCAGTCCATCGATCAGGTCTCGGCCAACGCCGCCGAATCTTCGGCAGTGGCAGAGCGTTCGGTGGAAATTGCCAACAAAGGCAACGAGGTGGTGCACAACACCATCCACGGCATGGACAACATTCGCGAGCAGATCCAGGACACCGCCAAGCGCATCAAACGCTTGGGCGAGTCGTCCCAGGAGATTGGCGACATCGTCAGCCTGATCGACGACATTGCCGACCAAACCAACATCCTCGCCCTCAATGCCGCAATCCAGGCGAGCATGGCTGGGGATGCAGGGCGCGGCTTTGCCGTGGTGGCGGATGAAGTTCAGCGCCTGGCCGAACGTTCGTCGGCCGCGACCCGGCAGATCGAAACCCTGGTGCGCGCGATCCAGGCCGACACCAACGAAGCGGTGATCTCCATGGAGCAGACCACCACCGAAGTGGTGCGCGGCGCGCGGCTGGCGCAAGACGCCGGGGTGGCGCTGGAAGAAATCGAAGGCGTGTCGAAGACCCTGGCAGCGCTGATCCAGAGCATATCCAACGCGGCGCAGCAACAGACCTCGTCGGCGGGGCAGATTTCCCTGACGATGAATGTGATTCAGCAGATCACTACGCAGACCTCGTCGGGCTCCACGGCCACGGCCGAAAGTATCGGTAACCTGGCAAAAATGGCCAGCCAGTTGCGCCGGTCGGTGTCGGGTTTCACCCTCCCGGCCCCCAAGCAGGTCGACGATTGAAATGCCGTCAAAATCTGGGAGCGGGCTTGCCCGCTCCCAGATTAGGTATCCATTGGTTTTGAGATATCTGCAAGACAAGCAACCCACGAATTCTAAGCGGAGCAGTTATGGTTGATCGGCACGACTACGTGGCCCTCGAATGGGTCAAGGGCGACATTGCCGAAACCCTGAAACAGGCCCGTTCGGCGCTGGACGCGTATGTCGAAACCACTGACGGCGACGCAATAAGCGAGTGCCTGGCTGGCATCCACCAGGTGCATGGCGCGTTGCTAATGGTCGAGTTCTACGGCGCCGCGCTGCTGGCCGAGGAAATCGAAGCACTTGCCCTGGCCCTGCAAGCCGGTCGCGTCAGCCAGCGCGATGAAAGCATCCGCCTGCTGCAACAGGCCCTCAACCAATTGCCGCTGTATCTGGAGCGTGTACACAGCGCCCGACGCGATCTGCCGCTGGTGGTGTTGCCGCTGCTCAACGACCTGCGCAGCGCACGCGGCGAAAGCCTGCTGTCGGAGACCAGCCTGTTCAGTCCGCAACTGCTGTCGATTGCGCCGCTGCCCGACGAAGCGCTGGCGCAACGCGCGACGCCTGACCTGAAAGAGCAGCTGCGCCAGTGGCACTTACTGCTGCAACACGCCTTGGCGGGTTTGTTGCGCGAAGACCACGGCCCAAGCAACCTGGAAGACATGGCGCGAGTGTTCGCGCGTCTTGAAGCGTTGTGCCAGGGCGCGCCGCTGTTGCCGCTGTGGCAAGTCACCTCGGCATTGGTCGAAGGGATGCTCACCGGTGTGATCGCCAACAGCCCGGCCCTGCGCAGCTTGCTCAAGGCCAGCGACAAACAGCTCAAACGCCTGCTGGCCCAGGGTATCGGTGGGATCAACCAGCCGGCGCCGGATGAATTACTCAAGAGCTTGCTGTTCTATGTCGCCAAGGTCACCCGACCGACGCCGCGCATGCAAAGCCTCAAGGAACGCTACGGTTTGGATGAGGCCTTGCCTGACAGCGCGGTGGTCGACGCCGAGCGCGCCCGCCTGGCCGGTCCGGATCGCAATGCGATGGGCTCGGTACTCGGCGCGTTGTGTGAGGAGTTGGTACGGGTAAAAGAGCGCCTCGACTTGTTCGTACGCAGCGACCGCCAGCACACCAATGACTTGGATGCGCTGCTCGCGCCGCTGCGGCAGATCGCCGACACCTTGGCCGTGCTGGGCTTTGGCCAACCGCGCAAAGTCATCATCGACCAGCTTGCGGTGGTGCTGAGCCTGGCTCAAGGTCAACGCGACCCCAACGATGCCGTATTGATGGACGTTGCCGGCGCGTTGCTCTACGTCGAAGCCACGCTGGCCGGCATGGTCGGTACCGTCGAGCCGGAAAGCCGCGAAGAAAGCCGCCTGCCCACCACCGACCTGACCCAGATCCACCAACTGGTGATCCGCGAATCCTGCCAGTGCCTCAAGCAAGCCAAGGAACTGGTGATCGACTGCATCGAAGCCGATTGGGACCGCCAGCGCCTTGAGTCCCTGCCGGAACTGCTGAGTCAGGTGCGCGGCGCCCTTGCGATGATCCCGCTGCCCCGCGCGGCGAGCCTGATGCGCGGATGCACCGATTACGTCGACGAGCAATTGATGGACACCGATGCGCCGCCGTCCGAGATGCAGCTTGCGCATTTTGCTGACGTGATCAGCAGCCTGGAGTACTACCTCGAACGTATGCTCCAAGACCCGGACGCCGGCGGCGAACGGGTGCTGGAACTGGCCACCCAAGGCCTGGCCGCACTGGGTTACCTGCCCGCCGAGAAGCCCTGGCGCCAAGCCTTGGCTGCACCGGATGGGGCACTTTCGGGTGAGATCACGCCGAGTCAGTCCCAGTTCGATGCACTGGCCAGTCCAACGTCGCGCCTGAACCCGCCGGCCCTGCAACGCCCCGGCAGCCTGTTGCCGCCACCGGCCGATGAAGAACCCATCGACGATGAGCTGCGCGAAGTCTTCCTCGAAGAAACCGACGAAGTCCTCGAGGCGCTGCACCGCTCTCTGCCCAACAGCA
Source organism: Pseudomonas sp. EA_15y_Pfl1_P101 (assembly GCF_963970835.1). NCBI lineage: Bacteria > Pseudomonadati > Pseudomonadota > Gammaproteobacteria > Pseudomonadales > Pseudomonadaceae > Pseudomonas > Pseudomonas sp. EA_15y_Pfl1_P101. The sequence continues at coordinate 241,138 of NZ_CAXAPA010000002.1, read as the reverse complement.
CCAACAAAACCGCCCAGGGCGAAATGCGCCGTGCTTTCCATACCCTCAAAGGCAGTGGCCGCATGGTGCGCGCCCTGGTCTTGGCCGAGCTGGCCTGGGCCGTGGAAAACTTGCTCAACCGCGTGCTGGAACGCAGTGTTGTCCTGGGCCCCAAGGTGCAACAGGTGCTGGATGAAGCGGTGGCCCTGCTGCCGGAGCTGATCGCCGACTTCGCCACCGACGACCAACGCCAGCGCGATGAAGTCGACGCCCTGGCTGCACGTGCCCACGCCTTGGCCAGCGGTACGCAAGCGCCGGTCGCAGAGTCCCACGACCCGATGTTGCTGGAGATCTTCCGCAACGAAGCCCAAAGTCATCTGGACAGCCTCAACCACTTCCTGCAACAGGCTGCCGAGCATGTGCCGCTGCAAGTCAGCGATGAGCTGCAACGCGCCTTGCACACCCTTAAGGGCAGCGCCTACATGGCCGGCGTGTTGCCCATCGCCGAACTGGCGCGCCCCCTCGACCACCTGACCCGCGAATATAAAGCTCACCGCCTGCCGCTGGACCTGGACGAAGTGGAGTTATTGCTGGAGGCCGAAGACCTGTTCCAACGCGGGCTGCGTGATTTGAACAGTGATCCCCTGGCGCCTATCAAAGGCGCAGAGGCCCTGATCAGCCGCACCCAACGCCTGCTGGATCACCAGCTCGAAGCACTGCTCGACGCGCCGAGTACCGGCCTGCACATCAAGCGTGACACGCAATTGATCGCCAACTTTCTGGCCCAGGGCATGGACATCCTGCTCGACGCCGAAAGCCTGCTGCGCCGCTGGCAACAACACCCCGGCGAGCGCCAGGAGCTCACCGCGCTGCTGGACGAATTGACCACGTTGGGAGAGGGCGCTCACGTTGCCGACCTGCACGCCATCGACGAACTCTGCGAAGCCCTGCTCGACCTGTATGGCGCCGTGGAAGAGAGCAGTCTGGCCGTCAGTGAGCGGTTTTTCCACGAGGCTGAGCAAGCCCACGAAGCGCTGATCAGCATGCTCGACCAATTGGCCGCCGGCCAGGAAGTCAGCCCGGCGCCGGCACGGGTCCTCGCCCTGCGCGGTCTGCTGGACGACGCCCTCGATCCGTCCGCCACCGGCCTGATCAAAAGCGACGGCAGCCGCACGCTGAGCATTTCCGAGCTGGGCGCCGCCACACAGCAGTTGGAGCATGAAACGGCGATAGACGACGAGATTGTCGAAATATTCCTCGAAGAAGCCGTGGACATCCTCGACAGCGCCGGGCAGTCGCTCAAACGCTGGTTGCTGGCGCCCGACAGCGCCGCACCGTTGTCGTCGTTGCAGCGTGATTTGCACACCCTCAAGGGCGGTGCGCGCATGGCCGAAATCGGGCCCGTGGGCGACTTGGCCACTGAGTTGGAATGCCTGTACGAAGGGCTGGTGGACCGCCGCTACAGTTACTCCACCGAGCTGTCCCTGTTGCTGATGGCCAGTCATGAGCGGCTGGCCTTGCAGCTTGAAGAACTGCAACAGCACCAACCCCTGAGCGATGCCAATGAGCTGATCGCCGCGTTACGTGAATTCCGCCAGAACAGCACGCCTTCGGCTCCGGCCGAGGCGCCCCAAGCGTCGGGCGCTGATCCTGAATTACTGGATATTTTCCTCGAAGAAGCCGCCGACATTCTCGACAGCTCAGGCAGCGCATTGCTGCGCTGGCAGGCCGAGCCCGGCAATCGACAGGAAGTGGAAACCCTGCTGCGCGACTTGCACACCCTCAAGGGCGGTGCGCGCATGGTCGAAATTGCGCCCATTGGCGATTTGGCCCACGAGCTGGAATTTCTCTACGAAGGCCTGTCCGCCGGCTTGATCGCGCCCTCTGCGGAGCTGTTCGCGTTGCTGCAAGGTTGCCATGACCGCCTGGCGCAGATGATCGACGCTGTGGCGGATGGCCTGCCTGTAGGCTCGGTGGACAAACTCATTGAGCGCATCAAAAGCCTGTTGCACCCAAGCGTAGAGCCGGTAACGCCAGTGGCGTTGCCAGTCGGCAAGACGGAAGCAGTCGTCGACCCGGCTGCCGACATGGTGAAAATCTCCGCCGAGCTGCTCGACGACCTGGTCAATCTGGCCGGTGAAACCTCGATCTTCCGTGGCCGAATCGAGCAGCAAGTCAACGACGCACGCATCGCCCTGACGGAAGTGGAAACCACCATCGAACGCATGCGCGACCAACTGCGCCGTCTCGACACCGAAACCCAGGGCCGCATCCTCAGCCGCCAACAGGCCGAGGCCGAACGCCTGGGCTACGAAGAATTCGACCCGCTGGAAATGGACCGCCACTCGCAGTTGCAGCAGCTGTCCCGTGCGCTGTCCGAATCCGCCTCCGACCTGCTGGACCTTAAGGACACCCTTGAGCGCCGCAACGAGGATGCGCACGACCTGTTGCAGCAACAGGCACGCATTAACACCGAGTTGCAAGAAGGCCTGATGCGCACGCGCATGGTGCCGTTCGAACGCATGCTGCCGCGCCTCAAGCGCATCGTGCGCCAGGTAGCGGGCGAGTTGGGCAAAGACGTGGAGTTCAACGTCGGCAATGCCGAGGGCGAGATGGACCGCAACGTGCTGGAGCGCATGGCGGCGCCGCTGGAACACATGCTGCGCAACGCCGTCGACCATGGCCTGGAATCCCGCGATGTACGGCTGCTGGCCGGTAAGCCGGAAAAGGGGCGCATCACCCTGGACCTGACCCATGAAGGCGGCGACATTGTCTTCGACATGCGTGACGACGGTGCCGGTGTGCCGCTGGAAGCGGTGCGGCGCAAGGCGATCAAGCGTGGCTTGCTAGACCCCAATCAAGAGATCAGCGACCGCGACGTGTTGCAGTTCATCCTGCAACCTGGGTTCTCCACGGCGGAGAAGATCACCCAGATTTCCGGACGCGGCGTGGGCATGGACGTGGTGCATGAGGAGGTGCGTCAGTTAGGTGGCTCAATGTTCATTGACTCGACGCCGGGCGAGGGTGTGCATTTCCGCATTCGCTTGCCATTTACCGTGTCGGTCAACCGTGCGCTGATGGTGCAGTGTGCGGACGATCAATACGCGATTCCGCTCAACACCATCGAAGGCCTGGTGCGCGTGCTGCCGCATGAGTTGGCCGGGCACTATCAGCAGGATCCGCCGTGTTATGAGTACGCCGGCCAGCGCCACGAGCTGTTCTATCTCGGTGACTTGTTGCAGACCGTCAGCCGCCCGAAACTGCTGGGCCAGTACCAGCCCGTGCCGGTGCTGTTGGTGCAGTGCAATGAGCGGCGCGTTGCCATCCATGTGGACGCCATGGCCGGTACGCGGGAAATCGTGGTCAAGGGCCTGGGCCCGCAGTTTGCGGGTGTGCAGGGCTTGTCCGGCGCGACGATTCTGGGCGATGGGCGTGTGGTACTGATCATCGACTTGCTGGCACCTATCCGCGCCCGCCAGCCCGCGTTGCCGGCTCAAGCGGCTGATGTGCCGCTGATTCTCAACGATCCCCTGAAAAAGCGCCCGCTGCTGGTGTTGGTGGTGGACGATTCGGTCACCGTGCGCAAAGTCACCAGTCGCCTGCTGGAGCGCAACGGCATGAACGTGCTCACCGCCAAAGACGGCATCGACGCGCTCGCTGTGCTTGAAGAACACACCCCGGACCTGATGCTGCTCGACATCGAAATGCCGCGCATGGACGGCTTCGAAGTGGCCACCCAGGTGCGCGCCGACCCGCGGCTGATGCGCCTGCCGATCATCATGATCACCTCGCGCACCGGCCAGAAACACCGCGACCGCGCCATGGCCATCGGCGTGAATGACTACCTCGGCAAGCCGTATCAAGAGTCGGTGCTGCTGGAAAGCATCGCCTATTGGAGCAAGTCCCATGCTTGACCACCGCACCCGCCAACTCACCGGCCTGTTGCTGCCCCTGGCCGATCGTCACCTGGTGCTACCCAACGTCGCCATCGCCGAGTTGATCGACTTCCAACGCGGCGAACCGGCCAGCGATGCGCCGCCGTGGTATCTGCGGCAAGTGACGTGGCGCGATCGGCAAATCCCGTTGATCAGCTTTGAAGCGGTGTGCGGCGAAGCGAGTATGACCGGCGCACGCTCGCGGATCGTGGTGCTGAATGCGTTGGGTGGGCGGCCGACGTTGAAGTTTATTGCGCTGGTGATCCAGGGCATTCCAAGGTCGTACAAGCTCGACAGCGAATTGAGCTACGTGGATGTGCCGCTGTGCCCGCTGGAGCTGGCGGCGGTGCAAGTGGGGGAGCATGTGGCGAAGGTGCCGGACCTCATGGGGTTGGAAGCCTTGCTGGTCGAATCCGGATTGGCCTGAGCACTATTCTCCAATTCAACGAGACCAACTGTGTGTGGCTTGCCTGCGATAGCGGGGTGTCACTCACGCATAAGCCAACTGACCCACCGCCATCGCAGGCAAGCCAGCTCCCACGCTGATCACAATCCGCGCAAACCGCTCAATCACCGGCTGCTCCCGATGCTCGGCCTGCCTTAAGTCATAGGCACTTTGCATCGACAACCATTGCTGGGCGATATGTCGGAATAGGATGGAGTTACTGTAGGCGAGTTCTGAGTTTGGAATAGGCGGGTTTGCAGGCCGCAGTGGAGTGGCTAGTTTCTGCACTCCTCACTGCCAGCAAGGATTCGCAAATGGCCGTACCGTTAATGCCGCCGGGTGTTTCACTTCTCGAAAATATGGCGACAGCCAAGTGCAAGGGCACTCATCTCTAGTCTTCAATTATGGTGCTACAGGCACGGTGCTGGGCATTCCCGAGCATGTTCTGTTACGGGCAGCAGATGTCGCTCAAACATTCGCAAAAACCACCAAGCCGGAATTTGGCTCATGGTGGGGCGGTGACCCTTTTGGCGATGATCCTCGAGATCAATATTGGATAAGAAGAGGTATCGAGTATGCAATTTCTCAGGGCTACTAAGAGCCTCTTGCCGGTCCTGCGCAACTGCCTGCTGGTGGCCTGCCTGATTTATATCGGGGGCAATTGGATCATGTCATCCGGTACCCCGGATGTGGACGAAGTGGTTTTGAAACACGCCTTAGGCAACGGCAGCTCAATTTATGGAGCACGTGACGGTCAGGGCGGCGCGACAGTGGGGTTTTCCTACAGGTACTACGTTTATAAGGACTTAGGTAGTGATCGGGAAATACTGACAGCGCTGGTTTCGGCACATCCCTTTTTTTAAACCAAAGAGCCTGATGTCCAAGTGACTCGGGTGGATGGCGTCATCCACCTCATTGTCCGTGGGGAGGTTTATGAGTACCGCAGCTATCCGCTTGAAGGTTTGGGGGCTATGAGCATCGACATGAAGTTGTAGGCCGGCCGGCTTCGGATTTTTCCCGCAAGATTTTGGGCAGTGCATGAACTTGTCGCGTGCAGCCAGCGCGCCGAGTCTTCGTCCCGTCATCGCAAAAAACGGTGACACGGACGTGCAAGTCCGGTTACATGTCGGCGCACCTGCGCCCATAGCCATTCAACGGGCGTTTTTTATGCCTGCTGTATTTGTTATGGCGGCTGTGCGTGGGAGATCCCTTGGGGTCTGCCGGGGTCCGATATGCCCGGTCTTGCACACCTGCGTACAGCTGCCACCTTATTCGCGTGCAAGTGAAAAAGGGCAGTATCCATCACATATCGGAGCTGTAAATCATGGTCAAACCTACCCCCAATCCGCCCCTTTTCACCGTAACCCCCCACCAAGACACCGAAACCCTGCTGGTTAACGCCAGCGAGACCCTGTCCTCCCTGAGCGCACTCACCTGCAACTTGGCCTTCGACCTGGACACCTCCCAGCGCGCAATCATGCTCGGAATCCAGCAAATGGCAGCGTTGGGGCAGTTGTTGGTTGATAGAGCGTTGGAGCACGTCAGTCCATCGCCGGAATCTTGAAGCGGTCTCAAATAGGGACTGATCGTTAACAAGCGCCACCGAGCAAATGGAATGCAGGGAACAGTTTTGTGCAGCGGGTCGTGCAGCAGGACAAGATCAATCTGATTGGGGGCAACCCATTGGAACCCACGGATGGACAGCAAGGCAAACCTGGAGAATCTGCAACGTAGCGGCGGCTTGAAGGCTGAGCCGCCGGATCGCAAAGAGTGTGATGGGCTGATGCGTTCAGCCAGGGATCGGTTGAAGGGTGCCGGCAATCCACAGTGATCATTCGCCAGTCGTTTTGACCGGGCTTAGAACGCTGCTCATGCTATCGCCCTTACGGCCTTGCGCTTGCAAGGGTATCGCTCGGACAAACGTTACCAGTTGATTGACAGCACGATCACACTGCGGGGAGACGTGGAGGACCTGTTGGTCAGCTATCAGTGAGAATGACTCGGTCAGAACGTTGGAGGGGGCGTCCTGGGGAATTGCGGCGAGTCGCGGATCACTTGCTCGCCCCATCGTAAAGATCCTCGCCCCACTGCCGATAGCCAATGAAGTTTTTCGACAGAAGTATCGACGCAATGTGGCTTTTGGATGGATTTGCCTGGCTCTACAACCTCAACCGTTTTACCGGCACGCTGCTGATGTGGTTTGGCGTGCTGGTGTTCACTGCGGTGGTAACCATGAACGTGCAGTCCAACCGGGGGAAGCTGTGGGGCTTTATGATTGCCACCGCAGGCGCGGTGTTTATTCTGGTGTACCTCGAAAGCCTCAAGCTGATCGGTGCCGATAAGGCAATCAAAGGCGTTGTGAGTAATTTCGTGGTCATGACCCTGGGCGGTCTCGGGTCGGGTCTGCTGGCGGTGGCGATTTCCCAAGGACCCACACCGGAAGAGGATAAACAGGCTCGTGGGTTTATCCGTGATCGTCTGCTAGATGCGCTTGAGTACGCTTTTGTGTATGTCGCGATCTGCTCGTTCACCCTGTTCGCGGTCTGCCTGCCGCTCAACCTGCTGGGGTGGCCTCCGGTCGGCGAGCATGACCTGCTGAGCCTGCTGATTGTGTGTCTGGGCGCATTGTTGGGTTACGCGATAGCGTCCCGCCCCAGTCGCTTGAGAAACTGGGAGCAAGTGGGTGCTTGCGCGCTGGTGGCGTTGCTCGTGCTGCTGTTACCGGTTTACGCGCAGGCGCTGTCAGGGCTGTGGGATTGGAGTTGGGCGGCCGTGTCGGGGTTGCACGTTTTTGCGGCGTTGGCGTTTTTCAGGACCCTATGGTTCCATCGCAGCGAATGGCGCAGGGTCTGAACGCACGTGTTGATTGAGTCATCATTAACCCAAGCGTAACAGTCCAGCGTCCAGCTTGATTGATGGCCCCCTCAATCGCTCCTAAGGTAAGCCCACGACAGCAAATCCGTGGAGCGACCATGACAACAACAAAAACCCCCGACTCGCGCTGGACGCGGCGGCGCGACGAGAAGCAGCGGCGGCTCGGGCTGGTCAAAAAGTACGCAGACGGGGCCGTGCTGCCCAGCGACAAGATCGTGGAGGCGCTCGAAGCGCTGATCCTCCCCGGCGACCGCGTCGTGCTGGAAGGCAACAACCAAAAGCAAGCCGACTTCCTCTCGCGCTCCCTGGCCAAGGCCGATCCCGCCAAACTCCACGATTTGCACATGATCATGCCCAGTGTCGGCCGTTCCGAGCACCTGGACCTGTTTGAAAAGGGTATCGCGCGCAAGCTCGATTTCTCCTTCGCCGGCACCCAATCCCTGCGCATCAGCCAGTTGCTGGAAGACGGCTTGCTGGAAATCGGCGCGATCCACACTTACATCGAACTCTACGCACGGCTGGTGGTGGACCTGATCCCCAACGTGGTGCTCTCCGCCGGTTTCATGGCCGACCGCGCCGGCAATATCTACACGGGCGCCAGCACCGAAGACACCCCGGCGTTGATTGAACCCGCTGCCTTTAGCGATGGCATTGTCATCGTGCAGGTCAACCAGTTGGTCGACGACGTCACCGACTTGCCCCGTGTCGATATCCCGGCGAGCTGGGTGGATTTTGTGGTGGTGGCCGACAAACCCTTCTACATCGAGCCTTTGTTCACCCGCGACCCGCGCCATATCAAGCCGGTCCACGTACTGATGGCGATGATGGCGATCCGCGGCATCTACGAAAAACACAATGTGCAGTCGCTCAACCATGGCATCGGCTTCAACACCGCCGCCATCGAATTGATCTTGCCCACCTACGGCGAATCACTCGGCCTGAAGGGCAAGATCTGCCGCAACTGGACCCTCAACCCGCACCCAACCCTGATCCCCGCCATCGAAAGCGGCTGGGTAGAAAGCGTGCATTGCTTCGGCACCGAACTGGGCATGGAGAACTACATCGCCGCACGGCCAGACATTTTCTTCACTGGCCGCGACGGCTCGATGCGCTCCAACCGGATGTTCTGCCAGTTGGCGGGCCAGTACGCGGTGGACCTGTTTATCGGCGCCACCCTGCAAGTCGACGGTGACGGCCATTCCTCTACCGTGACCCGTGGCCGTCTCGCCGGTTTTGGTGGTGCGCCGAACATGGGCCACGACCCGCGCGGCCGTCGCCATGGCACGCCAGCCTGGCTCGATATGCGCCACGGCGACGCCCCCGAAGCTTTGCTCGAACGTGGCAAAAAGCTTGTCGTGCAAATGGTCGAGACCTTTCAGGAAGGCGGTAAACCGACCTTCGTCGACACCCTCGACGCGGTGGAAGTGGCGCGCAAAAGCCGCATGCCGCTGGCACCGATCATGATCTACGGCGACGACGTGACTCACCTGCTCACCGAAGAAGGCATCGCCTACCTGTACAAGGCACGATCCCTTGAGGAGCGCCAGGCGATGATCGCCGCCGTCGCCGGGGTGACCGCCATTGGCATGCGCCACAACCCCAAGGACACCGCACGCATGCGCCGCGAAGGCTTGATCGCCTTGCCCGAAGACTTAGGCATCCGTCGCACCGACGCCACCCGCGAGTTGCTGGCCGCCAAAAGCGTGGCTGACTTGGTGGAGTGGTCCGGTGGCCTGTACAACCCGCCCGCCAAGTTCAGGAGCTGGTAAATGCGCGCCCTCAAACTGCATGAACTGAGCCTGGCTGAACGCCTGGCGGATATGGCCGTCGATGCGCTGATCGATGAGGCTGACTTGTCGCCAAAACCTGCGTTGGTCGACCGGCGTGGCAACGGTGCCCACAGCGATTTGCACTTGGGCCTGATGCACGCCTCGGCGCTGTCGCTGTGGCCGATGTTCAAGGAAATGGCGCAAGCGGCTATCGAATTCGGTGAGGTCGGTTTGCCCCTGCGCGAAGCGCTCGGGCGCATTGGCCGTGAAGGGGAGTTGGCGATGCTCGCTACCACCGACGGCGTGAATACCCATCGTGGTGCGATCTGGGCCCTTGGCTTGCTGACCGCAGCGGCAGCCCTGCAACCACGCTCCATAACGCTGACCGCAGCCAGATTAGCCTTGCTCAACGACCACTTCGCGCCCCAGCCCATGAGCCACGGCGCCCAGGTAGCCCAACGCTACGGCGCACGCGGCGCCCGCGAGGAAGCGCAACTTGGATTCCCCTCCGTGATGCAACGTGGCCTGCCGCAACTGCGCAAAAGCCGCCAGCAAAATACCGGCGAACAGAACGCTCGCCTGGATGCCTTGCTCGCGATCATGACTGACCTGGCCGACACCTGTGTGCTCTACCGCGCGGGTATCGAGGGGCTGAACGCCATGCAAAAAGGCGCTCAAGCGGTGTTGGACGCCGGTGGCAGCGCAAGCCTCGCTGGGCGTCGCAGCTTGCACGAACTGGACAACCAGTTGCTGGCCCTGAATGCCTCCCCCGGTGGTGCTGCTGACCTGTTGGCCGCCTGCCTGTTTATCGATCGCCTCGACGGAGCGTTGTGATGGAAACCTTATCCTTTGAATTCCCCGCCGGGCAGCCGCCAAAAGGCCGCGCGCTGGTGGGTTGTGTCGGCTCGGGCGACCTGGAAGTGCTGCTGGAACCAGGCACGCCGGGCACGCTGACCATCCAGGTGCAGACCTCGGTGAATGGCGCCGAGCACCGCTGGCAGCATCTGTTCGAACGCATCTTCCAGGAGCAGACGCCACCGGCGTTGAAGATTGATATCCACGATTTCGGCGCGACCCCTGGCGTGGTGCGTTTGCGTCTGGAACAAGGCTTTGAGGAGGTGGGTCATGACTGACTTGCTCGCTAAACACAGCTTTGTTGAATTGGGTGCGCGGCAGCGGGCGAAGGCGCTGCTGGATGCAGGTTCCTATCGTGAATTGATCGATCCGTTCCAGCGCGTTATGTCGCCGTGGCTCAGCCGTCAAGGCGTGGTGCCGCAAGCCGATGACGGCGTGGTGATCGCCAAGGGCAGCATCGCTGGCTTGCCTGTGGTGATCGCGGCGATTGAGGGCAATTTCCAGGGCGGCAGCCTGGGTGAAGTCGGCGGTGCAAAAATCGCCGGCGCTCTGGAGCTGGCGGCTGAAGACAATCGCAAGGGCATTCCCACCCGCGCAGTTCTGCTGCTGGAAACCGGTGGCGTGCGCTTGCAGGAGGCCAACCTGGGCCTGGCGGCGATCGCGGATATCCATGCAGCGATTGTCGATCTGCGCCAATACCAGCCGGTAATCGGCGTGGTGGCGGGCAGTGTCGGTTGCTTTGGCGGTATGTCGATTGCGGCCGGGCTGTGCAGTTACCTCGTTGTCACCCGTGAAGCGCGCCTGGGCCTGAATGGCCCGCAAGTGATCGAGCAGGAAGCCGGCCTGGAAGAATACGACTCCCGCGACCGGCCTTTCATCTGGAGCCTTACCGGCGGTGAGCAGCGCTTCAACAGCGGCCTGGCCGACCGTTATGTGGCAGACGATGTGGCGCAGATTCAGCAGACCGTCAGCGCACTGCTGCAACAAGGCCTGCCCGCCCGGCAACGCAGCCGTCAGGCCGACTATTACCTGGCGCGCCTGGCCGAATTGGATACCACGCCGCAAATCGAACCGGCGACGGTGCGCGAGCTGTATCAAGGAGAACGCTCATGAGAGGCTTGCAGTGGTTCAATGCATTGAGCGTCGGCGCGACGCCTGTTGCGGGTTTGCCGGATTCTCTGAAAGTGGCCGACGGCGTAGTGGGCGAACACGCCGTGCGATTTCTGGCCGTGGTCACCGACGAACACAATCGCTTCCCCCGCGCACGCAGTGGCGAAGTCGGGTTGCTGGAAGGTTGGGGTCTCGCTAAAGCGGTGGATGAAGCCATCGAGAAGGGCGACAAGCGCCCGCTGATCGCTATCGTCGATGTGCCGAGCCAAGCCTACGGCCGTCGCGAAGAAGCCCTCGGCATCCACCAGGCCCTGGCCGCCGCCGCCGACAGCTACGCCCGCGCCCGACTGGCCGGGCATCCGGTGATTGCGCTGCTGGTGGGCAAGGCGATGTCCGGAGCATTCCTCGCGCACGGCTATCAGGCCAACCGCCTGATCGCGCTGCGTGACCCTGGTGTGATGGTGCACGCCATGGGCAAGGCCTCGGCGGCGCGGGTGACCCTGCGCAGTGTCGAAGAACTGGAAGCCCTGGCCGCCAGCGTACCGCCGATGGCGTATGACATCGACAGTTATGCCAGCCTTGGTTTGTTGTGGGAGACCTTGTCGGTCAGCCAGATTGAACAGCCCACGTCGGACGACGTGGCGCGGGTCAGCGATTGCCTGGTGAGTGCGATCAAGGCTATCGGGGGGAGTGATTTGAGCGGGCGTCTCGGTGCAACCAATCGCGCTGCGTCCAGCCATGTTCGGCAACTGCTGCGGGAACAATGGTGAACGCGCACGACCTGCTCTGGGGCATGACCCCGGCGCACCTGCCCGCTGATGCACCGGCCTGGGCGGTGGAGGTGATCGGCGCCGGTCACCCGGTTGTGGTGCGTCGCGCCATTACCCAGCCGGGCCTGGTTGCAGTGGGTGTGCGCGGGCGTGTGCGTGAGCAGCGGCTTGCCGCCGAGATGCCCATCGCTGCGCTGCAGCGGCGCGTAGTTCCGGAAGCTTTGTGCTGCGTGGTGTCGACACGGAACTTGCCCGCATTGCGAGCACTTGCGTCGCTGCAGACGGTACTGGCGAACGAAACCTGGGGCGTCACTGGCAGCGCAGGCTTCGAACTGGCCACGGGTATTGAAGCGCTGCATGCCCTGAGCGACCTGGATTTGATTTTGCGCACGCCCGAGCCATTGGCGCGAGGTGATGCTGAGGATCTGCTGGCGATTCTCGACACTGCGGAGTGTGCCGTGGACCTGCAACTGCAAACCCCTTTCGGTGCAGTCGCCTTGCGCGAATGGGCGAGCGGGTCGCGCCGTGTGCTGCTCAAAACCGTCAGCGGTGCGCACCTCGTGCTTGATCCATGGCAGGCCGTGGCATGAGCAGCCTTCTCGTGTTCCCCGGCCAGGGCGCCCAACGCCCAGGCATGCTCCAGGCGTTGCCGGCCGCTGTGTTGGAGCAAGCCAGCGATGCCTTGGGTGAGGACGTTCGCGCCTTGGATTCGGCGCAAGCCCTGGCGAATACCCGCGCCGTTCAGCTTTGCCTGTTGATCGCTGGCGTGGCCTATGCGCGCCTGCTGCAACACACCCCGGATTATGTTGCGGGCCTGTCTATCGGTGCCTATCCGGCGGCGGTGATCGCAGGCGCGCTGGACTTCAGCGACGCAATCAAACTGGTCAGCCTGCGCGGTGAGCTGATGCAAAACGCTTATCCACAGGGCTACGGAATGACCGCCCTGATTGGCCCGGAGTTTTCCACAGTCGACCCTCTGTTGGCCGATATCCACAGCCCCGAAACCCCGGTGTACCTGGCCAATATCAACGCCGACAACCAAACCGTGATCGCTGGGAGCGACGACGCCATGAAGCAGGTCGCCAGCCGCATTAAAGGTAACGGCATCGCCAAACGCCTGGCCGTCAGTGTGCCGTCGCATTGCGCGTTGCTGGAGCAACCGGCCCGGGTACTGGCCGAGGCATTCGTTACGCTCAAGGCGCCACGCATCACCTACCTGAGCAGCACCCGCGCGCGGCCTATCCACAACCCGGAACAGCTACGCGATGACCTGGCCTTCAATATGTGCCGCGTCGTCGACTGGCGCGGCACCGTGCAAAGCGCCTATGAGCGCGGCGTACGCCTGCAGATCGAACTGCCCCCGGGCGCCGTGCTCACCGGCCTGTCGCGCCGTGTGTTTGAACAAGGCACGGTGATCGCCTATGAAGGCGCCCGCCTGGATACCTTGCAAGCCTTGCTGCAAGAGGAGGAACGCCGCCACCGATAAAGCACCACCCAAGGCTGTCGAAGCACAAAAACAACAATTTCGATTGAGCACTTTGAGGACAACAACAATGATTATTTACGGTGTGGCGTTTTTGGCGCTCTGTACGTTGGCCGGCCTGTTCGTCGGTGAGCTGCTGGGCAAATGGATGGGCATTCCGGCCAACGTCGGCGGGGTGGGTATCGCCATGTTGCTGTTGATCGGGCTGGGCAGTTACCTCGCCAAGCGCGGCTTGTTTACCGGTAAATCGGAGCAGGGCGTGAGCTTCTGGGCGGCCATTTATATCCCGATCGTGGTGGCCATGGCTGCCCAGCAAAACGTCTACGGTGCAATCAGTGGCGGCCCGATGGCGATTCTGGCTGGGGCACTCGCGGTGGTGCTGGGCTTTGCCCTGGTGCCAGTGCTGATGCGCATCGGCAACCGTGAGCCAAGCGCGGTTGTTCCCACCAAAGAAGCCGGGTGATTGCCATGTACGAATCGATGATGAAAGTGATCACTGGCTACGGCCTGATCAGTGGCTTTGCGGTAATCGGGCTGACCATGTGGGTCTCTTACTGGATCTGCGACACCTTCACCAAAGGCCGCCTGCACGGCTCGGCCATCGCTATTTTGTTGGGGCTGGTGCTGTCTTACGTGGGCGGTGCGTTTACCGGTGGCTCCAAGGGGGTGGTGGATATTCCGTTTTTGTCGGGTATCGGCCTGCTGGGCGGGGCGATGCTGCGCGACTTTGCCATTGTTGCCACGGCGTTTGGCGTGAGTGTCGATGAGCTGAAACGGGCAGGATACGTCGGTGTATTGGCGTTGTTCGTGGGCGTGGGCTCATCGTTCATCGCGGGCGTCGGGGTGGCCATGGCGTTTGGCTACACCGATGCCGTGAGCCTGACCACCATCGGCGCCGGCGCCGTGACGTACATTGTCGGCCCGGTGACCGGTGCGGCGATTGGCGCCAGTTCCGAAGTGATGGCACTGTCGATTGCCGCCGGGTTGATCAAGGCCATTCTGGTGATGGTGATGACGCCGTTCGTTGCCCCGCTTATCGGCCTGAATAATCCGCGCAGCGCGGTGATTTTCGGCGGGCTCATGGGCACCTCCAGCGGTGTGGCTGGCGGCTTGGCGGCAACCGACCCGAAACTGGTGCCTTACGGTTGCCTGACCGCGGCGTTTTATACCGCGTTGGGCTGTTTGTTGGGGCCTTCGCTGTTGTTTCTGATCATGCGCGGGTTGGTGGGTTAGCGCCCCGATTGGCATACATCCGACACTCCGCCAACAGCGCGAGCAAGTTAGGGTCGCGCTCCTTGGCCTTCAAGAACACCACGCCAATCTGCTGCTGCAACCGATACCGTGGTTGCAGCGGTATCAGCTTCACGCGGTTCTCATACACCGCCGCAATCCGCCCCGGCAGCAGTGCATAACCCACCCCTGAACTGACCATGCTCAGCAGCGTAAAGATGTCATTCACTTGCATCGCCACCTTTGGCTCGAACCCCGCCTGCTTGAACACCCGGTTGCCGTCCTGATGGGTGGCAAAGCCCTGGGTGAGGGTGATGAACGTGGCGTCGCGGACGTCGGCCAGGTCAATTTCCTGCTCGCGGTCGAATGGTGATTCGGCGGGAGTGGCGAGGAAGATGTCGTCGGTAAACAGCGCGATCTGTTCGCAGTCGGGCTCGTTGGCGTGCTCATCCAGGGAGATGAGGATCGCGTCCACCTCCATGTTCTTGAGCTTGTAGAGCAGGTCGAAGTTGGAGCCCAGGATCAGGTCGATGTTGAGTTCGCTGCGACGGATTTTCAGGCCCATGATCAGCTGTGGCACGGTTTTCACCGTGAGCGAATACAGCGAGCCGAGCTTGAAGCGTTCGGCGGAGAAACCAGCGGCCTCGCGGGTCAGGCGCACACTGTCGACCACATCGGCCACCAGTTTCTGTGCACGCTCTTCCAGTACGTAGGCGCTTTCCAGCGGGGTGAGGTTGCGCCCTTCGTGTTTGAACAGCGGGCAGCGCAGCGCATTTTCCAGTGAGTGGATGGCGCGGTGCACGCTGACGTTACTGGTTTGCAGCTCGGCGGCGGCGCGGGCCAGGTTGCCGGTGCGCATGAACGCCAGGAAGATTTCGAGCTTTTTGAGGGTGAATTCTTCGTCGATCAGCATGGCCGTAGGCTCTTGTTCGAATGCCGACAATTGTGCCCGCAAAACCGCCCGGCGTCGCCGGAACGTCATAAGCCGCTTGCACTCTGATGCGCAAGGCTGGACGCTTGCCTGCCAGTCGTTAACGCTTACGGGAGGGCAGTGACAGATGTACCACGGGGAACGATTCAACGCCTGGAGCCATTTGCTCGGTGCAGTCGCGGCGTTTGTAGGCGCAGTGTGGATGTTGGTGGTGGCGAGCCTGGATGGCAGCCCCTGGAAGATCGTCAGCGTGGCAATTTATGGTTTTACGCTGCTGGTGTTGTACAGCGCGTCCACCGTGTATCACAGCGTGCAGGGCCGCCGTAAAGAAATCATGCAGAAGGTTGATTACTTTTCGATCTACCTGTTGATCGCCGGCAGTTACACGCCGTTTTGTCTGGTGACCTTGCGAGGGCCGTGGGGCTGGACGCTGTTCGGCATCGTGTGGGGGCTGGCGGTGATCGGCATCCTGCAAGAGATCAAGCCGCGCTCCGAGGCGCGCATCCTGTCGATCGTGATTTATGCGGTGATGGGCTGGATCGTGCTGGTGGCGGTCAAGCCGCTGATCGCCGCGCTGGGCACGGCAGGGTTTACCTGGCTGGCGGCGGGTGGGGTGCTGTACACCGTCGGCATCATATTTTTTGCCTTGGAGGACCGCCTGCGGCACTCCCATGGGATCTGGCATTTGTTTGTGATTGGCGGCAGCCTGCTGCACTTTGTGGCGATCATGCATTACGTGCTCTAACAGACAACACATTTGATCCTCGTTGTTTTGAAAATCGGCTTTTCACAGCCGTTCCAGCAGCTCTCGGGCGCGGTGGCCGAAAATCTCCAGCAGATTAGCCAGCATATGCGGCGGCGGTTCATCGGCGCGGGTCAGGGCGTACAGCGTGATCGGCAGCGGCGGAGTGAGCGTGCGGATGCAGGTGGCGGCGGTCGAAGCACCGAGCGCGGTGAAGGGGTCGATCACCGTGAGGCCGGCGCCGGATTCCACCATCGCACGGGCCAACGAGTAGGTTTGTACGGAGATCGTCACTCTTGGCGGCGGGTCGACGTTTTCCAGGTAGCTGTCGAGTTTTGCCGCCAGCGGGCCGGCGCTGGAAAGACCTATCAGCGGCGTGCCCGCCAGATCAGCCAGGGGCAGCGGGTTGCTCAGCTCGGCATCAGACCAATAGCCTTTGGACGCCAAGGCCACCAACACCCCGTTGGCCAGCACTTGCGTGGTCAGCCCTGGATGGCCAGAGAAGTTGAGCGTCAGCGCCAAGTCAATCTCACGCATCAGCAGCTTCTGCACCAGCTCGCGGCTGTGGTCGCTGGACAACTCGCAGGCCATGTCCGGGTAGTCGCGTTTCCACTCCAGGATTGCTGGCGGCAGCAGTGACAGGGCCAGCGCCGGGATCGCGCCGATGCGCACACTCTGGCCCGGTTCACGGCGCAAACTCTTGGCCAGGCGCCGTACGCCTTGCAGGCTTTCGGTGACTTTCTCCACTTCGCTTTCCAGCGCCAGGGCTTCCGGCGTGGGCTGCAACTTGCCGCGCACGCGCAGAAACAGCGGGAAGCCCAGTTGCAATTCCGCGTGCTGCAACACCTTGGTCACCGCCGGTTGTGACACATGCAGCAGTTGCGCGGCGGCGCTGACGGAGCCGGTCTGGCGGATGGCCTGGAAGATTTCGATATGACGCAGGCGCATGGCAGGTCCATAACCTTTATTTATAGGTGACCCATCTTTATTCATTGTCGGTGGCCTGTCACCTGCCCCTAGGCTTGAGGCCTCTTGATTAAACGGCGGGCGGCGGGAATGGTGCACATTATTGGGGGTGGGGTGATTGGTCTGGCCAGTGCGTATGCGCTGGTGCGCGCGGGCCACGAGGTGACGGTGATCGACGTGCGCGAGACCCTGGGCAGTGAAACCAGTTTTGCCAATGGCGGGCAGTTGTCCTATCGCTACGTGGCGCCGCTGGCCGATGCCGGCGTGCCGCTTCAGGCCATCGGTTGGCTGTTGCGCGGTGACTCGCCGTTAACGCTGCGCCCACGCCTCGACCCTCAGCAATGGCGCTGGATGGCCGCGTTCCTCGGCGCCTGTCGTCGCTCGGTGAACAAACGCAATGCCGCCCACCTGCTGCGACTTGCCTCCCTGAGCCAGGACACGTTGCAGCAATGGCGCGAGGATGATCATCTGGACGGCTTCCACTGGCGGCGCAACGGCAAACTGCTCACCTTCCGTAAACCCAACTCCTTTGCGCATGCCCGCAGCAAGGTCACCGATATCCTTCAGCAGCAGGTGCTGTCGGCCGCCGATTGCGCACGCCTGGAGCCGGCGCTGGCGGGCGGTGGTTTTGTCGGTGGGATCTACACGCCGAATGAGGAGGTGGCGGATTGTCATGCGTTCTGCCAGCGCTTGGCGGCGCGGCTTGAAGCGTCCGGCCGCTGCCGCTTTTTGCTGGGGCGCAAGGTCACTGGCATTCGCCACGCTGGCGGTGGGGTGCAGGCTATCGAACTGGGCGCAGAGGTGATGCCGGTCGAGCATCTGGTACTCGCGGCCGGGTATCGCAGCGCGGAGTTGGGTGTGCCGCTGCCGCTGTACCCGCTCAAGGGTTACAGCCTTAGTGTGCCGATTGGCGCGCAGCACCAGGCGCCGAAGGTGAGTATCACCGACTACGACCGCAAGATCGTCTATGCGCGCCTCGGCGAACAACTGCGGGTGGCGGCCATGGTGGATATCGTCGGCTTCGACGCCAGCCTTGAACCCAAGCGCCTGGCGCTGATGAAACGCCAAGCGCTGGAGACATTTCCTTTGGCGGGCGATTACGCCGATGCGGTGGAATGGGCTGGTATGCGCCCGGCCACCCCGACGGGCGTGCCGCTGATTGGGGCCAGTGTCTATCCCAACCTGTGGCTGAACCTGGGCCACGGTGCACTTGGCTTTACCCTGGCGTGCGGCAGCGCCCAGTTGCTGGCTGAGTTGATCGGGCAACACGCGCCATCTATTGATATGCAGGGCCTTGCGCCCCAGGCTGCTTGAATGTTCACAACCCCAAGACCAACGGAGAATAACAATGAAAAAAATCCTGTTGACCGGCTGCACCCTGGCGCTTTTGCTGGGCGCACACGCCCATGCGAACCAAGCGCCGTTGGACGGCACGCTGGGCAAGATAGCTAACGCCAAGTCCATCACGTTGGGCTATCGCGATGCGTCGGTGCCGTTTTCCTACGTCGGGGATAACAGTGGCAAGCCCATGGGCTATTCGGTAGAGCTGGCAAACAAGATCGTCGAGCGCATTCAGCAGAAAACCGGAGTGGCGAAGCTTAATGTGAAGTACAACCTGGTGACTTCGCAGACCCGTATCCCGCTGGTGCAGAATGGCACAGTCGACCTGGAATGCGGTTCTACCGGGGTGACGGCCGAACGGCAGAAGCAGGTGGCGTTTTCCTACGGGTTTATCTACGTGAAGGGGCAATTGCTGACGGCCAAGGACAGTGGCATCCAAGGCTTTGCTGATCTTGCGGGCAAGAACGTGGTGACCACCGCGGGTACCACCAACGAGCGTTTCCTCAAAAGCTACAACGCCGACCACAAGGCCAATATGTTTGTGATCAGTGCCAAGGACCATGGCGAAGCCTTCAAGATGCTCGAGACCGGCCGTGCAGCGGCGTTCTATATGGATGACGCGTTGCTTTACGGGGAGCGCGCCAAGGCAAAGGACCCGCATAACTGGGTGGTGGTGGGGAAGGAGCAGTCGCGGGAAATCTACAGCTGCATGGTGCGCAAGGACGACCCGCAGTTTCTTGCGGTGGTTAACGAGACACTGGCTGATCTGTACCGAAGCGCAGAGATCAACGCGATTTACCAGCGCTGGTTTGAATCACCGATTCCGCCCAAGGGCTTGAACCTGGAATTCCCGATGACCAGTGAATTAAGGGCGATTATTGCCAAGCCGGTGAGTGACCCTGTGGAGTAAGGGGGTAACCCGATCCAACGGTGGGCGCTGGTAAGCCAGCTCCCACCGTTTTGATTGGGTTTGCAACGGAAGAGGGTTAAAAGTCGCCCCACAGTTGTTGGGCGACGGCCAGAGCCACTACCGGCGCCGTTTCGGTGCGTAGCACCCGCGGGCCGAGGCGGGCGGCGTGGTAACCGGCGGCTTGCGCGGTTTCGACTTCCTGGTCGGTCAGCCCACCCTCAGGCCCGATCAAAAACGCCAGGCTTGATGGTTTGGCATGGCTGATCATCGGTTCAGCCACGGGGTGCAGCACCAGCTTCAAATCCGCCTCGGTCTGCTTCAACCAGTCCGCCAGCAACAGTGGCGGGTGAATCACCGGTACCGTCGAGCGCCCACATTGCTCGCAGGCGCTGATGGCCACCTGGCGCCAGTGCAGCAGGCGTTTGTCGGCGCGTTCATCCTTGAGGCGTACTTCGCAGCGGTCGCTGAAAATCGGCGTGATCGCGTTGACCCCCAGTTCGGTGGCTTTCTGAATCGCCCAATCCATGCGCTCGCCCCGGGACAGGCCCTGGCCCAGGTGGATATGCAGCGGTGATTCGGTCTGACCAGCAAAGCGCTCCGTGAGTTGCACGGTGACACGTTTCTTACCGACTTCCAGCAAGTTGCCGAGGAACTCCTGGCCGGAGCCGTCGAACAGTTGCACAGCATCGCCTTCGCCCATGCGCAGCACGCGGCTGATGTAATGCGCCTGGGCTTCGGGTAATTCGTGGTCGCCGAGGCTCAGCGGGGTGTCGGTGAAAAAGCGGGACAGTCTCATTTCTGTTCTCTGGAAAAGTTGGTTAGGCAATCAACCTGGATCGCGGAAGCCCGGGTGGAAGTCTTTTGGCACAGCGACACTGACGTTGCTTTTGGTGGCGATGTCGATCCCTTCACTGGCGACTTCAGCCAGGAAGTCGATCTGCTCCGGCGTAATCACATACGGCGGCAGGAAATACACCACGCTGCCTAATGGTCGCAACAGCGCGCCACGTTCCAGGGCGTGCTCGAACACTTTCAAGCCACGGCGCTCCTGCCACGGGTAAGCGGTCTTGGTGGCTTTGTCCTGGACCATCTCGATGGCCAGCACCATGCCGGTCTGACGCACTTCCGAAACGTGAGGGTGGTCCACCAGGTGCGCGGTGGCGGTCGCCATGCGCTGGGCCAGAACCTTGTTGTTTTCGATGACGTTGTCTTCTTCGAAAATGTCCAACGTCGCCAGCGCCGCCGCGCACGCCAGCGGATTGCCGGTGTAGCTGTGGGAGTGCAGGAACGCGCGCAATGTCGGGTAGTCGTCGTAGAAGGCGTCGTAGACGTCATCGGTGGTGACCACGGCGGCCAACGGCAGGTAACCGCCCGTGAGCGCCTTGGACAAACACAGGAAGTCCGGGCGGATACCGGCCTGCTCACAGGCGAACATCGTTCCAGTGCGGCCGAAGCCCACGGCGATTTCATCGTGGATCAGGTGCACACCGTAGCGGTCGCACGCTTCGCGCAGCAGCTTGAGGTACACCGGGTGGTACATGCGCATTCCGCCGGCGCCCTGGATCAGCGGTTCTACGATGACGGCGGCGACGGTGTCGTGGTTGTCCGCCAGGGTCTGTTCCATGGCCAGGAACATGTTGCGCGAGTGTTCTTCCCAGCTCATGCCCTCGGGGCGAAGGTAGCAATCCGGGCTGGGCACCTTGATGGTGTCGAGCAGGAGCGCCTTGTAGGTCTCAGTAAACAGCGGCACGTCGCCCACCGACATCGCGGCGATGGTTTCGCCGTGGTAGCTGTTGGTCAGGGTGACGAAACGCTTTTTGTCAGGCAGGCCGCGGTTGAGCCAATAGTGGAAGCTCATTTTCAGCGCGACTTCGATACACGACGAACCATTGTCGGCGTAGAAGCAGCGTGTCAGGCCTTCAGGCGTCATCTGCACCAGGCGTTCGGACAACTCGATCACCGGCTGGTGGCTGAAACCGGCGAGGATCACGTGCTCCAACTGATCGACCTGGTCCTTGATGCGCTGGTTGATGCGCGGGTTGGCGTGGCCGAACACATTGACCCACCAGGAACTGACGGCATCCAGGTAGCGCTTGCCTTCGAAGTCTTCCAGCCACACCCCTTCACCGCGCTTGATCGGGATCAGCGGCAATTGCTGGTGGTCTTTCATCTGGGTGCAGGGATGCCACAGCACCGCAAGGTCGCGTTGCATCCACTGGTTGTTCAAGCCCATCGTTATCTCCTCGAAGCGGTCCTGCGGCGTGCGCAGGTAAAACAATCGCGCAAGCCTATGCAATGGGCGGCTGTGTCACAAGACATTACCTGTGAATGGGGTGTAAACGCAGGACGGTCTGTCACGTTTCTTCTGGATAGTCCTTAATCCATTGTTAATTTACTCTTCATACCCTCAAGATCGTATTTCTCGATATTTCAAAGCAGAATTTTCCGCTTTAATTCGATAGGTAAATCGCTAGTCTTGGGCGCAGCTACTACGGGATTAAGTACATGCAGTTACGCAATTCACCGGCCCGCTATGGCTGGGTCAGCATGGTTCTGCACTGGGGCGTGGCCTTGGTGGTATTCGGCCTGTTCGCTCTGGGCTTATGGATGGTCGGCCTCGACTACTACAGCGCCTGGCGCAAAGAGGCACCGGACCTGCACAAGAGCATTGGCATCACGCTGTTCGCCATCATGCTGGTGCGTATCGTCTGGCGCTTGGTCAGCCCGCCACCACCGCCCTTGACCAGTTACAGCCGCATGACCCGCATGGGGGCCGCGTTTGGCCACGCATTCCTGTATCTCGGGTTGTTTGCCGTGATGATCGCCGGTTACCTGATTTCCACCGCAGACGGTGTCGGTATCCCGGTGTTTGGCCTGTTTGAGATTCCTGCCGTGGTTTCCGGACTACCGGACCAGGCAGATAATGCAGGCTTGGTGCATCTGTACCTCGCTTGGGTGTTGGTGGTCTTCGCCGGTTTGCATGGCGTGGCTGCGTTGAAACACCACTTTATCGATCGTGATGTGACCCTCACGCGAATGCTGGGGCGCAAAGCCTGATGTTCAACCTCGACTCACAAGGAATAGAAAGCATGTTGAAAAAGACCCTCGCCGCTCTGGCAATCGGTACTGCCCTGCTGTCCGCAGGTCAGGTGATGGCTGCTGACTACAAGATCGACAAGGAAGGCCAGCACGCCTTCATCGACTGGAAAATCAGCCACCTGGGCTACAGCTACATTCACGGCACCTTCAAGGATTGGGACGGTACGTTCAGCTGGGATGCGGCTAAGCCAGAAGCCAGCAAAATCGCAGTCGACGTGAAAACCGCCAGCCTGTGGTCGAACCACGCAGAGCGTGACAAGCACATCGCCAGCAAAGACTTCCTGGACGTTGCCAAGTTCGCCGACGCCAAGTTCGTCTCCACCGCTGTTAAGTCCACCGGCGCGAAAACCGCTGACGTGACTGGCGACCTGACTTTCCACGGCGTGACCAAACCTGTGACCTTCAAGGCCACGTTCAACGGCGAAGGCAAGGACCCGTGGGGCGGCGAACGTGCTGGCTTCAACGCCACCACCACGCTGAACCTGAACGACTTCGGCATCAAAGGCCCAGGCCCGACTTCCCAGACGGCAGACCTGGAAATTTCGCTGGAAGGTGTTAAGCAAAAGTAATTTCTGCCCGTGCACAAAAAAACCGGATCTCAGGGTCCGGTTTTTTTATGCCTGAAATGTCGTCAATAGCGGTAGATCAGTCACTTTAATGTTGGCAGGGATATCGCTATCGCAGGCAAGCCAGCTCCCACAGAAAAGCTCATTGAATGTTGCGAAGTCAAAAAAAATGCCCCGCATCAAGCGATGCGGGGCATTTTTATGAGGCGTCTAAAATCAGCGGTTGCGAGTCAGCAACGCTGGTTTTTCACCACGAGGGCGGCCTGGCAGTTGATCCAACTGCTCAGGTGTCGGGAAGCGATCCACTTTCGACTCCTTGTGGATGATCTTCGGCGCCGGGCCACCACGCGGGTTCTGCACGGCCGGTTCGGACGAGCGAGGCTGGTCGTCACGGGCTGGGCGGCGGTTGTTGTTACGCGAGTCTTCGCGACGGGCTTGACCGTCACGCGGTGCGCCATTTCGCGGGCCGCTGCGCTTGGCAGGTGGCGTGCCGGTGGTACCGCCGCTGCTGTTACGCGGGCCGTTCTGACGACCGCCCTGAGGCTGGCCGCCACGTGGCGCGCCCGAACCGGTGCCTGCACCTGCACCCGGAGCTTGCCCACCTGGGCGACGGCCACGACCTTGGGCGGGTTTTGCCTGAGGTACGTAGTCAGCGCGGTTACCGAAGTTATCGATATCGTCGTCAAGGAACTCGTCTGGGGCGCGATCAGCAGCGGCGCGTGGCGGCTGGCTCGGCTGGCGCTGTTCGCGGGCCGGGGTACCTTCACGGGGCTTTTGCTCGCGGGCTGGGCGCTCGCCACGGCCGTTGGTTGGCGCTTTTTCCTTGCCGCCTTTGTCTTTGCCCTTGTCGCGACGACCACCGCCACCGCCGCCGCCGTTCGGGCCATCGCCCTTCGGACCGCGTGGGTTGCGTGGGTTACGCACGTCTGGGCGCTCGCGCGCTTCAGGCTTCTCAGCTTCCACGGCGCTGGAATCGAAGCCCATCAGGTCGCCGTCGGCGATTTTCTGCTTGGTCATGCGTTCGATGCTTTTCAGCAGCTTTTCTTCGTCCGGTGCAACCAGGGAAATGGCTTCACCCGAACGACCGGCGCGGCCGGTACGGCCGATACGGTGCACGTAGTCTTCGTCGACGTTTGGCAGCTCGAAGTTGACCACGTGTGGCAACTGGTCGATATCCAGGCCGCGAGCGGCGATATCGGTGGCAACCAGGATGCGTACGCTACCGGCCTTGAAGTCGGCCAGGGCTTTGGTGCGCGCGTTCTGGCTCTTGTTGCCGTGGATGGCGACGGCGGTGAGGCCGTGCTTGTCCAGGTACTCGGCCAGACGGTTGGCGCCGTGCTTGGTGCGGGTGAACACCAGCACCTGTTCCCACGCGCCGGCGGTAATCAGGTGGGCGAGCAGCGAACGCTTGTGGCTGGCGGCCAGGCGGAATACGCGTTGCTCGATACGCTCGACCGTGGTGTTCGGCGGCGTGACTTCGATGCGCTCCGGGTTGTGCAGCAACTTGCCGGCCAGGGCGGTGATGTCCTGGGAGAACGTTGCCGAGAACAGCAGGTTCTGACGTTTGGCCGGCAGGCGGGCAAGGACCTTTTTCACGTCATGGACAAAGCCCATGTCGAGCATGCGGTCGGCTTCGTCCAGCACGAGGATTTCCACGTGGGACAAATCGACGCTGCCTTGGCCGCACAGGTCGAGCAAACGACCTGGGCACGCCACCAGCACGTCTACACCACGGGACATGGCCTGAACCTGTGGGTTCATGCCAACGCCGCCGAAGATGCAGGCACTGACGAACTTCAAGTCGCGGGCATACAGCTTGAAGCTGTCGTGCACCTGGGCGGCGAGTTCGCGGGTTGGGGTCAGGACCAGTACGCGCGGTTGGCGCGGGCCGTGACGCTGGGATTTGTCCGGGTGACCGTTGGGGAACAACCGCTCCAGAATCGGGAGGGCGAAACCGCCGGTTTTACCAGTACCTGTCTGAGCCGCAACCATCAGGTCGCGACCTTGCAACACGGCGGGAATGGCCCGCTGTTGCACCGGAGTAGGCTCGGTATAGCCCGCTGCCTCGATGGCGCGGACTAAAGCCTCGGAGAGACCGAGGGAAGCAAAGGACATGAGTAATCCTGTTTTAGTTAGGGCTTGGCCCAAAGGGATAATCTTGCCGGGCGTGAATGGCGCTTAGGGGAGCGCAATCCCGTCCGGTCCTGCTGCGTCTGGCGGGCACTCCATCGGCTCGCGCGGGCTAAAAGCTGCGCAGTAGCGGGGTTGGGTGCCTTTTTCAAGACCTCAGCGGCCGGGCGTAAGCCTGGCGGAAAGGCCGGAGTATAACAGAGCAATCACCGCGCGCTGCTTTCCTGCTGCTCAACGGTGCGTCCAGCCCCCGTAATCGCTTGGATTCCACCATATTTTGCGCTCAAGGCGGTGTAGGCGGGCTCTTGCTTGAAACGTTTAAGTTCTGCGGCGAAGCGTTGCACCAGCAGGTCCATGCCCGCGCCACGGCGCACGGCGAGGTACTGCTGCTGGCGGCTGACCACTGCTGGCGCCTGGCTGACCTTGCCCTCCAGGTCCAGTGCCTTGATCACATGCTGACCCACCCGGCGATCGGTGATCAGCAGATCGATGCGCCCGAGCATCAATTTGCCGAAGTTGGCCTCATGACTGGGGGCAGCTTCGCGGTTGAACAGGGTCGAATCGCTGAATTCTGCGCCGTACAGGTAGCCCGGTGACGTGCCGACGGTAAGGCCGCGAAGCGCTTCAAGGCTTTGGGCGGGATGAGGGCGCTCATTGGCGTAGAACAGCACGAACTCCACCTCCGACAGCGGTTCGCTGGGGTAGAGCAGCAAGGCATCGCGCTCATGGCTGTGGAAAATGTCCAATGCGCCATCGGCCTGTCCCTGGTCGAGCATCGCCAGGCAGCGCTTCCAGGGCAGGAATTGCCATTGCACCTCGACCCCCAGGCGCTGGAACACGATGACTGTGGTTTCGTAGTCCAGCCCCTGCATGCTGCCGTGTTCCTCATACACGTAGGGTGCCCAGGGCTCGGTCACAATGCGCAATTTCTCGCCATAAGCGGCCAGGCTCAGGCAAGTAAAAAGGGCAGCGGTCGCAAGCTTCAAAATGATGCGCATGCCCTGAGATTACGACGCTCCTGCATTAAAGAGAAGCTCTGGCGCACACATCTGCGAACGATGCTATTTGGCCTCTGAGGTCATCAGGTGTTCGTAGATGGCTGCGCGCCGCTCGCCAAGTATCAGGCGCACCAGGGGGTTGGCGAACCAGTGCTCCAGTTGGTGCGCGTCGACCGGGCATTTCTGGCGTTCTTCCTGATTCTGCCGGGCCTTGTCCCACCAAACCGTGCCACATGCCTGGTCGAATTCGTTTTCGTGCTCGTAGCAGCCGTAGAGAATCTCGCGGATAAATTGCTGCTTGCGCTTGGGCAGGGCCAGGGTGATCAGCTTGTACACCATGCGCTGCAGGCGCGGCGGGCGTGGCAGGTGGGCGGATACCTTGCGGGTATCGGCCAGTGCCACGGCGCTGGTGGGGGCGGCGCCGTGCTTGGCGACCCACGCCAGGACCTTGGCGCGGAACAGCTGTTTGCGGCTCCAGTAGTGGTGGATCAGGTCCGGGCACTGGCGTACGTTGACCTTGCGGTAGGCGGCAACCGACAGGCAGAACTCTTCCAGAGTGTAGGCTCCGTGGGCCATTGGGAACAGTTCGTCCATCAGCTCAATGGAATGATCCAGCAACGGCGCGTCTTGCCGGGTCAGGCCCATGACGCCGGAGTTGAGCAGCCACATATCGTCGTCGGCCACGCCTTTGTCGGCCAGGTAGTTGGCCAGGGCCTTGTACAGCACACTTTCGCGGTTATCGCCGTACTTGGCCTGGAAGGCATTGCACAACAAGGTGCCGGGGGCGACGCGTTCGAACAGTGCCATGGGCGAGTCGTGGAAAAACGTGTCGGTGTCGATCAACAGCGCCTGTTCCGCCGTTTCAAGCACGTGGCGCAGCAGCACGTGTTTGGTTCGAAAATGGTAGCCGTGGGGCTCGCTCCACTGTTTGCGCGTGGCTTCGTCCAGTGCGTGGACCTGCACCGGCAACCCCACGTAGGGCGCCGGGTTGTCGCTGAACACCTGGATGTCCAGCGGCATGTCCTTGGCACCGCCCAAATGGGACAGCGCGCTGGCGATGCTGAATACGGCTTCCTGATGGTAGGTCTCGGCGCCGAATACCAGGTAAACCAACTGCGGGCGAGGTGTCGAGGACGCTGTATTCATTTACTGCGGGCTTCCATTCCAAGGATTTTTGAACAAAAAAGGCCCCCGTATGAACGAGGGCCTGGATGCTACTCAAACGACCTCAGCGCGGCAGCTTGAGGTTGTTCCAGATCGCAAGGCTCGGCTCAGCCTGGTTAAGGGTATAGAAGTGCAAGCCTGGCGCGCCACCTTGCAACAATTCTTCACACATATTGGTGATGACCTCTTCGCCGAACGCCTGGATGCTCTTGACGTCATCGCCATAGGCTTCCAGTTGTTTGCGCACCCAGCGCGGAATCTCGGCACCGCAGGCGTCGGAGAAGCGCGCCAGCTTGCTGTAGTTGGTGATCGGCATGATGCCCGGTACAATCGGGATGTTCACACCCATGGCCTGTACCCGCTCGACGAAGTAGAAGTAGCTGTCGGCGTTGAAGAAGTACTGGGTGATTGCGCTATTGGCACCGGCATTCGCTTTACGGACGAAGTTTTGCAGATCGTCTTCGAAATTGCGTGCCTGCGGGTGCATCTCCGGGTAAGCCGCCACTTCGACATGGAAGTGATCGCCGGTTTCTTCACGAATGAAGCTCACCAGGTCATTGGCGTAGCGCAGCTCACCGCTGGCCATGCCCATGCCGGACGGCAGGTCGCCGCGCAGGGCAACGATGCGCTTGATGCCGGCTGCCTTGTATTGAGTCAGCAGGCCGCGCAGGTCGCTCTTGCTGTCGCCCACGCACGACAAGTGCGGCGCGGCGGGAACTTTGACTTGGCTTTCCAGCTGCAACACGGTGTTGATCGTGCGATCACGGGTCGAGCCACCCGCGCCGTAGGTGCAGGAAAAGAAGTCGGGGCTGTAGCTGGCCAACTGCGTAGCAGTCGCCATCAGTTTTTCATGCCCAGCATCGGTCTTGGTCGGGAAGAACTCGAAGCTGTAGCGACGGTCTTGGGACATGGAGGAGGTCTCCAGCTGCAAGTTGCAAGCTTCAAGCTGCAAGAGGGCGGCGCGCCTGTTCTTGTAGCATGAAGCTCACAGCCCACAACTGCTTAAAGAGCAAGGAAGTAGCAAGCCTTCACACAAACGCTTTTACTTGCCGCTTGTAGCTGAAAGCTTGCCGCTGCTGTCAGTACCTATAAGCGTGCGGCTTGAACGGACCTTCAACGGTCACGCCGATGTAATCGGCCTGGGTCTTGGTCAGTTGAGTCACGACGCCGCCGAAGCCGCGGACCATTTCCAGGGCCACTTCTTCGTCGAGTTTCTTCGGCAGTACTTCCACGGTCAGGCGCTCGGCTTTCTGGGCTGGCGACAGGTCGGCGTACTTCTGGCCGAACAGGAAGATCTGCGCCAGGACCTGGTTGGCGAACGAGCCGTCCATGATGCGGCTTGGGTGGCCGGTGGCGTTACCCAGGTTAACCAGACGGCCTTCGGCCAGCAGGATCAGGTAGTCATCGTTCTGCGGGTTGAAATCACCAGCGCCGGTACGGTGAACCTTGTGCACCTGCGGCTTCACTTCTTCCCATGCCCAGTTCTTGCGCATGAAAGCAGTGTCGATCTCGTTGTCGAAGTGACCGATGTTGCAGACAACGGCGCGCTTCTTAAGGGCTTTGAGCATGTTTGCGTCGCAAACATTCACGTTGCCGGTGGTGGTCACGATCAGGTCGATCTTGCCCAGCAGGGCGTTGTCGATGCTTGCTTCGGTGCCGTCATTGACGCCATCGATGAACGGCGAAACCACTTCGAAGCCGTCCATGCAGGCTTGCATGGCGCAGATCGGGTCAACTTCGGAGACTTTAACGATCATGCCTTCCTGGCGCAGGGACTGGGACGAGCCCTTGCCCACGTCACCGTAGCCGATCACCAGGGCTTGCTTACCCGACAGCAGGTGGTCAGTGCCGCGCTTGATGGCATCGTTCAGGCTGTGACGGCAGCCGTACTTGTTGTCGTTCTTGCTCTTGGTCACCGAGTCGTTGACGTTGATGGCCGGGATTTTCAGCTCGCCCTTGGCCAGCATGTCCAGCAGACGGTGTACGCCGGTGGTGGTTTCTTCGGTTACGCCGTGGACGCGGTCGAGGATCTGCGGGTACTTCTTGTGCAGCAGCTCGGTCAGGTCGCCGCCGTCGTCGAGGATCATGTTGGCATCCCAAGGCGCGCCATCTTTCAGGATGGTTTGCTCCAGGCACCACTCGTACTCTTCTTCGGTCTCGCCTTTCCAGGCGTAAACCGCGATACCGGCAGCAGCGATAGCGGCAGCGGCCTGGTCTTGAGTCGAGAAAATGTTGCAGGACGACCAACGCACTTCCGCACCCAGGGCAACCAGGGTTTCGATCAGCACGGCAGTCTGAATGGTCATGTGGATGCAGCCGAGGATCTTGGCGCCTTTGAGTGGCTGCTCAGCAGCGTACTTGCGACGCAGGCCCATCAGGGCAGGCATTTCGGATTCGGCGATAAAGGTTTCGCGACGGCCCCAGGCGGCGAGGGACATGTCGGCGACTTTGTAGTCGGTGAAATCTGCAGGCGTGTTGACAGCGCTCATGAAGAGCCTCCATTCGTAGTGTGCGAATGGGCGCCGTTGTGCGTTTAGTATCAGGCCGAATAAACCAGGCCGGACAACGCCCCATCCGAGCCTGACAGGTTGAACCTGCTGCAGCGCCCCTCGGACAGGTGGCGGGAGAACGGTGGTGGCCGTTCGAAATCAGGACGATTATAGCTTTCTTTGTCTGGTGAGTGGCAAGGGGCAGCTACAAGCGACAAGCTACAAGCGGCAAGTAAAAGCGAATTGGCTTTTAACTTGCAGCTTGCAGCTTAAAACTCGAAGCTGGGGGCCATAACCCAATCGTCCAACCCCCTCAACGTCGGAGCCCCCCCCATGAACTTTCATACCCGCAAATGGGTAAAACCCGAAGACCTCAACCCCAACGGCACCCTGTTCGGCGGCAGCTTGCTGCGCTGGATCGACGAAGAAGCGGCGATCTACGCCATTGTGCAATTGGGCAATCAGCGCGTAGTGACCAAGTACATCTCCGAAATCAACTTCGTGAGTGCCTCGCGCCAGGGCGACATCATCGAACTGGGCATCACCGCCACCGAGTTCGGCCGCACCTCCATCACCCTGACCTGTGAAGTGCGCAACAAGATCTCCCGCAAAAGCATTCTGACGGTCGAGAAAATGGTCTTCGTCAACCTCGGTGAAGATGGGCAGCCTGCACCTCACGGCCGCACCGAGATCAAGTACGTGAAGGATCAGTTTCAGGACGACGGCCTTCCCGAGTAACCACGCCGCGGTTTGATTTGCTTTACCAAATCATTCCGCATGGATCGTTGCGCGGCGCGCTCATCACTCAGGACCACACCCTGTAGAGAGAGCCCGTGGATGAAAGTGTTTAATTCGATTGCGCAGATTCATCCCTCATTGAGTGAGAAGGGTCATTTCCCGGCCCATCAAGCTGAGAAGACGCCTCTGGTGGAGGGGGTTGGCAAGCGCAACCTGACGCTCCTGCGTGATAACCAGGGACGGGTGGAGGTGATTTTATCGGCACCGCCCGTCACGAGCTTGGTGCTCAGTGGTGGTGGGGCCAAGGGCATCGCTTTTTCGGGGGTGGTGCAGGCACTTGAGGGCGCCGGACAGCTGCAAGGTATCCAATCGACCTCCGGCTCATCTGCTGGTGCGATTTCAGCGGCGCTGATTGCCAGCGGAATGAGGGCTGCGGCGTTCGACAGGTTGTCGGACAGCATCAATTTGCCAAGCCTGTTGAACAGCAGCGATGCCGTGACGGCCTGGATGCAAGAGGCCAGTACGGCACTTGGCAAACTCACTGGCCGCTTGCCCGGCTCCGTCGGCGCGGTTTCTCAGTTGTTGATGACCTTGCTGCCGCGCTTGCAGACTGAAGCCTTGCCCCTGGAAGATTTGATCCGCAACGAGTCGCGCCAGTCGATTCTTGGCCACATCGCGCAAACCCCTGGGGAAACCCGACCCGCCGAAGTCATCGACATTGCTGACAAACTGAGTGCCGGTGGCGGCCCCACGTTTGGTGATCTCGAGGTGTTGAGCCGGCATATTCCTGCGATCAAGCAACTCAATATCACGAGCACCGGCATGTTTGCCGGCCGCCCGCAGTTGGTGGTGTTCAATGCCAGTCTGACCCCGCAGATGGACATTGCCAGGGCGGCGCATATTTCGGGTGCGCTGCCGATGGTGTTCAAAAAGCCGGTGGAGCAAGGTCATGGTTTCCAGGCGTCAGCTGAAACCACCGCGTTCAAAGACGGCGGCTTGCTGCTCAATACCCCGGCGCCAGGCGTGGTGGAAAGGTTATTTCCTGACAGCCCCTTGAACAAATCTGAATCGTTGATCGTCAAGTTCGAGGCTGGCATCACTGATGCGCCAGTGCGCAGTAGGCGTTTTTTCAGCCGTGTGGCCGACCGCATTACAGGCGTTGCGCATTCGGCCGCTGGCGCCTTTCAAGATAAAAAGCTCGAAGCGTTTGCCGATCAGATTGTGACATTGCCCCTCAAGACCGAAAAAGGTGACTTTCGTGGCCTGCTCACGGGCACAGTCAACTTCACTATGCTGCATGAGCAGAAGCAACACCTGCAGGCAAAGGCGCGTCAAGCGGTGGAGGCACATTTGGAGCGTCGCACCACGGCACTTGAGCATCACGCGTTCCATTCGCTGGATGAGGCAGTGCTGGCCATGGATGATGAAATGCTCGCCAGTGTGCAACCGACGCTGCACAAGGACCCGGCCGCTGCTGATGTCCTCATGTTTCGAAAGAGCGCGCAGCAGGTGTTGAAAACCCTGGATGACGCGATTGGCGAGGCCAATCAGTCACAGGCCGCGTTGGTGTTCACGCCGAAAATATCAACGGCATTGCGTAATCTGAATGCGCTCGCCAAAAGGCCTGAGCAGATCGATTGGTTGGCGCGGCGCCTCAATGTTACAGGCCAGCGCAATTTCCAGCAGTTGCTGCAAGTGGCGGCCAGACAGATCGCAAGCGATGCAGTGCCGATGTCCAACGTCATCGGCGGCGCTGTCGCCGAGATGAAACTGCGTGACATAGCGATGAAGGCTGAGAACTTCACACGGGAAGTCATTTATCCCTCGTTGTTTCGGCTGGGCCAACCCGAGTCCAACGTGGAACTGTTGCACCGCGCAGCTCAAGACATAGCGTGGGCGAACACGCCCGCCGAATTCAACCGGGTGCTCGATACCCTCAGTGGCAGCTACAAAGCGCGTAACAAACCCTGGGACAAGGCGTCCGGCTCGACCACTGTGGAGATGGCAAAGGCCTGGCGTGTGCAGGTTTAGTTGCTTGGCCATTGAACAGCCACTGTGGCGGCGTGTCGTAGCTACAAGCACCCCTTGGACTCTGGATAATCATGGCCACTGACGAATCAGGCAAAACCCCTAATCTGTCGCAGGAAGAGCAACAGGACGTCGACAAAAACCAACCGCCCCGTGCGGCGGTGCTGCATGAAATCATCCGCACTCAGGGCGACCAGGAGCTGGAGCGCAATGTGGCTGCGTTGTGGTGGTCGGCGTTGGCGGCTGGCCTGACAATGGGCCTTTCATTGATGGCGATGGGGCTACTCAATTCGCGCCTGCCGGACGGCGAAGGATTCAAGGTTATTGCCAGCTTCGGCTACTGCGCGGGCTTCCTGGCGGTCATTTTGGCGCGCCAGCAACTGTTCACCGAAAACACGCTGACCGCTGTGCTGCCCGTGATGAGCAAGCCCACCCTCGGCAACGCGGGGCGCCTGTTAAGGCTATGGACCGTGGTGCTGGTGGGCAACCTGTGTGGCACTTTGCTGGTGGCTTACGTGATGTTGCACCTGCCGATCTTTGACACCAAGACCGACATGGCCTTCCTCGACATTGGGCGCAAGGTCATGGAAAACGATGCCGGCCAGATGTTTGCCAAGGGCATCATCTCCGGCTGGATGATCGCCACCATGGTCTGGATGATCCCCTCCATGGAAAGCGCCAAGATGTTCATCATTATCCTGATCACCTATCTCATGGCGCTGGGGGACTTCACTCACATCGTCGTGGGTTCGGCAGAGGTCTCGTATCTGGTATTTGCAGGCGAGTTGCCGTGGAAGGATTTCTGGTTGGTGTTTGCCGGGCCGACCCTGGCCGGCAACATCATTGGTGGCAGCTTTATCTTTGCGCTGATCAGTCACGCGCAGATTCGCAGCGAAGGCAGCCTGGCGGGCAAGAAAGCTGCGGACCCGAGGCATCCGCAGCAGATCAACAAGGATCAGTGAGCGTCAGGCGTAGCCTGGGGCTCGTCACGTAGAACCTTTCCAGGCGCTACGGTTCATAGCGGTAGGGTGCGGCCAGATGTTTTTAGTGCTAAAACTCTAATCGCTGTTTAAAACTAAAAAAGGAATGAGTCATGACGGTCGCTTTCTGGTGTGTGTTGATCGCAATTTTTCTGCCTTACCTGTGTACCGGCGTGGCCAAGTTCAGCGGCGGAAAGTTTCGGCCGCGCCACAATCACGACCCGCGTGCATTCCTCGAGACGCTCGAGGGGGTTGCCAAGCGAGCCCACAGTGCACAACTCAACAGCTTTGAAGTCACCCCGGCATTTGCGGCGGCGGTCATTGTCGCGCACCTGGCCGGCACGGCTGAATTGGTGACCATTAACGTGCTGGCCGTGCTGTTTATCACCAGCCGCTTGTTGTACATCATTTGCTACCTGGCGGACTGGGCAATGCTGCGCTCGGTGGTGTGGGCGGTGGGCATGGCGTTGATTGCGAGCTTCTTCTTTATCTCGATCTAACGTTTGACGCGAATCCTCCTGTGGGAGCGAGCAAATCCGCTCCCACATCTTCAGTGTCTGTCAGCTTCCGACAGGTGCATCCGGCACTTGCGGCAACGCTGCGCCCTTGGGCCACAGCATCCAGATCTGGCCTTGCTGTTTCATATTGCCCGCCAGTTCACCGGCTGCATCGCCGGTGCCCCAGAACAGGTCCGCGCGCACTTCACCGGTGATTGCACCGCCGGTGTCCTGTGCGGCCACGGGTCTCGTGATCGGCGAGCCATCCGGCTTGGTGGTCGACAGCCACAACAGAGTGCCCAACGGAATCACCTTGCGATCCACTGCTACGCTGTAGCCAGGGGTCAACGGCACGTTCAAGGAGCCGCGCGGGCCTTCATTGCTATCGGGGCGGGCGCTGAAGAACACATAGCTCGGGTTACTCGCCAGCAGTTCCGGAATACGCTGCGGATGCGCCTTGGCCCAGGCGCTGATGGCACCCATGGTCACGTCTTCTTTCTTCAACTCGCCTTGCTCCACCAGCCAGCGACCGATCGGGCGGTAAGGGTAGCCATTCTGGTCGCCATAACCGACACGAAGTTGGCGTCCGCCCGCCAGTTGAATCCGGCCCGAGCCCTGGATTTGCAGGAATTGCAGGTCCATCGGGTCTGTCAGCCAGGCAATCGGTTTGGCGGTTGAACCCTGGCCGTTGATGGCGCTGGCATCGTCATAGGGCTTGAGTACGCGACCTTCCAGACGACCGCGCAGGCGCTTGCCCTTGAGCTCGGGGTAGATGCTTTCCAGGTTGAC
This sequence comes from Pseudomonas sp. EA_15y_Pfl1_P101, assembly GCF_963970835.1. Classification (NCBI taxonomy): domain Bacteria; kingdom Pseudomonadati; phylum Pseudomonadota; class Gammaproteobacteria; order Pseudomonadales; family Pseudomonadaceae; genus Pseudomonas; species Pseudomonas sp. EA_15y_Pfl1_P101. The sequence goes on along the minus strand of NZ_CAXAPA010000002.1, from coordinate 206,320 downwards.
GATGATCAGGTCGTCCGGCACGCCGTACACCGGCACGTTGGCTTTGGCGGTCTTGGTCAGGCTGCCGGGGTAGACCGGTTCGTAGTAGCCAGTGATCAAACCGTTCGGGGTGTTGTCGGCCGAGCGCAGGCCGAACACATCCAGGCGCTCTTTTAGAAACCCGCGCACTGCCACTGCGTTGCTCGGGACCGTGGCGGCTGCCGCACAGGTCGCGCCCCATACCGGGTCTGCCTTGAGGCGTTGGCAGGCGCTGCGCCAGGATTCAAAACCGGCCAGCAGGTCGCTGTCGGATACTGTCGGCAAGGCTTCCCACGGCGCACTGACATAGGTGGCGACGGCGTGAGGCTTGGAAGTTTCATCCTTGGCTGTTTCTTTGCCCGCGTCGCAGCCGGCCAGCAGCGCGATCATCGGTAGAGCCCACGCCAGGCGGCGGCTCCAGGGTTTCAAGCTGACATTCATACAAACAATTCCTGAAGCGATTGCCCGCGTCGCAGCGCTTTTGGGCAACCCTTATTAATAATAGGGCTATTGGTCTTTGCGGGCGGGGCGAGGATACTGGCCGCCGTTTCCCGCGACCTCGAAGCCACCATGAATTTTAAAAGACTGACCGTTGTACTGCTGGCCTGCCTGACACTGTCCGCCTGTGGCGGCGTTGATCCGAATTCGCCGCTGGGCCAGCGCAAGGCGATCTTCAAGCAGATGCTCAAGACCGGCGAAGACCTGGGCGGCATGTTGCGTGGGCGCATCCCGTTCGACGGCGCTAAGTTTGCCGAAGGTGCGGTCAAGCTGGATGCATTGTCCCATGAGCCGTGGAAGCATTTCCCGAGCGTGCGCGAAGAAGATCACACCAGCGCCAAGGACGATGTCTGGCAGAAACAGGCGCAATTCCAGCAATTGGCCCGCGGCCTTGAGGCGGCCACCGGTGAATTGGTGACCGCCAGCCAAGTGCAGCCTTACAAGGCGAGCAACCTGGGGCCTGCTGTGCAAAAAGTTGAAGATGCCTGCAGCGCCTGCCATAAACAGTTCCGGGACCACTGATCGGTTTTACTGGTCTAGCTCCTCCACGGCATCCTGCAGTTCCTTGCGGGATTCGGCGAGCTTGTCCTTACGTTTGTTGATCTTGTCCGCGTCGCCTTTTCTCATGGCCTTGTCCAGATCGGCCTGACGGCGGCTGACCTCATGCTTGGCGTCGAGCACCTTGTTTTCCCGCTCCTTTTTCAGGGATGCGTCGGTGCAGTTGGCGGTCACTTCGCTCAGGGCTTTTTCCAGGCCGGCTTGTTGCGCACTGTTGCCGTGGGCCTTGGCCTGTTCGATCTGGGTGCTGATGGCTTGGCGCTTGGCGGCGCAGCCGGTGAGCTGCGGTGCTTCCTCCGCAGCCAGTAGCGGAGTGGTCATGAAGCTTGCGACGGTCAACAGGGCAAGCGGTGCTAGAAATTTCATGTGGGACTCCAAGGTCGCAATCTGGTGGCCGGCTGGGGTCTAAAACCCGTCGATGCCGGCCGCGCGTAATGTGTCTGCCAAGGCCTGTACTTGCGGGTCGCGGAAAAAGGCGCTCAATTGCGCTGCGCGGCCCGGGCCGATGCCGTCGATGGCCAGCCAGGCTTGGGTATCTCTGGCGACCAGCGTCTGCCAGTCGCCTTCCAGGTTGTTACGTGCCGCAGGCGGTACACCCAAGGCTTTGAGCCATTGTGCGAAGGGCCGTTGCCGCGCGCTGTGAAGGCTTTTGAGCACTCGCGCACGGCTGCGATCACCGAAGCCATCAATGTTAGCAAGCTCTGCCGCATCCAGGGTCAACCAATCGAGAAAGCCTGCGATTAGACCGGCCTGGATTAATACGTTCCAGGTCTCGCGGCCGATGTGTGGCAAAGCGAGGCCCTCGTTGCCGCTCAGCCAGGTAAGGCGTGCCAGCAATTGTTCTTCACAACCGGGGTCCAGTTGCCAGCAGCTCAACGCGTGGAATTTTCCTGGGTTGGGCACTGGCAGCTCCGCCCTTGTGGTGTTGCGCAGAATGACCTCATCCAACCGAGGAATGACTTGGCCCGCCAGGCTGATCGAAACCTGGTCACCGGGGCGGATATCCAGCGCTTGCCAACGCTTCAATGAGCCCACGCTTACCCGGCTGATCTGCCGGTCATCCAATCGCACCGGTTCCAACGCCAGCATGGGGGTCACGCGCCCGGTGCGGCCGATCTTGAATTGCACGTTACGCACCAGCGCCAAGGCCTTGGCCGCCGGGTACTTCCAGGCAACCGCCCAGTAGGGCGCGCTGGCCTGCCAGCGATCGGCGGGTGCGCGCTGCGCCTGGTGCAACACCACCCCATCGCTGGCGAACGGCAGAGGGTGGTTGTACCAATAGGCGCGCCAGTGCGTGGCTTCGTTGGTGTCGCGGATGGGCTGGCTGTAGCGCCGGCTATCGGTGAAACCCCAGCTTGCCAGCGTGGCCAGGCGCTCGCTGAACCCTGCCGGCCCCTCAGGCCAGGCCCAGACGAACAGACCAATGCCGGCGGCGTCGGTGTCGCTTAATCGTTTGCGGTTCATCAGCCCGGCCACCTTGCTGCGGGCATTAAGCCCTCCGCTTGCCGATTGCACATGGTCGTCGAGGTGCCAATAAAGTTCGCCTTGCAGCACCACGTCGATGGGCTCTGGCAATTGCTGGACAATGCTGGGGATTTTGCGCGCGGAGGCAGACCAGTCGTGGCCCTTGACGCCATCGCCTCGGCTGATGACTTGACTCAGGCGCCCCTGGCGATACACCACAGTCACTGCAACACCGTCTACCTTGGGTTGAATCCATACATCCTCGCGCTTACCCAGCCAGCGACCGACGGCCTGTTCATCCAGCAGTTTCTCCAGACCGGTATGGGCAACGGGGTGAGGCAGGGTGCCGCGTGAACTCGCGAGAGGGTTGTCGGGCGTCGCAGTGGGCTCGGGAAAGCACCGACGCCAGTGAGCCAATCGCTGGCGCGCCTGGTCGTAAAGTTCATCAAAGACCGGGGATTGGCCAAGCCGGTGGTAGCTGTCATCCCACTGGCGGATCTGTTCGGCCAAGGTGTCGACCTGCGAGCGGGCTTCGTCCGGGCAGCCTTCGGCCCACACCCAGAAGGGTAGTGCGCTGAGTAAAAGGGCAAATAATGAACGCATCATGAGCATCCTTGCTCGGAAAGGGTGCCCAGCCTAAATGATCCGCGCGGGCACAAAAAAGCCCCGGCAGTGCGAGGCTTTTTACTGGGTGTTTCTATTTACTTGAACAGCCCGCCCAGGGCTTTCACTGCGTCGGGCTTATCGGCCTTGGCCTCTTGGTTTTGCTGCTTGGCGTCGGCTTTGGCTTGGGCTTCAGAGAGTTTGTTGCAACCTTTGTTGATCTGGTCCTGCGCGGCTTTGAAAGCCTTCACTTTCATCTTGTCCTTTTGGGCTTCGGCGGCATCGATCTTGGTTTGCAGGTCTGCAGATTGCTTCTGGCAGTCGCCGGAATTGCCGCCACCCAGTTGGGAGCCCAGGGCGCCACTCAGTGCGCTCAGGTCGGCGGCGTTTACTGGCAGGGCGAACAGGCTGAGCAGAAGAGCGGCAGGGGCGAGCGTGGAGATGCGCATGAAAAACCTCAATGTTCGATTGCCTGCGCACGTGTCTATCCCGGGCTGGCGCAGGGCAATATCCAAATAAGGTAGAGGGCCCGAGAGGGCGCGGATTCTAGAGCGCCATCATTGTGCCTTCAAGATTTGGATCCAAAAAATGTGAAAGTCATCGCGCGAGTTGCCGCGCAATAAAAAGCCCCGCCGGGCAAACCCGGCAGGGCTTTTGTGTACCGGCAGCGATTACAGGCCGGCGGCAGTCCGCAGGTCGTTGGCGCGGTCGGTTTTTTCCCAGGTGAAGGTGGTGAAGGTGTCGTCGCCGACAGTCTTCTGCGCAGGGGTACGACCGAAGTGGCCGTAGGCTGCGGTTTCCTGGTACATCGGGTGCAGCAGGTCGAGCATGGTGGTGATCGCGTAAGGGCGCAGGTCGAAGATCTCACGCACCAGTTTCACGATCTTGTCATCGCCGATCTTGCCGGTGCCGAAGGTATTCAGCGAGATCGACGTAGGCTGGGCCACGCCGATAGCGTAGGAAACCTGGATCTCGCAACGCTCGGCCAGGCCGGCAGCGACGATGTTCTTGGCCACGTAACGACCGGCGTAGGCCGCCGAACGGTCAACCTTGGAAGGGTCTTTGCCCGAGAACGCGCCACCGCCGTGACGGGCCATGCCGCCGTAGCTGTCGACGATGATCTTGCGACCGGTCAAGCCGCAGTCGCCTACCGGGCCACCGATGATGAACTGGCCAGTCGGGTTGATGTGGAACTGGGTGTCTTTGCTGAGCAGTTCGGCAGGCAGCACGTGCTTGACGATCAGCTCCATCACGCCTTCGCGCAGGTCAGCATAGGACACGTCCGGGTTGTGCTGGGTCGACAGAACCACAGCGTCGATACCGACGACTTTGCCGCCCTCATAACGGCAGGTCACCTGGGACTTGGCATCCGGACGCAACCAAGGCAGCAGGCCGGATTTACGCGCTTCGGCCTGGCGCTGCACCAGTTGGTGCGAGAAGGTGATCGGTGCTGGCATCAGCACGTCGGTTTCGTTGCTGGCGTAACCGAACATCAGGCCCTGGTCGCCGGCGCCCTGGTCTTCCGGCTTGGCACGGTCGACACCCTGGTTGATGTCCGGGGACTGCTTACCGATGATGTTCATCACGCCGCACGTCGCGCCGTCGAAGCCGACGTCGGAGCTGTTGTAGCCGATGTCGGTGATCACGTCACGAACGATCTGCTCAAGGTCAACCCAGGCAGTGGTGGTCACTTCGCCAGCGATGATCGCTACACCGGTTTTCACCAGAGTCTCGCACGCCACACGGGCGAACTTGTCTTCAGCAATGATGGCGTCCAGCACCGCGTCAGAAATCTGGTCGGCGATTTTGTCCGGATGCCCTTCAGACACGGACTCGGAGGTGAAAAGGGAGTATTCGCTCATCTCGATGTTTTCCTGATTTTACCGATGGTGAGTGTCGCCAGCCGGCCGCTGAAAATGGCGGACCTGGATCTGGAAACCATTACGTAAACCTACATAGAGGCTTTCCCCGGGAACGAGTCCCGCAGCGGTGGCCCAACGGGCCAGATCGTCCTGTTCAAAACCCAACCAGAGATCACCGCAGGCCTCCCTGGCCCAATTCTGGTTGTGGCTGCATAAATCCGTAACCAATAGGCTACCGCCGGGGTGCAGCAACCCGGCCATTTGTTTGAGCGCGTCGGCGGGGGCGGCGAAATGGTGCAAGACCATGTTCAACACCACGCAGTCGGCTTTAATCGCTGTGCTATTCAATGCATCAGCCAGTTGCAGGCGGACATTGCCCAGTGCCTCGCGCTCGCAGAGCTGGCGCGCCAGTTCGAGCATCGCCGGGCTGTTGTCCAGCGCCGTGACCTGGTGAAAACGCCGCGCCAGTTCCGGCAGGAAACCGCCATCGCCTGGGCCGACTTCTAGTGCTGTGGCCTCATCACTGAAGCTCAGCTTGTCGAGCAGCGCCAGTACGCTGTCGCGGTATTGGGCAAGGCCGGCAATCAGGTCTTGCTGGGCGCGAAACTTGTCGGCAACCCGTGCGAAAAAATCCTGGCTCGCGGCAGCCCGCTGCCCGTGGACCTGGCCGATGCGGGACTGCACATCCCCCGGCAGCTCCAGGCTGTCCACTTCTTCAAGCAGGGCGGCGTGCAGCTTGCCACCGAGCAGTTCGGTGTGGGGCAGGGCGCGGCGGTAGAAAATCGCATTGCCTTCGCGGCGGGTGGCTACCAGGTCGGCTTGGGCCAATACCTTCAAGTGGTGACTCATGCCGGACTGGCCAATGGCGAAGATCTGCGCCAGTTCCAGTACGCCAAAGGAATCGTTGGTCAGCGCGCGCAATACATTCAAACGCAGAGGATCGCCGGCGGCCTTGCACAAGGCTGCCAGTTCATCGCCGTCGTCGGGGCGCAGTGAGGGCATCGGTAGATTCATAAGGCCAGCAGTCTAGTGATGGCTGGAAAACCCCGCAAGGCCAATATCAAAAAGTTTTGATATTGGTCGATAAGTGGTGGTTACAAGCAGCCGCTATAACCTTTAGACGAACCGGTTAAAGGTTTATGCAGGGGATTGGCGTCCAAAGCACAGGAAAAACCGCCCAAGTGACTATCTGTCATTGCCCGCAAGCGGTGGCTGAGGGAAAATGCCGGTCCTTTTTTCCGTTTCTTTATATTCAAACCTCAGGAGATCAGCGATGCCCAGCCGTCGTGAGCGTGCCAACGCCATTCGTGCCCTCAGCATGGATGCCGTGCAAAAAGCCAACAGCGGCCATCCCGGTGCCCCGATGGGCATGGCGGATATCGCCGAGGTACTTTGGCGTGATTACCTGAAACACAACCCGAGCAACCCGTCGTTCGCCGACCGTGACCGCTTCGTGCTGTCCAACGGCCATGGCTCGATGCTGATCTACTCGCTGCTGCACCTGACCGGCTACGACGTCACCATCGACGATCTGAAAAGCTTCCGCCAGTTGCACAGCCGCACCCCGGGCCACCCGGAGTTCGGCTACACCCCAGGCGTCGAAACCACCACCGGTCCCCTGGGCCAAGGCCTGGCCAATGCCGTAGGTTTCGCACTGGCTGAAAAAGTCCTGGGCGCGCAATTCAACCGCCCTGGTCACGACATCGTTGATCACCACACCTACGTGTTCCTGGGTGATGGCTGCATGATGGAAGGCATTTCCCACGAAGTCGCTTCCCTGGCCGGTACCCTGGGCCTGGGCAAGCTGATCGCTTTCTACGATGACAACGGTATCTCCATCGACGGCGAAGTCGAAGGCTGGTTCACCGATGACACCCCTAAGCGTTTCGAAGCCTACAACTGGCAGGTGATCCGGAATGTCGACGGCCACGATCCGGAAGAGATCAAGACTGCCATCGACACCGCTCGCAAGAGCGCGCAGCCGACCCTGATCTGCTGCAAGACCACCATCGGCTTCGGTTCGCCGAACAAGCAAGGTAAAGAAGACTGCCACGGCGCCCCACTGGGTGACGCGGAAATCGCCCTGACCCGTGAGGCGCTGAAGTGGAACCACGGCCCGTTCGACATCCCGGCCGACATTTACGCCGAATGGGATGCCAAGGAAAAAGGCCTGGCCGCCGAAGCCGAATGGGACCAGCGTTTCGCTGCCTACTCTGCCGAATTCCCAGAGCTGGCCAATGAGCTGGTTCGTCGCCTCGCTGGCGACCTGCCTGCCGACTTCTCGGGAAAAGCCTCGGCCTACATCGCCGAAGTTGCGGCCAAGGGCGAGACCATCGCCAGCCGTAAAGCCAGCCAGAACACCCTCAACGCCTTTGGCCCGCTGCTGCCTGAGTTCCTCGGCGGTTCGGCTGACCTGGCCGGTTCCAACCTGACCCTGTGGAAAGGCTGCAAAGGTGTCTCGGCTGAAGACGCCAGCGGCAACTACATGTACTACGGCGTGCGCGAGTTCGGCATGAGCGCCATCATGAACGGCGTGTCCCTGCACGGCGGCCTGGTGCCTTACGGCGCGACCTTCCTGATGTTCATGGAGTACGCGCGCAACGCCGTACGTATGGCAGCGCTGATGAAGAAGCGTGTGATCCATGTGTACACCCATGACTCCATCGGCCTGGGCGAAGACGGCCCGACGCACCAGCCGGTCGAGCAACTGACCAGCCTGCGCACCACGCCGAACCTGGATTGCTGGCGCCCAGCCGACGCCGTCGAATCCGCCGTGGCCTGGAAGCACGCGATCGAGCGTAAGGACGGCCCTTCGGCGCTGATCTTCTCGCGTCAGAACCTGCAGCACCAAGTGCGTACCGACGCGCAGATCGCCGACATCAGCCGTGGTGGCTACGTGCTCAAGGACTGCATTGGCGAGCCGGAGCTGATCCTGATCTCCACTGGTTCCGAAGTGGGCCTGACCGTTCAGGCCTACGACAAGCTGACCGAGCAAGGCCGCAACGTACGCGTCGTGTCCATGCCGTGCACCAGCGTGTTCGAAGCCCAGGACGCGGGCTACAAGCAGTCGGTATTGCCGTTGCAGGTCAGCGCGCGTATCGCTATCGAAGCGGCGCACGCCGACTACTGGTACAAATACGTGGGCCTGGAAGGCCGCGTGATCGGCATGACCACCTACGGTGAGTCGGCGCCGGCGCCAGCATTGTTCGAAGAGTTTGGCTTTACCCTGGAAAACATCCTGGGTCAGGCTGAAGAGCTGCTGGAAGACTAAGGCTGTAGATTGAGGTGGCTGTACTGACCTCTTCGCGAGCAAGCCCGCTCCCACATTGGAGTGCAATCTAATGTGGGAGCGGGCTTGCTCGCGAAGGCGGCGGCACATTCACCCCATTACCCACGGTAATCGAGAACCCCATGCCCCAACCGCGTCCCTACAAAGTTGCACTCAACGGCTACGGCCGCATTGGTCGTTGCGTCTTGCGTGCGCTGTTCGAGCGAGGGGCGGCAGCCGGGTTTGAAATTGTCGCGATCAATGATCTGGCCGACATGGCCAGCATCGAATACCTGACACGCTTTGACTCCACCCACGGCCGGTTCCCCGGCGAAGTGCGGGTTGAGGGCGACTGTCTGCATATTAATGGTAGCTGCGTGCAAGTCTTGCGCAGTGCCACCCCCGAAGGTATCGACTGGAAAGCGCTGGGCGTCGACCTGGTGCTGGAATGCTCCGGTGTCTATCACACCCGCGCCGACGGCCAGCGTTTTATCGACGCCGGCGCACCGCGTGTACTGTTTTCCCAGCCGATGGCCAGTGAGGCGGACGTGGATGCCACCATCGTCTACGGCATCAACCAGGATTGCCTGACCGGCGCCGAGTTGCTGGTGTCCAACGCCTCCTGCACCACCAACTGCAGCGTGCCGCTGTTGCGCCTGCTGGATCAGGCGATTGGCCTGGATTACGTGTCGATCACCACGATTCACTCGGCGATGAACGACCAGCCTGTGATCGACGCCTATCATCACGAAGACTTGCGCCGCACGCGTTCGGCGTTTCAATCAGTGATTCCGGTGTCTACAGGCCTGGCGCGCGGAATCGAGCGACTGCTACCGGAACTTGCCGGGCGAATCCAGGCCAAAGCCGTACGGGTGCCGACGGTGAACGTGTCCTGTCTGGATATCACGATGCAGACCGTCAGCGACACCGATGCGACGCAGGTCAACCGAATCCTGCGCGACGCCGCCACCAGCGGTCCGCTCAAAGGTTTGTTGGCCTACACCGAGTTGCCCCACGCCAGTTGTGATTTCAATCATGACCCGCATTCGGCGATTGTCGATGCCAGCCAGACCCGCGTTTCCGGCCCCAGGCTGGTAAACATCCTGGCCTGGTTCGACAACGAATGGGGTTTTGCCAACCGAATGCTCGACGTTGCAGAGCACTATCTGCAAATAGCTTCCAAACAACCTCAACAGTAATTCAGGAACTGCGACCCATGACCGTGTTGAAGATGACCGACCTCGATCTGCAAGGTAAGCGCGTACTGATTCGCGAAGACCTCAACGTCCCAGTCAAGGACGGTGTTGTCACCAGCGATGCGCGAATCCTGGCCTCGCTGCCGACCATCAAGCTGGCCCTGGAAAAAGGCGCGGCCGTGATGGTCTGCTCCCACCTGGGTCGCCCGACCGAAGGTGAGTTCTCCGCCGAAAACAGCCTCAAGCCTGTCGCCGATTACCTGAGCAAGGCCCTGGGCCGCGACGTACCGCTGGTGGCTGACTACCTGGGTGGCATCGACGTTAAAGCCGGCGACATCGTACTGTTCGAAAACGTGCGCTTCAACAAAGGCGAGAAAAAGAACAGCGACGAACTGGCCCAGCAATACGCTGCGCTGTGCGACGTGTTCGTGATGGACGCGTTCGGCACTGCCCACCGCGCTGAAGGCTCGACCCACGGCGTGGCCAAGTTCGCCAAGGTCGCCGCTGCTGGCCCGTTGCTGGCTGCCGAACTGGATGCACTGGGCAAGGCGCTGGGGGCTCCGGCGCAACCGATGGCCGCCATCGTGGCGGGCTCCAAGGTGTCCACCAAACTGGGCGTGCTCAACAGCCTCAGCGCCATCTGCAACCAGTTGATCGTCGGCGGCGGTATTGCCAACACCTTCCTGGCCGCTGCCGGTCACCCGGTGGGCAAGTCCCTGTACGAGCCGGACCTGCTCGACACCGCCCGCGCCATTGCCGCCAAAGTCAGCGTGCCATTGCCGGTCGACGTGGTGGTTGCCAAGGAGTTTGCTGAAAGCGCCGAAGCCACCGTCAAGCTCATCGCCGATGTAGCCGACGACGATATGATCCTGGACATCGGCCCGCAAACTGCAGCCAATTTCGCTGAGTTGCTGAAGGCTTCGCAGACCATCCTGTGGAACGGTCCGGTTGGCGTGTTCGAATTCGACCAGTTCGGCAACGGCACCCAAGTGCTGGCCAAGGCCATCGCCGAAAGCTCGGCATTTTCCATCGCTGGCGGCGGCGACACCCTGGCCGCCATCGATAAATATGGCGTTGCTGATCAGATCTCCTACATTTCTACCGGTGGCGGCGCATTCCTTGAATTCGTCGAAGGCAAAGTGCTGCCTGCCGTTGAAGTGTTGGAAACCCGAGCCAAAGGTTAAGGCGCGTGATCCGGAAAAGGAGTATTCCCATGATCAAGTCATTGGCGTTGGTGATCGCAGCGGGCCTGCTGGTCGGCTGCGGTAGCACGCCAAGCACGGCGCCTGAGCCTGGAAAGCCTGGAGCGCAGCCGAAAAAAAGCTGCTACCAGGCTGACTGGCAAGCCGAGACCATGCCGGTGATTAACAAGCGAATTGGCAACGAGCGGCTGGAGCAATACGACTCCGCGCCCAACGGTCAGGAACAGGGTTGCCCTTGACGGGTCTGATCAACTTGAGGATTGGCAATGAAAAGCGCTTTCGCCCTGGCAGCCCTGGCCTTGTTGGCCGGCTGCAGTAGCATGGACATGTTTAACAAGGCAGAAACTGCCGATAAGTGGACCACCTGGACCTGCGACAGCAAGGCCGAGGTCAACTGGCGCTTTGCCAACCCGGCTAAATCCGAGGTGGATGTTCGCCTTGGCGGTTCCGCCCAGATCTACCGCCTCAAACAGGACGTGGCCGCCTCGGGCGTGCTGTATGCCAACGACCAATTGGCGTTTCACACAAAAGGTGAGGAAGGCCTGGTTTACTGGGTCGCCACGGATGATTTGATTGGGCGCGGCTGCAAGGCCCAATAGTGAGATCAATGAAAATCAAATGTGGGAGCCGGTGGGTCTGTAATGCATGTGTTAGCTGACACACCGCTTTCGCGAGCAAGCCCGCTCCCACAGTAAATCCGGTTCCAAAGTGACATAAGTTGCGAACCTGACACTGCAATAACGATTCAGCAGGCCAGGCCTACAAAACCTGACCGGCAATAACTTGAATAGCAGCCGCCGCTACGGCAGGCTTGCACGATTAACGACCCTCGACCGGGAGAGACAACACAATGGCACTTATCAGCATGCGTCAAATGCTGGACCACGCAGCCGAGTTCGGCTACGGCGTCCCAGCCTTTAACGTCAACAACCTTGAGCAGATGCGCGCCATCATGGAAGCCGCTGACAAGACCGACTCCCCCGTTATCGTCCAGGCTTCCGCCGGTGCGCGCAAATACGCCGGTGCACCGTTCCTGCGTCACCTGATCCTCGCCGCGATCGAAGAATTCCCGCACATCCCGGTGTGCATGCACCAGGACCACGGCACCAGCCCTGACGTGTGCCAGCGCTCGATCCAACTGGGCTTCAGCTCGGTGATGATGGACGGCTCCCTCGGCGAAGACGGCAAGACCCCAACCGACTACGACTACAACGTACGCGTGACCCAACAAACCGTGGCCATGGCCCACGCCTGCGGCGTGTCGGTTGAAGGCGAACTGGGTTGCCTGGGTTCCCTGGAAACCGGCATGGCCGGCGAAGAAGACGGCATCGGCGCTGAAGGCGTGCTGGATCATAGCCAAATGCTGACCGACCCTGAAGAAGCCGCCGACTTCGTGAAGAAGACCCAAGTTGACGCCCTGGCCATCGCCATCGGCACCAGCCACGGCGCCTACAAGTTCACCAAGCCACCGACCGGCGACGTACTGGCCATCGACCGCATCAAAGAAATCCACAAACGCATCCCCAACACCCACCTGGTGATGCACGGTTCGTCCTCGGTCCCGCAAGAGTGGCTGGCGATCATCAACCAGTACGGCGGCGACATTAAAGAAACCTACGGCGTGCCGGTTGAAGAGATCGTCGAAGGCATCAAGTACGGCGTGCGCAAGGTCAACATCGACACCGACCTGCGCCTGGCCTCCACCGGCGCAATGCGTCGTTTGATGGCGACCAACCCGAGCGAGTTCGACCCACGTAAATTCTTCGGCGCCACCGTGACCGCCATGCGTGATGTGTGTATCGCGCGTTATGAAGCGTTTGGTACGGCGGGTAATGCTTCGAAGATCAAGCCGGTTTCGTTGGAGGCGATGTATCAGCGGTATTTGAAAGGTGAGTTGAACGCTAAGGTGAATTAAGCCTTAGGCATTTAAAAAGAAGCCCGCAGCGATGCGGGCTTTTTTTCGGATGGACTTTATAAAGCGGCGTCAGCTGTATCGAAGCTTCGGTGCTCGATCACCCGGAATACATCACTCACGTCCTGCACCAGAATGCGCGCCGTATTGGCTACGTTGTTCAGGTCGCGTTTGCCAACGTCCTGCAGGCTGGAGCAGGCCATCAGGTTGAGGTGTTCGAGGACGGCGTTGAGACATTCTCGCAAGCAGGAATGGCGGTCCCGCAACGGGGCGTCGCTGTCGATTAAGAGCAAGGCTGCCCGCGATGGCGGCGTGTCAGTCTCTGAGGATGCCGGCTGATACACCGTCATCGCGGGCAAGCCCGGCTCCCACACGAATCGTTGGCGTATTCAAGAGTGCGAATGATCTGTGGGCTCGTTAGGACTAGGCCTACAAGACAGGAGTCGATGCTTACTCGTGATCAATATCCAATTTAGCAAACGTCACCCGCGCGCCTTCCTTGGTATTCCCACTGTTGTCCTGCACGTACGCCCCAGCCTTGAAGTACAACGGCTTTGACCCCCACGCCGCACCAATGCGTTCATTCCACTCTCCATCCGCCGCATACACACTTAGCAGCCCGGCTTTGTTGAGGTTGATCACATAGGTAAAGCTCTTCTCCAGCGGCACATTCGACGCGACGGTAATCACCCGACTTTCACCGTCATCCGGGCGCATGCGCACCTTGGCGACGATGTTGCCGGTCTGGGTTTTTTCCTTGAATTGGTACTCCAGCTTGATCAGCGGTTTCTGGCTGTCATAGGCATGGATCTGCCCGATCACTATCTTGCCGGTGGACGGTACCTGATTGACGGCCAGGGTGGCGCGCAGAAAGTTGTCCGCATCCGGATAGGTCCAGTTGCGCAGGCGCCCGTCGGCGTAGGTTTCGCGCAATTCGCTGCGCGGGTAAACGGCGTTTTCGGTGCGGGTACCGGTCACGGGTGTCCAGAATTGCACGCTGCTGCCTTCGGCCTGGAAATATTGGTCCTTGAATCCGCTCATCAGTTTGGAGGTTTCGATGGTGGCAGGCGGGGAGCCGACAGGAATGCTGAGGTTCCAGGTGGAAAGGTCAATCATGGCGTAGGCCTTTTTACAGAGAGGTGTAGGCTATGGCCCTTGGGCCAGACAAGTTCTTTATAGGTGGTGTTAACCGTCTTGTTAAATATTTTTGGCGATTTATTGGCGTCAACCAAGCGTCAAAAAGCCATGTCTCCCATGACCCGCGGGCTCCAGACACTGACCGTTAGTCGGCTTCCTGAAAATTGGCGCAATGATGGCACTGCTGTTACTTCTGATTTTTCGGAACCGAGGATAGAGTGAGGCCTCATTGTTTGTCCGGGTTTTTTCCCAGAAGTGACCGGAGCAGCTCCTAAGGAAGATTCGTAGCATGGAATGCGCTCCACACCACGGCGATGGCAATTCAGTTCTCTTGGTGGTCGATGACTATCCGGAAAACCTGATAAGCATGCGTGCACTTTTACAGCGTGACGATTGGAAGGTCGTCACTGCGAGCTCCGGCTTAGAGGCCTTGGAGTTGTTGCTGGCGCACGAAGTCGACCTGGTGTTGCTGGATGTGATGATGCCCGGCATGGATGGCTTTGAAGTGGCCCGCCTGATGCGCGGCAGCCAGCGTACGCAGATGACGCCGATCATCTTCCTCAGTGCCAACGCCCAATCTCCCGCCGCAGTGCTGGAGGGCTACGCCAGTGGCGCCATCGATTACCTGTTCAAACCCTTCGACCCGCATATGCTCAAGCCCAAGGTCCAGGCGTTGCTGGAGCATCAGCGCAATCGCCGGGCCTTGCAGCGCCTGAGTCATGATTTGGAGTCCGCTCGCGCCTTTAATGCCTCGGTGTTGGATAACGCCGCCGAAGGCATCCTTGTGGTGAGTGAGGAGGGCGTGATCGAGTACGCCAACCCGGCGATATCACGCTTGCTCAATGCCACGATGGACGAACTGCAGGGCCAGGAGTTCCTGGGGTTCCTGCAAAAACCTCATGTGCCGACCTGGCCGGACTCGCTGATGTATGCCGCTTACCGCCAGAGTGACACCTGGCGCCTGCACGATGCGCTCCTGCGTACCAATCGTGGCCAGCAGGTGCCGGTTGCGTTGTCTTGCGCGCCGTTGCCCGCCGAGCAGAAGGCGATGGTAGTGACGGTGCTGGACATGTCCGAGGTTCGCCACCTGCATCAGCAACTGGAGTTCCAGGCCGTTACGGATCCGTTGACCGGGCTGCTGAACCGGCGCGGTTTCCACCAGGCAGTGGAGAACACCCTGCTGCGCAGCGAGCGAACTGACCAGGCCCTGGTGTTGCTGTACCTGGACCTGGATGGCTTCAAACGGGTCAACGACTCCCTGGGGCATGACGCAGGCGACCGGGTACTGCGTTGGGTGTCGGAGCAATTGCAGCGTTGCCTGCGCTCCTACGACATTCTCGGGCGCATGGGCGGCGATGAATTCACCGCGCTGCTGGAGTTGGAATTCCCAGAACAGGCGGCGAAGATTGCGGAAAAACTGATCGAGCGTGTGTCGATCTGCCATCAGGTGGACGGCCTGGACGTGATGCTCGGCGTCAGTATTGGTATCGCTACTTTTCCGGATTGCGGCTCGGACTTGAATGGCCTGATGCGCGCCGCCGACATCGCCATGTACGAGGCCAAGCGGGCGGGCCGTCAGCAGTATCGCTATTACGACCAGGAAATGAACGGCCGCGCCCGTTCGCGCCTGATGCTGGAAGACAGCGTGCGCACGGCGATACACAACAAGGATTTCATCTTGGTGTATCAGCCTCAGGTGTCCCTGGATGACGGGCGTTTGCGCGGTGTCGAAGCACTGTTGCGCTGGCAGCATCCGAGTGTTGGCGATGTGCCGCCTGGGTTGTTCTTGCCGTTGCTGGAAGAAGCGCGGTTGATCAGCCAACTGAGCGCCTGGATTTACCAGCAGGTCGCCGCCCAGCGTCAGGCATGGCAAGCCAGCTTTGATGATGAGCTGGTGCTGAGCGTGAGCCTGAGCAGTAACCAGTTCAATATGCCCAACCTGGCGACCCAACTGCAGCAGGTACTCGATCGACATGGGTTGCAGGGGCGCCAGCTGGAGGTGGAAATCAGCGAAGAAAGCCTGATGAGTAACCTGGAAGAGTCGACCAAGCAACTGAAGTTGCTGCGCCAGCTCGGTGTGCGCACTGCGCTGGACGATTTTGGTTTAGGCAACTGTTCCCTGGCGCATCTTCGCGATTTAGCGTTCGACACCCTCAAGCTCGACCCGCAATTGGTCGCTCGCTTGCCGGGCTCCGCACGGGATGCGGTGATGGCCCGTAGCATTATCGAGCTATGCGGGCATTTCGATGTGCTGGTGATCGCCGAAGGCGTAGAAACCCAAGAACAGGCTCAATGGCTCAGGGCCAATGGGTGCGCGTTTATCCAGGGCCCATTGGCGGCGCAGCCATTGATGGCCGAGGAAGTCGCCAACTGGTCGCGCGCCCGCGTGCGCTGAATTCGCTACACTGGCGCCCATCCGAACCCTGTTGCAGACCCCATGACCGCGCTGAAGTACCTCCAGGCTTATCCCACCGCTCTCCAAGAGCAAGTGCGCCAGCTGATCGCCAAGGACCAGCTGGGTGCTTACTTGGAGCAACGTTACCCTGAACGCCACGCCGTGCAGAGCGACAAGGCCCTGTACGCCTACGCGTTGGCCTTGAAGCAGGAACACCTGCGTAATGCGCCGGCCATCGACAAAGTGTTGTTCGATAACCGCCTGGACCTGACTCATCGCGCTCTCGGCCTGCACACCACGATCTCGCGGGTGCAGGGCGGCAATTTGAAATCCAAGAAAGAGATCCGCATTGCTGCGCTGTTCAAGGAGGCCGCGCCAGAGTTCCTGCGCATGATCGTGGTACACGAACTGGCCCACTTCAAGGAATCGGACCACAACAAGGCGTTCTACAAACTCTGTGAGTACATGATGCCGGGCTACCACCAGGTGGAATTCGACCTGCGGGTCTACCTCACGTACCGCGACCTGCAGGGCAAACCCTGACCGCACAAGGCGACCGACGATGGATGTGAGCAAGACCAAGAGCAGCTTTTACCGCCGCCTGTATGTGGCCTACCTGATCGACAGTGGGCAGGCGAGCAACGTCCCGGCGCTGACCGACACCACCGGCATGCCCCGGCGCACGGCGCAGGATACGATTGCGGCGTTGGCCGACCTGGATATCGTGTGTGAGTTCGAGCAGGAGGACGGTGCGCGCAATCATGCGGGGCACTATCGGATTCGCAGCTGGGGGGCGATTGATCGGGTTTGGATCGAGGAGAATCTGGCGGTGATCAAGCAGGTGTTGGGGTATCCCTGAAGGTCGGCGCTGTCTGGGCTGACGCCTTCGCGAGCAAGCCCGCACACATTCGACCGCATTCCAAAGGTAGTAACCGGTCAAATGTGGGAGCGGGCTTGCTCGCGAAGAGGCCCTCAAGCGCGCCGCATTCCAATATGTGGAATGTCATCTTCCAAATACTCCTCACCCGCCACCACGAACCCATACCGCTCGTAGTACCCCTGCAAATGCGCCTGGGCTGACAGAAACATCGGCGTCTGCGGCCATATATCGGCAATCCGCTCTAGCGTCTCTTCCATCATCCGATGCCCCAGTCCGGTGCCGCGCGCCACGGGCGCCACAATCACTCGGCCGATCACCACATCGCCGCCCTGGGACTCCGGGTCCAGCAGGCGCAGGTACGCCACGAGTTGATCATCCTGCCAGGCCATCAGGTGGTGGGTGTCGCCCGACAAGTCCTGCCCGTCGAGATCCTGGTAAAGGCATTTTTGCTCCACGACAAAGACCTCGTTGCGCAAGCGCAAGATGGCGTAAAGCTGCTCCTTGCCCAAGTCGTCGTGATGTTTGCAGACCCATTCAACTGTCATGACGTGTTCTCTTATAAATGTCTGTTCCGGATAGTAAGCGCGACCGCCGCGTGTGTCTAAATTCGTTATTTTTGTGAGTGAAATCAAATTGCCATCATTGAGTGCGCTCGGCACCGGTTTCTTTGTGTAATCTGAGCTACTGTTAGAACCTCAGGCGCTGCCTGAGCTAAGGCCACCGCCTGCCTGCCTAGGACTTGAGCATGCCGCGATTCTCTCGTGCCGTTGCTTTGATTGGACTGTTGTTGCTGGCCCAGCCGGCCTTTGCACAGCGTTTGCGCCTGGTAGCGGATGCGTGGCCACCTTTTACTGACGCCACGTTGATCAACGGCGGGCTTGCCACCGATATCGTCAGCACCGCGTTGGCCCGTGCGGGGTATGCCAGTGATTTTGAACAGGTGCCCTGGGCCCGTGCGTTGATGGGCGTGGGCGATGGGCGCTACGACGTGCTGGTCAACGCCTGGTATGACGATGCCCGCACTCAACTGGGGCATTTCTCCGGCGAGTACCTGCTCAACCGCGTGCGTTTCATCAAGCGCCGCGACGACCCCATCGATTTCCAGAACCTTGAGCAACTGCACGACTACCCCATCGCTGTGGTGCGCGGGTATGCCTATTCGGCGGCGTTCGATGGGGATGCGCAGTTGCAGAAAGTCCCTGTGCATAACTTCGCCATGGCCGTGCGCATGCTCGCGGCGCAGCGGGTTCGGATGACCGTGGAGGATGAATATGTGGCGCGTTTTTACCTTTCCCGGGAGTCGGCACGGGTGCGCGATGCGGTGGAGTTTTTACCCAAGCCGCTGAGTCAAAACAGCCTGCATATTCTGGTCAGCCTGAAAAACCCTGAGCATGCGCAGATTGTCGCCAGCTTTGATCGGGAAATTGCCAGGATGAAGGCGGATGGGAGTTATGCGCGATTGATGAAGCAGCATGGGATGTAGGGCTCTTGCTAGCGAAAGCGGTCTAGGCCGCGCTGGTGTCTTTGATCAGATGCGCCGCCAACGTGCGCAGCGGCCCCAACTGCCGACAAATCAACGCCAACTGCGTCTGCACCAACCGCTGCCCTTCATCAATCTCATCCTGCATCTGCTCCAGATCGGCCGCCAACGCTTCCTCGGCATCGCTTTGAATCGCAATCGGTTGTTTGTTCGCCAGCGCTGTAGCGACTTCATCGATGCTCGCCGCCAAGGTATTACCGGCGCCGTCGATCAGGTGTTCGCGCACCTCGGCCGGCAACTGTGTTTCGCGATGCGCGCCCAGCCCTGACAAGTAACTGAGCAAGGTGTGCGAGAGCACCAGGAAGCGGAAACCCACGTCCGCCTCCTTCCGGAAGTGCCCCGGCTCCATCAGCATGTTCGCCAAGGTGGTGGACAGCGCCGCATCGGCGTTGTGCGCATTGCGACGGGCCAGGCGGTAGGCCAGGTCGTCGCGCTTGCCGGCGGCGTATTGCTGCATGATCTGGCGCAGGTAGATGCTGTTGCAGGTCAGTGTGTTGGCCAGCACCTTGTTCAGGCGTCGGCCCTGCCAGTCCGGCAGGAACAGGAATACCGCCAGGCCCGCAATCAAGCTGCCGAGCAAGGTATCGAACAGGCGTGGCAGGAATAGCCCGTAACCATCACCCACCTGGTTGAAGCAGAACAGCACCATCAGGGTGATGGCGGCCGTGGCCAGCGTGTAGCGGGTAGTACGGTTGATAAAGAACACCAGGCCGGCGGCGATGGCGAACATCGACTGCACCAGGGGGCTCGGGAACAGGTCGAACAGTGCCCAGGCCACAGTGAGGCCGATGGCGGTGCCGATGATCCGTTGGCCGAGCTTGCGCCGTGTCGCGCCGTAGTTGGGCTGGCACACGAACAGCGTGGTGAGGATGATCCAGTAGCCTTGGGAGGCGTGGATGGCATGCAGGGTGCCGTAGCCAATGGTCAACGCCAGGGACAGGCGCAAGGCATGGCGGAACAGCAGTGATGTCGGCGTGAGTTGGGTGCGCAACCGCGTCCACATTTCCTTGAGGTTGCGCGGAGCACGGTCCAGCAGGTTGCTGTCGGTGGCATCAGCCAGCCTGTCGGGGTTACTGGCGTCGCCCAGCAGGCGGTCGAGTGTGGACAGGTTGGCCGCGAGGGCGCGCAACGACCGCAGCAGGCCGCGCCAGGCCGGGTTGCTCTGGATGCGCAGGTGTTCCAGCGACGCATTCAAGTCGCCCAGCGCTTCGGCGAAGCTGTCGTCATAGATGAACGGTTGGCGCAGTTGGATCGACTCGGCGAGGGCCTGACAGGCCTTGCCCTGTTGGCGCAGCAGGCGCTGGCAACGGAACAGCACATCACTGTGGAAGAAGGCTTCGGCCAGCGCGTTGTAAGGGTAGTGGGATGAGCTGGCGCGTTCGTGGATGTCCTGGGCGAGGAAGTACAGCTTCAGGTAACGGCTGACTTTCGAGCCTGGGCGGCCATTGCCCACGCGGTGCAGGATGATTTCCTTCGCCGCATTGAGCGCCGCCACCACCCGGCCGTTTTGCTGGGCCAGTTCCAGGCGTCGCGCCTCTACATCCAGCTGGCGAATCGGTTCAAACAGTGACGACTTGAGCTTGAGGTAACGCCCCAGTTCGCGAAACAGCCGTGCCAGGCTCTGCTGCACCGGCTGGTTGGAAAACAGCGCCTGCCACAGGACTGACAGCACGCCGTACCAGGCGGCGCCGGCCACCAGCAGCAGCGGCTCGTGCCAGAAATCGGAGACGGCGCCACCGCGTTGGTCCACACCGATCATGGTGTACACCGACAAAATCAATGTCGCCGAGGCAATCGCGCCATAACGTTCGCCCAAGGCGCCGAGCATGGTCAGGCAGAAGGTGGCCAGGGCCAGGGAGATCGCGAAAATCCAGGGATAAGGGAACAGCAGTTCCACCGACAGCGCGGCAATGCTGAAACACACCAGCGTCACTGCCAGGGCGTTGAGGCGGCCCTGCCAACTGTCGTCGGTCTCGGCCAGGGCGCTGGCGATAATCCCCAGGAACAGCGGGATCAGCAGCGTCATTTCATCCTGATACCAGCACAACGCCATGCTGCCGGTGAGGGCGATGAACACCCGTATGCTGTAGCTGAATTTATCCAGCGCCCACAGGCGCCGCATGGACTGCTTGAACGAGGTCGATGACATGAAGGCTGGAGTCTTCCGGGACGATGCCGTTAAATTGAGCCAGTAATGACGCCACGGCAAGGGTGGTGATCACATCTGACAGCAAATTATTCACTGGCACACCACATGTTTTACCGCATTGTGTCAGGCATATTGTGCGGCCGCGTAACCTGAGGCCCACGCCCACTGGAAGTTAAAGCCACCCAGGTGACCGGTCACATCCAACACTTCACCAATAAAGTACAAACCGGGGCTTTTCAGCGACTCCATGGTCTTGGAAGACACTTCCCGCGTGTCCACCCCACCCAACGTCACTTCGGCCGTGCGATAGCCCTCGGTGCCCGCCGGCACCAGTTGCCAACTGCCGAGCTTTTGCGCGATATCGGCAATCTCGGCGTGGGTGTACTGCTTCATCGGCTTGGACACAAACCAGGTCTCTGCCAGCAGGTTGGCCATCTTCTTGGTGAAGATCTCGCCCAGCAGGGTTTTCAGCTCGCTGTTAGGGCGCTCGGTCTGTTGCTGTTGCAGCCAACTGTGGGCGTCGTGGTCAGGCAGCAGGTTGATCTCCACCGTGTCGCCGGACTCCCAGTAAGAGGAAATCTGCAGAATCGCCGGCCCGCTCAGGCCGCGGTGGGTAAACAGGATGTTCTCGCGAAAGCTCTGGTCGTTGCAGCTGACCAGGCAATCCACCGAGGTGCCGGACAGCTCTGCGCACAAGTCCTTGAGCTGGTCGGTGATGGTGAACGGCACAAGCCCGGCGCGGGTCGGTAGCAACTCATGACCGAATTGCTTGGCGACTTGATAGCCGAAACCGGTCGCGCCGAGGGTTGGAATCGACAAGCCGCCCGTGGCAATCACCAAAGACTCGCAGCGCAGCTCACCCAGCGTGGTCTGCAACTGGTAACCATTGTCGACTTTGGCAATCTCCTGGATCGACGTGTCCAGGTGCATGCTCACACCGGTCTGGATGCACTCGTCCAGCAGCATCCCGAGAATGTCGCTGGACTTGTTATCGCAGAACAGCTGGCCGAGCTTTTTCTCGTGGTACGGCACGCCGTGCTTGGCCACCAGACCGATAAAATCCCACTGGGTGTAGCGCGCCAGGGCGGACTTGCAGAAGTGCGCGTTGTGCGAAAGAAAATTGGCCGGCTCGGTGTACATATTGGTGAAATTGCAGCGGCCACCGCCGGACATCAGGATCTTCTTGCCGGCCTTGTTCGCATGGTCGATCAGCATCACCTTGCGCCCACGCCCGGCGGCGGTCAGTGCGCACATCAAGCCTGCGGCGCCGGCGCCAATGATCACAACTTCGGTCGAGCGCAAAACGGTGTCCTCGTACATTTTCTGATTTGGAATACAGTCAAATGTGGGAGCGGGCTTGCTCGCGAAGGCGGTGTGTCAGTCATTATATTTTTGACTGATATACCGCCTTCGCGAGCAAGCCCGCACACATCGGATCTCCATTGGACGGGAAAGCTTTACAGGATCCGCACGCGCAACGAACGGCCTTTGATCTTGCCATCATTCAAGCGCTGCAATGCCTGCTTGGCGATCCCGCGCTCCACGGCCACGAACGCCTGGAAATCAAAGATCGCGATCTTGCCAACCTGGGCCCCCGGAATGCCCGCATCACCGGTCAGCGCGCCGAGGATGTCGCCTGGGCGAACCTTGTCTTTGCGCCCGGCAGCAATGCACAGGGTGCTCATCACCGGCAGCAACGGACCACCGCTTTGTGGCTTGAGGTTGTCCAGTTGGTCCCAGTTCAACGGCGACTTCTGCAACTGCTCGATCGCCTGGGCGCGGTGCGCTTCTGACGGTGCAACCAGGCTGATCGCGATGCCGGTCTCACCGGCACGACCGGTACGGCCGACGCGGTGGATGTGGATTTCCGAGTCGCGGGCCAGTTCGACGTTGATCACCATGTCCAGCGAGTCAATGTCCAGGCCACGGGCGGCCACGTCGGTCGCTACCAGCACCGAGGTACTGCGGTTGGCGAACATCGCCAACACTTGGTCACGGTCACGCTGTTCCAGATCGCCATGCAGGCCAACGGCGCTGATGCCCTTGGACGTCAGGTGATCCACGGTTTCCTGCACTTGCTGCTTGGTAAAGCAGAACGCCACGCACGATGCCGGGCGGAAGTGCGCCAGTACCTTGGTCACGGCGTCCATGCGCTCTTCCGGCGAGATCTCGTAGAAACGCTGCTCGATCTGGTCGTCGGAGTGGAAGGCTTCGGCCTTCACTTGTTGCGGCGCCCGCATGAATTTCGAGGCCAACTGCTTGATGCTCACCGGGTAGGTGGCCGAGAACAGTAGGGTCTGGCGGCGCGGCGGGGTCTTGCTGATGATGTCTTCGATGGCGTCGTAGAAGCCCATATCGAGCATGCGGTCGGCTTCGTCGAGAATCAGCGTGTTCAGGCCGTCGAGTACCAGCGAACCCTTGCGCAGGTGCTGCTGGATGCGGCCTGGGGTGCCGACGATGACGTGGGCGCCGTGTTCCAGGGACGCGATCTGTGGGCCGAGGGACACGCCGCCGCACAGGGTCAGCACCTTGATGTTGTCTTCGGCACGGGCCAGGCGACGGATTTCCTTGGCGACCTGGTCGGCCAGCTCACGGGTCGGGCACATCACCAGGGCCTGGCAGCCGAAGTAGCGCGGGTTGATCGGGTTCAACAGGCCGATGCCGAACGCAGCGGTCTTGCCGCTGCCGGTCTTGGCCTGGGCAATCAGGTCCAGCCCTTTGAGGATCACCGGCAAGCTTTGCGCCTGGATCTGCGTCATCTCGACATAACCCAGCGAGTCGAGGTTAGCCAGCATGGCGGCGGACAGGGGCAAAGTATTAAAAGCGGTGGCGATGGTAGTCACGGGACTGGCTCTGCAAAACAAAATGTCGCGCAGTGTAGCAGGCCCCTTTGAGTTTCTTTATATGTTCTCGACGAGGAGCAGGGGGCCAGCGGCAAGTTACGAGCTGCAAGCGGCAAGCTTGAGGCTTACAGCTTGAAGCTTGAAGCTTGCAGCTGCTTCAATGCTCAATATGCTGCTCCGGGCTGGCCACACGTTTGCCGTCTTTTGGCGACAATTGCAGGAAGATCGCCGCCGCCAGCATCGCCATGATGCCCACCGTAAGGAAGGTCAGCTGGAAGGCGCCGAGTACGCTTTCCACACCATCGTTGCCGGTTTCGGCCGTAAATCCACCCAGCAATGCACCGGCGCAGGCCACCCCGAGGCTCAGCGACAGTTGCGCCACCACCGACAGTAAACTGTTGCCGCTGCTGGCCTGTGCGTCATCAAGGTCGATCAACGTAACGGTGTTCATTGCGGTGAATTGCAGGGAGTTGATCGCCCCCAGCACCGCCAGCATCCCCAGCAGCAGCGGGTACGGCGTGTTTTCAGTGACCAGCCCCATGCTCGCCAGCATGATGCCCAGCGCCAGGGTGTTGCCGGTCAGCACGATGCGGTAGCCCAGGCGTTCGATCAGCGGCCGCGCAACGGACTTGGCAAACATCGCCGCCGCCGCCAGAGGCAACATGCTCATCCCGGCTTCCGACGGCGAATAACCCAGCGCCACCTGCAACAGCAGCGGCACCAGGAACGGCAGGGCGCCGCTGCCCAGGCGCGCAAACAGGTTACCGAGAATGCCCACGGCAAAGGTACGGGTCTTGAACAGCACTGGCGAAAACAACGGGTTATCGATATGCCCGGCGCGCAGCCAATAGGCCGCGAGGCAGGCAAGCCCGCCAAACAGCAGCAACATCACGCGCAGGTGCGGCAGGTGCAATTCGCCCAGGCCTTCCATGGCGATGGTGATCAGCACCATCGCGGCGCCAAACAACAGGAAGCCGATCCCATCGAATCGCGTGCGCTCACTGCCGCGCAGGTCGGGGATAAATTTCCACACGGCGTAGCAGCCGATCATGCCCACCGGCAAGTTGATCAAGAAGATCCAGTGCCAGGTCAGGTATTGCACCATCCAGCCGCCCATGGTCGGCCCAAGCAATGGGCCGAGCAGCCCGGGGATGGTAATGAAGCCCATGATGCGTACCAGTTCGGAGCGGGGGTACGCGCGTAACACCACCAACCGTCCAACCGGCAGCATCAGCGCACCGCCCAACCCCTGGATCACCCGCGCACCCACCAGCATGCTCAAGCTGTTGGACAAGGCGCACAGCAGCGAGCCCATGCTGAACAGCATGATTGCGCAGAAGAAGATTTTCTTGGTGCCGAAGCGGTCGGCGATCCAGCCCGAGGCCGGGATCAGCAAGGCGACGGTGAGCATGTAGGCGATCACCACCCCTTGCATGCGCAGCGGGTTTTCCGCGAGGTCCCGTGCCATGGCCGGCAGTGCGGTGTTCAGGATCGTCCCGTCCAGCGACTGCATGAAGAAGGCAATCGCTACCACCCAGGGCAGCCAGCGGGCGGTCTTGGCATCAAGCGGGACGCGGTTCGGCATGGAAAACCTTTTGTTAGCAGGCTATGTGTTGGCGATTATGCGCCATCCGTCGCGCCTTTTCCCACCAGGAAATCCAGCAGTTCGCGGTGCACCGCCACGGCGGCTTCGCTGGATTCGAGGTCGAGCAAATGCCCAGTATGTTCGGCCACAGCAAAGCTGCTGCGCCCCACGTAGTGCTTGAATAGCTGCGCCTCGGCGGCGGGGGTGTATTCGTCCAGCGCGCCATTGAGAAAGTGCACCGGCGTTTCAATCTGCCGGAGTGCCGGCAAGTAGTTGCCATCGCCCAGAGCCAGCACTTGGTGGATATGAAAACGCGCCTGGCGGTATTCGGTGGTCGCCATGCTCGACAGGTGCCGATGGTTGTTGCGCTTGAGCCGAGGTGACAGGTATTTGCCCACGGTTTCATTGAGCAAGTGGCCGACGGCAGACTTGTCATCCGCCTCGATCAGTACGCGCACACGCTCCACATAGTCGAGCATGGCTTGGTTGAGGTTGGGCGCCAGGGCCATCACCACCGAGCTTTCAATGGACGGTGGGTTGTGCGCCAGGGTCAGCAGCGTGGAGATACCGCCCCAGGAGGCTGACACCAGGTGGTTGACGTGAAAGCGTTCGACCAATGCGCGCAGCATGTGCACCTCGTCGTCCTTGGTCACCAAGTCGAGGTCAGTGTTGTGCTCGCGGGAATAGCCGGAGAATGGCAAGTCGAACAGCAACACATTGAAGTGTTCCGCCAGACATTTGCTGGTGCGCGCAAATGAGCGCGTGGTGGACAGCGCGCCATTGACCATCAGCACGGTTTTTTTCTGCGGATTGTTACCTAGCAGCTCGACGTGAACGTTGTAGTGCTTGAACAGCTTTTGTATGACGAAACTTCCATGGTCCATGTCAATGCTCCGGCTTGCCCATACCGGGCAAGTGCATGCAGTACTTCCTGTGGGGTAGCGGTGTGCCGCTAACCGTTATAGCGAGGTTTTCTGCGGGCGACAACAGAGCATGCGGGAACACGTGCGGGATGGGATTTGACGGTAGGAAGGGGCAGACCAGACGTGTCTGAAATCAACACAACCCAATGTGGGAGTGGGCTTGCTCGCGAAGGCGGTGGGTCAGTCACCAGTTGTGTTGACTGACACGTCGCCATCGCGGGCAAGCCCGCTCCCACAAGGGGATTGTGTTTACAGGGTCAACGTCAGGCGTTTTACCAAGGCGCCTGGCAATAAGTTGGAGGCGGTGTTGCGCTGGCTATACGTACTCGCCGACAGCAGCAATTCCCTGTCAACGGTCAGCGCTTCCAACTGCGAACCAAGCAGGCTATAGATGCTGTCATCAAACCGCATGGTACTCACCGGCGCCTTGATCTCGCCGTCTTCCACCCAGAAGGTGGCGAAGCGCGTCATGCCGGTCAGGCGTGCCGCCGGCAGGTCCGAGTAGTTCAGGTACCACAGGTTGCTGATGTACAGCCCGGTGCCCAACTGCTTGAGAATATCGGC
Source organism: Pseudomonas sp. EA_15y_Pfl1_P101 (assembly GCF_963970835.1). Taxonomy (NCBI): domain Bacteria; kingdom Pseudomonadati; phylum Pseudomonadota; class Gammaproteobacteria; order Pseudomonadales; family Pseudomonadaceae; genus Pseudomonas; species Pseudomonas sp. EA_15y_Pfl1_P101. Next base: position 179,723 of record NZ_CAXAPA010000002.1, on the reverse strand, counting down.
CTGGGCCAGGCTACCGGCAGCCATCTGCAAGGCGCTGGGCGATTCATCACTGCTCGCGCCATTGGTACTCAAGCCGTATTCGGCAGCGCTGCGTGAGTTGATCAGTTGGCCATCGGCTTTCCCCGCATTGATCAGCGTGACATCGCCGCGTGGGTAACCTTCGGTGGAAAACGCCTGGCTCAGGGAACCGCTGATCTGTTCAGCCACCGTCACCAGCGGGCTCAGGGACTGTTCGCCGGCATACAGCTTTTGCAGCGAGCTGCCCTTGCTGGCGATGGCCTGGGCGGAAAACCCACCCCAGGTGATGATGCTGATGATTTCTTCAATCGCCGCCGGGGCGAGGTAAGCGCGGTATTGTCCAGGTGCCAGCGTGTGCAGTGGGCGGCCGAGGAACTCAAGCTGTTCGCGGGCCTGCTGGAGGCGCGCGGCAAACTCGGCGCTGTCCCAGGTGTGTCCGGCGTAGCTGGCTTTCACCGCTTCGCCATTGGCGTGGAACAGGCTGAAATCGAAGTTGAAACTATTGGCCTGGTGCCAGCCGAAGGCGCCCGACGAACTGGCGAAGCCTCGGCTGATGGGGCCCGACGCATAGAAACCGACCAGGTCGACGCCTTGCGCGGCCCGGCTGATCTCTTCCAGTACCTGAGCCAGTGCCGGCAGCGGTCGGGTGTGTGCGTTGTTGCTTTGCCAGGCGTTGTGGTTCAGCAACAGGTACGGATCCTGGGGCAGCAACGGCAGGGTTTCACGCAGCTGTTTCAGGCCATCGGCCAAGCGTTGGCGGTCCAACTCCGGCTCGCCTGCCAGGGTGATGCCCAGGTCGGCGTGGCGGCCGTCGTTGATCAGTTTCAGGTTGAGGCTGGCCTGTTGCACCTGGCCGGCCTGGCGCACCTTGGCGTGGTTGAAACGCACGAACTCGGACGCTTCATCCGCATAGCCCAGGTGGAATTGTTCGCGGTCGGTGATGGCGTGCTTGAGCCACTCCACCAATGCCTTGAAGTTGTTCATCAGGCGTCTCCCCCAAATACGTCGACATCACTGAATACGCAGGCGGGCGACGCATGGCCGACGCGGATCACCTGGTTGGGTTCGCCTTTGCCGCAGTTCGGCGTGCCCAGGACCTTGAAGGTGCTGGCATCGCCAACCGCACTGAGATTGCGCCAGAAGTTTGCGGAAATAGCCCGGTAGTTGGGGTTCTTCACCACACCTTTCAGCTCACCGTTTTCGATCAATTGGCCCCATTCACAGCCGAACTGGAATTTATTGCGCGCATCGTCGATGGACCATGAACGGTTGGTCGACATCAGGATGCCGTTTTCTATGCCGCCGATCAGTTGTGCAAGGCGCTTGTCGCCAGCTTCGATGTTGAGGTTGGCCATGCGGTCGATGGGCGCACGGTTCCAACTGCTGGCCCGGCTGTTGGCCACGCCTGGCATGCCGGAGCGGTATTGCGACAGCGCCCCGCCCAGCGGTTTGAGCAACCGCCCTTCGCGGATCAGGAACTGCTTGCTGGCGCGGGTGCCGTCGTCGTCATGGCGGTAGCTGGCGAGTTGCTCGGGGATGTCCGGGTCGAACGTTACGTTGAGCAACTTGGAGCCATATTGCAGATGGCCGAAGTCGCCGGCCTTCACAAAGCTGGTGCCGGCGTAATTGCGCTCGTCCCCCAGAATGCGGTCCAGCTCCAGCGGGTGGCCGATGGATTCGTGGATCTGCAGGATCATCTGATCGGGCATCAGCAGCAGGTCGCGCGGGCCGTTGGGGGTGTTCGGTGCGAGCAGCAGTTGCAGGGCTTCGTCGGCGATGCGTGGCGCGGCACCGATCAGGCCGAAGCGGCTGATCACCTCAACGCCGCCTTGCTGGCCGAAGTTGCTGCCGCCCAGGGTGCGGCTCTGGCTGTCGTTGCCGTCATAGGCCGTGACGTTGACGCCGGGGAACACGAAGCGCTGGGCCTGACGCAGTTCGGCGCCCGCGTTGTTGAGGTAGATCTGCTCGACGTGGGTCAGGCCGAGGCTGACTTCCCAGTTCACCAGGCGCTCGTCCTTGGGCACGGCGGCGGATTCGTCACCCAGCAGTTGGTAGCAGTCGCTCAAGGACGGGAAGGGTTGGTTAAGGTCGGGGGACAGGTAGTCCGCCACATCGCTGGAGACGTGCTGGTCGCGCAGGTCGAGCAGCGCGTGGGGCTTGATCAACCGGGCTTGCTGTTCGGCGCGCGCAAGGGCGGCTTGCAGGCCATGCAGGGAAATGTCGTGCGTCGCGGCGTAGGCTTCCACGCCATTGAGACGCACGGTGAGCATGGCGCCTTCGTCGTGGTTCATGTGGGGTGGTTCGGCGACGTTCTTGCGCACGGCCAGGTATTGGCCGGACTCGCGCACGTAACGCAGGGAGAAGAATTCGGCGGAGGTGCGCAGGGCACTGAAATGCTGTTTGAGTGTGGAGTGGTGGTCGAACATGGGACCTTCCTTGTGGGCGGCTCGTCGCGCGCAGGCAAACAGAGTAGCTGATCAAGGAGAGGTTTTGCAGTGAATGGTCGGGCCCCTTCGCGAGCAAGCCCGCTCCCACATTTTGACCGTGTGAACCCGATCAACTGTGGGAGCGGGCTTGCTCGCGAAGGGAGCACCGCGGTGTATCAGTTACTGTGCAGTCGGGCCCACTTCACGCATCGGCTTGCCACGCACCGGCGCATCGCCTGCCACGTAGTAGTCGGCGGTGCTGCGCGGCAGCGGCTGGCGACCACGGATCTTGTCGGCGATTTTCTCGGCGATCATGATCGTCGGCGCGTTCAGGTTGCCGGTGGCGATGATCGGCATGATCGACGCATCGACCACACGCAGACCCTGCATGCCATGCACGCGGCCTTCGCCATCCACTACAGCCATCTCGTCGGTGCCCATCTTGCACGAGCAGGACGGGTGGTACGCGGTTTCGGCGTGCTCGCGGATGAACTTGTCCAGCTGCTCATCGGTTTGCACTTCAATACCTGGGCTGATTTCGCGGCCACGGAACGGGTCCAGTGCCGGCTGTTGCATGATTTCACGCGTCAGGCGGATGCCGTCGCGGAATTCCTGCCAGTCCTGCTCGGTAGCCATGTAGTTGAAGAGGATGCTCGGGTAGTCCCGTGGGTTCTTCGACTTCAACTGGATGCGGCCACGGCTTGGCGAACGCATGGAACCCATGTGCGCCTGGAAACCGTGTTCTTTTACGCCATTGCTGCCGTTGTAGTTAATCGCGACCGGCAGGAAGTGGTACTGGATGTTCGGCCATTCGAATTCCGGGCGTGAACGGATGAACCCGCCTGCTTCGAACTGGTTGCTGGCGCCGATACCGGTGCCGTTGAACAGCCATTCGGCACCGATGGCCGGCTGGTTGTACCAGAGCAGCGACGGGTACAGCGACACCGGTTGGGTGCACGCGTATTGCAGGTACAGCTCAAGGTGGTCCTGCAGGTTTTCGCCGACGCCCGGTAGGTCGTGGACCACCGGGATGTCGAGGCTTTCCAGCAGTTTGGCCGGGCCAACGCCGGAGCGTTGCAGCAATTGCGGCGAAGCGATTGCGCCGCTGCACACCAGCACTTCCTTGCGAGCGCGGGCTTCAACGCGCTCTTCGGCTGCGCCGATCAGGTAACGCACGCCAACCGCACGCTTGCCTTCAAACAATACTTTGTCGGTGAGGGCGTGGGTGACGATGGTCAGGGTCGAACGCTTTTTAGCCGTGTCCAGGTAACCGCGCGCGGTGCTGGCGCGACGGCCGTTAGGCGTGACAGTTCGGTCCATCGGGCCAAAGCCTTCTTGCTGGTAGCCGTTCAAGTCTTCGGTACGCGGGTAACCGGCTTGTACGCCAGCCTCAATCATCGCGTGGAACAGCGGGTTGTTGCCGGCTTTAGGCGTGGTCACGCTGACCGGGCCATCGCCGCCGTGCCAGTCGTTCGGGCCGATGTCACGGGTTTCGGCTTTGCGGAAGTACGGCAGGCAGTCCAGGTACGTCCAGTCTTCCAGACCGGGCAGCTTCGACCAGTTGTCGTAGTCCATGGCGTTACCACGGATGTAGCACATGCCGTTGATCAGCGAAGAACCACCCAGGCCCTTGCCGCGACCACATTCCATGCGACGGCCGTCCATGTGTGGCTCTGGTTCGGTCTCGTAGGCCCAGTTGTAGCGGCGGCCTTGCAGCGGGAAGGCCAGGGCTGCTGGCATCTGGGTACGGAAGTCAAGACGGTAGTCGGGGCCGCCGGCTTCCAGCAGCAAAACGGTGACGCCTTCGTCTTCGGTCAGACGGGTCGCTAAGGTGTTGCCCGCAGAACCTGCGCCAACAATGATGTAGTCGTATTCTTGAGTCATTTGTACTCCGGGGGAGCTGCAAGCTCCTAGCTTCAAGCTGCAAGAAAGAGCAGCGAGCGATGCATGTGGGAGATGCGGCAAACCAAACTGCTTTTACTTGCAGCTTGAAGCTTGCCGCTCGAGGCTCATCAGAACACTGATGCGTAATCGCCCAGCTCAACCTGTACTGATTTGATGCGGGTGAAGTTGTTCAGCGAGCTGATCCCGTTCTCACGGCCCACACCGGATTGCTTGTAGCCACCCACTGGCATCTTGGCGTCGGACTCGCCCCAGGCGTTGATCCAGCAGATACCCGCTTCCAGTTGATGAATCACGCGGTGGGCGCGGTTCAGGTCCTTGGTCACCAGGCCGGCAGCTAAGCCGAAGTCGGTATCGTTGGCGCGGCGGATCACTTCTTCTTCGGTATCAAAGGTGAGGATGCTCATCACCGGGCCGAAGATTTCTTCACGCACGATGACCATGTCGTCGGTGCAGTCGGTGAACACGGTCGGGGCCACGAAGGCGCCTTTGGCGAAGTCGCCGTCGGTCAGGCGGTCGCCGCCGCACAGCAGGCGGGCGCCTTGCTCTTTACCCTTGGCGATGTAGCCCAGCACGCTTTCCATGTGGGCAAAGCTGACCAGCGGGCCGAAGTTGGTGTTGTCGTCTTCCGGGTTGCCAACGCGGATGCGCGCAACACGTTCAACGATCTTGGCTTCGAACGCCGCTTGCAGGTGTTTGGGCACAAACACGCGAGTGCCGTTGGTGCAGACCTGACCGGAGCTGTAGAAGTTGGCCATCATCGCGATGTCGGCTGCACGATCCAGGTCGGCGTCTTCGAACACGATCAATGGCGACTTGCCGCCCAGTTCCATGGTCACTTCTTTGAGCGACGAGCTCGAAGCGCTGGCCATGACTTTCTTGCCGGTGTCGGTGCCGCCGGTGAACGAGACTTTCTCGATGCGCGGGTGCTCGGTCAGCCAGGTGCCGACTTCACGGCCGCTGCCGGTCAGTACGTTGAACACGCCAGCCGGAACGCCAGCTTCGGTGTAGATCTCGGCCAGTTTCAGGGTGGTCAACGAGGTGACTTCGCTTGGCTTGAAGATCATCGCGTTACCGGCGGCCAGGGCCGGTGCGGATTTCCACAGGGCGATCTGGATCGGGTAGTTCCATGCACCGATACCCGCGACCACGCCCAACGGCTCGCGGCGGGTGTAGACGAACGACGTGTCGCGCAGTGGGATCTGCTCGCCTTCGATGGCCGGCACCAGGCCTGCGTAGTACTCCAGTACATCAGCGCCGGTGACGATGTCGACGTACTTGGTTTCGGAGAAGGATTTGCCGGTGTCCAGGGTTTCCAGGGCGGCCAGTTCATCGTTGCGCTCGCGCAGGATGTCGACGGCACGGCGCAGGATGCGCGAACGCTCCATGGCGGTCATCGCCGCCCAGATTTTCTGGCCTTTCTCGGCGCTGACCACGGCACGCTCAACGTCTTCTTTCGTTGCGCGTTGCACTTGGGCGAGAACTTCACCGTTAGCCGGGTTGATGGCTTCGAAAGTGGCATCGCTGCCAGCGTCGCTGTAGCCGCCGTCAATGTAGAGTTTTTGCAGTTCGAAACGGGCCATAAAGTCCTCGCAAGTGCATAAGTGGTTGGCGTTAACCGCCGAAAAGTGAGCCATAAGGGTGTGGCAACACTGAGCGGCAACAGTTCAGGGGTTGAGCGGTTACGTATGCTCTAACTCACCTGCTTGGCCAATTGGAAATCCATGTATTCGTAAGCGATCCGTTGCGCCTGCTCCGTGTCGAAAGCGTCTCCCGACAGGGCGCCGCGCAACCACAAACCGTCGATCAGGGCTGCCAGGCCTCTGGCTGCTTTGCGTGCGTGCGGCAGCGGCAGCACTCGGCGGAACTGGCAGCACAGGTTGGAATACAGACGTTGATCGTTGATCCGCTGCAACCTGTGCAATGACGGGTGATGCATGCTGGTGGCCCAGAAGGCCAGCCAGGTTTTCATTGCCGGTCCGTTGACCTGGCTGGCGTCGAAGTTGCCCTCGATAATCACCCGAAGGTGCGCCCGTGGACTGTCGTCCTTCAGCGCAAGCCTGCGTTCGTGGACGTTCTCGATCAGCGCGTTCATCAAATAGCGCATCGTCGCTGCAATAAGGCCGTTCTTGTCCTTGAAGTAGTGACTGATGATGCCGTTCGAGACGCCGGCCAAACGGGCGATCAGCGCAATGCTGGCATCTCCCATTCCGACCTGATCGATCGCCGCCAGCGTGGCTTCGATCAACTGCTGGCGGCGTATGGGTTGCATACCGACCTTGGGCATGTAGAACCTCTCCTTAGGCCTGCGACGGGCGATGAACGTTCGTCGACTTGGTGGCCAGTCTATTTTGTTTTGATTGAACGTTCAATCAACAAAGAATAAGCTCTGCGACAAATGGTCGCTGCCTATAGGCATTCCCTACAAATGGGCGGCGACATCTGACACCTGCGAAAACCCCTGAAACGGGCCATATAGGGGCCTGGCACCGCCTCGGCGGGGCACAAGGATTTTCGGGGTGTCTTTATAACACCCGTCCGTCGACTGCCGAAAAATCGATGTTCCGGGATAACCGTTGCCTTGTGTTTCTCTCTCGCACTGCCCGGAGCATCTGCGCCATGAGTTCTGCCTCTCTTATAAAGACCCCGCCGGAAAAGGTCAGGGTCAACGGTTGGGTGTTCTACACCTCCACCGCGCTGATTCTGTTGTTGACTGCCATCCTGATCATCGCCCCGCAAGAGGCCGGGCGCATGCTTGGCATCGCCCAAGCCTGGCTGTCGAAAAGCTTCGGCTGGTATTACATGGTGGTCATCGCCGCCTACCTGGTGTTTGTGGTCGGCCTGGCGTTTTCGTCCTTTGGCAAGTTGAAACTGGGCAGCAAGGACGACACTCCGGACTTCAGCTACGGCGCCTGGGCCGGCATGTTGTTCTCGTCGGGTATCGGCATCTCGCTGCTGTATTTCGGCGCTTCGGAGCCGCTCGACCACTACTTCAACCCGCCTGAAGGCGCAGCAGCGAGCAATGGCGCCGCTCGCCAGGCGTTGCAATTGACCTTCTTGCATTGGGGCCTGCATGGCTGGGCAATCTATGCCCTGGTCGGCCTGGCCGTGGCGTACTTTGCCTACCGTCACAACCAGCCGCTGGCCTTGCGCTCGGCGCTGTACCCGCTGGTGGGCGAGCGTTGGGTGAAAGGCGCGGCCGGCCACGCGGTGGACGGTTTCGGTATGTTCGTGACCCTGCTCGGCCTGGTGACCAACCTGGGGATCGGCGCGATGCAGGTGTCGTCCGGGTTGGAAAACCTGTTCGGCATGCAGCACAGCAACACCAACTTGCTGATCGTGATCGTCGTGATGAGCACCGTGGCAACCATTGCTGCTGTGTCGGGTGTGGAGAACGGCATTCGCCGCCTGTCCAACCTCAACATCGTGCTGTTCAGCGGGTTGCTGATCTTCGTGCTGCTGTTCGGTCCGACCCTGCATTTGCTCAACGGCCTGGTGCAGAACACCGGTGATTATCTCAACGGCATCATCCTGAAAACCTTCGACCTCTACGTGTACCAAGGCGACGCCGACAAGACCGAGCGCTGGATGGGCCTGTGGACCCTGTTCTACTGGGCCTGGTGGATTTCCTGGGCGCCATTCGTGGGCATGTTCATCGCGCGTATTTCCCGTGGTCGCACGGTACGTGAACTGGTCGCCGGCGTGTTGCTGATCCCGCTGGGCTTCACCCTGGCGTGGCTGTCGATCTTCGGCAACTCGGCGCTGGACCTGGTGCTGAACCACGGTGCGGTAGAACTGGGCAAGACGGCGCTGGAACAGCCGTCGATGGCTATCTACCAACTGCTTGAGCATTACCCTGCGTCGAAAATCGTCATCGGAGTGTCGATCTTTGTGGGCTTTGTGCTGTTCCTGACCCCGGCGGATTCTGGCGCGGTGATGATGGCCAACCTTTCCTGCAAAGGCGGCAATGTGGACGAAGACGCGCCGCACTGGTTGCGGGTCTTCTGGTCGGCGGTGATCACCCTGGTGACCATCGGCCTGCTGTTTGCCGGCAACTTTGAAGCCATGCAGACCATGGTGGTGCTGGCGGGGCTGCCGTTCTCGGTGGTGCTGATCCTGTTTATGTTCGGTCTGCACAAAGCCATGCGCCAGGACGTGGCGATGGAACAGGAGCAGGCGCAATTGGCCGAGCGTGGCCGCCATGGTTTCAGCGCGCGTTTGACCGCGCTGGACCTGCAACCGAGCCAGGGCACCGTGCAACGTTTTATGGACAAGCGCGTCACGCCTGCGCTGGAAGAAGCGGCGCTTACGTTGCGTAACCAAGGGCTGCAAGTGCAGACCTTGCTTGGCAAGTCCAAACGCTGCATTGGTGTGCGTGTAGAGATGGAAGAAGACAACCCGTTTGTCTATGAGGTGAGCCTGGATGCTTACTCGTCGGCACCCAATGACCTGCCCGAGGAAGAGCGTACCCGTTACTACCGCGCCGAGGTTTACCTGTACAACGGGCCTCAGGAATACGACCTGATGGGCTTCGCCCCAGAACAGATTACCCGGGACGTGCTCGATCAGTTTAAAAGCCATCGGCAGCTCCTTGGCCGGGTCTATAGCTGATGATTGAGCAGGCGGCGCCCTCGATGGCGCCGCTTGGTTAATGCCTAAATACCTCCATTTGGTTACGCCGTGGTTAGCCCAGGTTCTTGCCTAGCAAGGCATGGTAAAGCTCGGTGTCTCCGAGTATTCCCACCACTTGGTTGTTGTCATGCAGCACCAATTTATTGCCGGTGTGATACCGAATGTGCAACGCATCGCGCATGCCGATATTGGAGTCCACCAGTGTCGGCAGCCGGCCCAGACCTTCCAATGTCTGCCCAGGTGCCCAGTTCTGCAGGTTCATCCCCACGCCATTCTGGCGCGCGCCCTTGATGGTGTTACCTTCGGCCAGGTCCAGCCACGAGTCGTCGCCTGGGTCGAGACACACCGATCCGTTCACGCGCGTGCAGTTGTCCAGGGTGCGCATCAGGCTGCGGCCGCACAGCACGTTGAGCGGGTTGGTATGCGCGACGAAGGTGCGCACGTAGTCATCGGCCGGGTTCAGCACGATCTCTTCCGGCACGCTGTACTGGACGATCTTGCCGTCTTTCATGATCGCGATCCGGCTGCCCAGTTTGAGCGCCTCATCGAGGTCGTGGCTCACGAACACAATGGTCTTGTTCAGTTTGCGTTGCAGCTCCAGCAATTCATCTTGCAGGCCTTGACGGATCAGCGGGTCGAGGGCGGAGAAGGGTTCGTCCATCAACAAAATGTCGGCGTCCATCGCCAGCGCGCGGGCCAGGCCGACGCGCTGCTGCATGCCGCCGGACAGCTCGTCGGGCTTCTTGTTGCGCCATTGGCTCAGGCCCACCAGCTCCAGTTTTTCATCCACCAGCTTGCGCCGGTCTTTTTCCGGGCGGCCCTGCATTTCAAGGCCAAAGCTGATGTTCTCGCGCACGGTCAGCCAGGGCATCAGGGCAAACTTCTGGAACACCATGGCGATGCGTTTGGTGCGCATCATCTTCAGTTCGGCGGGTGTGCAGGATGCGATGTCGATCTGGTGACCCTCATGCTCCACGAACAACTGGCCACGGCTCACGGTATTGAGGCCGTTGATGCAACGCAGCAAGCTCGACTTGCCGGAGCCTGACAGGCCCATCAGCACGCAGATTTCGCCTTTCTCTACATCCAGGCTGGCGTTCTCGACGCCAACAATTTGCCCGGTCTTTTTCAGGATCTCGTTACGGCTCATGCCCTGGTCCAGCAGCTTGAGCGCTTCGCGTGGGTCTTTGGAGAAAATCACGTCGACATTGTCGAATCGGATAATGCTCATGCATCACCCCCTACTTTAGCGTCGGGTTGTTTGCAGATACGGTCGAGCATGATCGCCAGCAATACGATTGCCAGGCCGGCTTCAAAGCCCAGGGCAATGTCCGCGGTGTTGAGTGCGTTGACCACCGGTTTGCCGAGGCCGTCGGCGCCCACCAGGGCCGCGATCACCACCATCGACAACGACAGCATGATGCATTGGGTAATGCCGGCGGCAATGCTCGGCATGGCATGGGGCAGTTCAATGCGCGAGAGCAACTGACGGCGCGAGCAGCCAAAGGCCTTGCCGGCGTCCATCAACTCTTGCGGTACGTCTCGGATACCCAGGTAGGTCAGGCGGATCGGCGCGGCAATCGCGAACACCACCGTGGAAATAAGCCCAGGCACCACACCCAGCCCGAAGAGGGTCAGGGTAGGGATGAGGTAGACGAAGGTCGGTACGGTCTGCATCAGATCGAGCACCGGCCGCATCAGGGTGTAGAACAGCGGTTTGTGCGCGGCAACAATGCCCAGCGGCACACCGATGACCACGCAGACCAGGGTGGCGAACAGCACTTGCGCCAGGGTCTCCATGGTTTCCTGCCAGTACCCGAGGTTCAGGATCAGCAGGAAGGAGGCAATGACAAATACCGTCAGGCCCCATTTGCGTTGAATAAAGTGAGCGAGTAGCGCAACCAGACCGATCAATGCCAGCGGATTGAACCAGGTCAGCGCAAACGTCACGCCTTGGATCATCGTTTCCAGGGTCGATGCGATTGCGTCGAAGTAGTTGGCACCGTGTTGGGTCAACCAATCGACGAAGGCAGCGATGTACTGGCCTAGTGGGATTTTATGTTCAGTCAGCATGGTAGTGAATGTCCACATGCGAAGAGGGAAAACATCCCGGGGCAGCGCGCCGCCCCGGGGTCAGCGGTTGCTATTTGGCGAGGTAGGCTTTCACGGCGTCGAGCCCAGGTTTGCCATCAACGGTGGTGACACCGGCGAGCCAGGTGTCGAGTACTTGAGGGTTTTTCTTCAGCCAGGCTTTCGCGGCGGCGTCGGGTTTCATCTTGTCGTCCAGGACATTACCCATCAGGGTGCTTTCCATGTTCAGGGTGAACGACAGGTTTTTCAGCAACTGGCCAACGTTGCTGCATTCCTGCGTGTAACCCTTGCGCACGTTGGTGTAGATGGTGGCCTGGCCATAGTTGGGGCCGAACGAATCGTCACCGCCAGTCAGGTACTTCATCTTGAAGCGGGTGTTCATCGGGTGCGGTTCCCAGCCAAGGAACACGATGGCCTGGTTCCGCCTGGTGGCGCGTTCCACTTGCGAGAGCATCCCGGCTTCACTGGATTCAACCACTTTGAAACCGGCGGTTTTCAGGCCGAAGGCGTCTTTGTCGATCAGCGTCTTGATGGTGCGGTTACCGTCGTTGCCCGGCTCGATACCGTAGATCTTGCCGCCCAGTTCATCCTTGAATTTGACGATGTCGGCGAAGTCTTTAAGGCCCTTGTTGTACAGCGCTTCCGGGACCGCGAGGGTGTATTTGGCGTTCTCCAGGTTGGCGCGCACGGTTTCCACGGTGCCGGCATCACGGTACTGCTTGATGTCGTTTTCCATGGTCGGCATCCAGTTGCCGAGGAAGATGTCCATGTTCTTGCCGTCGGCCAGCGACTTGTAAGTCACCGGTACCGAAATCATCGTGGTGCGCGTCGTGTAGCCCAGGCCCTTGAGGATTTCGCTGGTGGTCGCGGTAGTGACGGTAATGTCGGTCCAGCCGACATCGGAGAAGTTAACGGTATGGCACTGTTCCGGTTCTGCAGCGTTCGCCAAGACTGGCAGACTCAGCATGGCGGCCAACAACAACGAGGGTGAACCTTTCATCGGGGTAGACTCCTGTGTCTTTTTTCTGGCGGCATTCGCCGCGCTTTATAAGTGTTGCGGTTGGGGCGTGCGATGAAGCGCAGGCACGGTGCCTTGCAAACGAGTCGGGACTGATCATGTACCAGTGAAAATCTGACGCCTACAGGGGGCGTCGTATCCAGTACAGGGATGGTCGCATCCAGTGTCGGTAACGTCGCTTACAGATTTTTCCAGTGGCAAAACCGCAGTTTTTACCGATCTGCACCGCTAAAAACGGCCAAAACGCCTGATCGCACGAGGGCGGCGTTGGTGAGCATGGTTACGTCGGTGTGAGACGCCGTGAGGGCGGATAAAAGCTTGATGATGCCGCCATCTGGGCGATCTGAGCGTAGCAGCTTGTTCATGCCTAGCCTGCTCACCGAGGAGTTTCACGGCAATGGCTATCAGCGTTTTCGACCTGTTCAAGATCGGCATCGGGCCTTCGAGTTCTCACACCGTCGGCCCCATGCGCGCCGCGGCGTTGTTCGTCCAAGCATTGCGTGAACGTGAACTGTTGGAACAAGTCAGGCGCGTCGAAGTTCAGTTGTATGGCTCATTGTCCGCCACCGGCATCGGCCACGGCAGCGATACCGCGACCATCATGGGCCTGATGGGCGAGTGGCCGGACGCAATTGACCCGTCGCAAATCGGCAGCCGTATTCACACCCTGCGCGAGACCGACACTCTGTTGCTGGACGGGCGTTTGCCGGTGCCGTTTGTGTGGGCGCGGGACATGCGCCTGCTCGACGAAAACCTGCCGTTCCATCCCAACGCCATGACCCTGGTGGTGCACGGCGATAACGGCGAACTGCACCGTGATACCTACTATTCAGTAGGTGGCGGTTTTGTCGTGGATGAAGCCCAGGCGCAAAGCGGCGTGGCCGATATGGATCGTACCGAGTTGCCTTACGACTTTTCCAGCGCGGTGGAGCTGCTGCAGTTGTGCAAGACCCACAATCTGCGCGTCGCCGAGTTGATGCTGGCTAACGAAAAAGTCTGGCGCTCTGAAGAAGAAATCCGCAACGGCCTGATGAAACTCTGGCGCGCCATGCAGGATTGTGTGGAGCAGGGCCTCAAGCACGAAGGCATCCTGCCTGGCGGCCTGAACGTGCGCCGACGTGCCGCCAAGTTGCATCGCAGCCTGCAAGAGTTGGGTAAGCCGAACGTGATCGGCTCGACCTTGAGCGCCATGGAGTGGGTGAACCTGTTCGCCCTGGCGGTGAACGAGGAGAACGCCGCTGGTGGGCGCATGGTCACCGCACCCACCAACGGCGCGGCGGGGATCATCCCGGCGGTGCTGCACTACTTTATGAAGTTCAGCGAGGCAGTCACCGAGGCCAACGTGGTCGACTACCTGCTCGGCGCAGCGGCGGTGGGGATCCTGTGCAAGAAGAACGCCTCGATTTCCGGTGCCGAAGTGGGCTGCCAGGGCGAAGTAGGCTCGGCCTGCGCGATGGCCGCCGCTGGGTTGGCCGAGATCCTCGGCGCCACGCCGGAGCAACTGTGCAACGCGGCCGAAATCGGCCTGGAACATAACCTTGGCCTCACCTGCGACCCGGTGGGCGGGCTGGTACAAGTGCCGTGCATCGAGCGCAATGCGATTGCCGCGGTGAAGGCGATCAACGCCGCGCAGATGGCTTTGCGCGGTGATGGGCAGCACTTTATCTCGCTGGACCGGGTGATTCGCACCATGCGCGATACCGGGGCGGATATGCATGACAAGTACAAAGAGACGTCGCGGGGTGGGTTGGCGGTGAGTGCTGTGGAATGTTGAGTCAGTGACACTGCTATCGCAGGCAAGCCAGCTCCCACCTTTGGAATGCGTTCCCCTGTGGGAGCCGGGCTTGCCCGCGATAGCGGTAGTTCAAGCAACACTGCGCATAAAGTGAACACCCCGAACCAAAAGCGCCACCTTTTAGCGCGTCGCAAACAGATAAGTGGCCGCCAAACGATTCCGCGCTGACCACCCGTCACCCGTGCTTGTGGTGACAGACTTTTCCCACACCCGCAAAGCGCCTTCCCACAAGTGCTACCGAACTGCTCACAGCCCTTGAGCAGGCTAGCTCCTACGACTAATTCCGACTATATCCGTACGTGCTGCGCGGGCTTATTTAGACACATCATGAGGTCGTTTTTAGGAGTTATTGGACGGCCATTCAATTTTAGGCATGGCATTTGCTCTATCTATTCAAAGCCTCTCGCTCCATTTTTTACAGGCAGGGATGAAGAGCGCAATAACAAGAGCCTCGCCTGAGGCCATCACCCGCTTTGTGTGAGGAGATACCGCGATGACGTCGTTCAACTCAGGGGCCCAACCCCAGAACCGTGCGCCTCAATCCATCGGCTTTTTGCTGCTGGACAATTTCACGCTGATTTCCCTGGCGTCCGCAGTCGAACCCCTGCGCATGGCCAACCAGCTCTCCGGCCGCGAGCTGTATCGCTGGACGACCCTGAGCGTCGACGGAAACCAGGTGTGGGCCAGCGACGGTCTGCAAATCACGCCCGACGCCTCCATGCATAAAGCCCCGGCCCTGGACACGGTGATCGTGTGCGGCGGCGTGGGTATCCAGCGCACCGTTACCCGTGAACATGTGTCGTGGCTGCAAAGCCAGGCGCGCCAGTCCCGTCGCCTGGGCGCGGTGTGCACTGGCAGTTGGGCCCTGGCCTGCGCCGGTTTGCTCGACGGCTTTGATTGCAGCGTGCACTGGGAATGCCTGGCCTCGATGCAGGAAGCCTTCCCACGCGTGACCATGAGCACACGCCTGTTCACCCTCGACCGCAACCGTTTCACCAGCTCCGGCGGCACCGCCCCGCTGGACATGATGCTGCACCTGATCAGCCGCGATCACGGTCGTGAACTGTCGGCCGCGATCTCTGAGATGTTTGTGTACGAACGCATCCGCAATGAACAGGATCACCAGCGTGTGCCACTCAAGCACATGCTCGGCACCAACCAGCCGAAGCTGCAGGAAATTGTCGCGCTGATGGAAGCCAACCTGGAAGAGCCGATCGACCTGGATGAGCTGGCGGTATACGTCGCCGTGTCCCGTCGCCAGCTGGAGCGGTTGTTCCAGAAGTACCTGCACTGCTCACCGTCGCGCTACTACCTCAAGCTGCGCCTGATCCGCGCACGGCAGTTGCTCAAGCAAACGCCGATGTCGATCATCGAAGTGGCGTCGGTGTGCGGGTTTGTGTCGACGCCGCACTTTTCCAAGTGCTATCGCGAATACTTCGGCATTCCGCCACGGGATGAGCGCGTTGGTTCCAACACCACCCAGCAGGTGGCGATGATGCCGATTCCGCCGGCGCTGGTGCTGTCACCGTTGTCGGGGACGATGTCGGCGTTGAGCCAGGCGCGTAACGAGTCGACTTTCGCCAGCGTAACGCTCTAGAACGCGTTGCCTCTATCGCAGGCAAGCCCGCTCCAACATTTTGATCTGTGAACAAGGTCAAATGTGGGAGCGGGCTTGCTCGCAAATGCGGGCTATCAGGTGCCCGAGTTCTGCTTGAACTGAACCAAAGCCGGCAACAACTGCTTGTCGATCGCCTGCCTCACCGCCGGCAAGATCGTCGCGCTACCGGTGTACATCTGCTCAACCATGCCCTTGAGTGCCTTGGCCCGCGCCGGGCTCAAGCCACGCACCGCGCACTCGCAGGCCTGCTCGGCGGTGGCACCGCTGGACACTTCAAAGCCCAATGAGCGCAGTTGGCCCAGCAGGTCATCCTGGTCAATCAAGTCCGCGTGCATCATGACGTTTATCCTGGTGTAGGGAGCGGGATCTGACGTGGATTCTGGTAGGCCATCAGCCGGTCGGCAAGGGCAGAATCAACGAATGCCTCAGATGGCTATGAACAGGTCGTTTTCGAGCCGTTTACCGACAGCAGTAATGGGTACATTGACTGCCAGGCAAGCGACTTGAAGGTTTGGTCACCCTCGGGATGTAAGGCCCACACAAAGCACTCTGCCCCGATCTTGTCACGGCTTGATCGGGGCTTTTTTTGGCTGTTCATTTTGGCGTGGGTAACCCTATGAGGCGGCCGAGGAGGGCGGGGCGGGCCAGGTCGGTCTGCTCGGCGTGGATGGCCGCAAGTTTCCCCCGCGTGGCCTCGGTGAATGGCGCCGAATGCGGGCCGGCGAGGTCCACGTGCAGCAGCATTTGCTCGTTGCCCGCCAGTTCCTTCGCATCACCCACCAAGTGCAGGCTGTGATAAAGATGCAGGCGCTTGGCGTCATGGGCGATCAGTTGGGTATGCACCTCGACCTCGGCCCCCAGTTTCACCTCGTGCAGGTAGTTCAGGTGCAACTCCAGGGTGAACAGTGAGTGACCGCTGGCTTCGCGGCTTTCACGGGTAAGGCCCAGTGTGTCCATCAGCGCGTCGGTGGCGTAGCTGAAGATCAGCAG
This sequence comes from Pseudomonas sp. EA_15y_Pfl1_P101, assembly GCF_963970835.1. Taxonomy (NCBI): domain Bacteria; kingdom Pseudomonadati; phylum Pseudomonadota; class Gammaproteobacteria; order Pseudomonadales; family Pseudomonadaceae; genus Pseudomonas; species Pseudomonas sp. EA_15y_Pfl1_P101. The sequence goes on along the minus strand of NZ_CAXAPA010000002.1, from coordinate 163,233 downwards.
GTAGAACGCGTCGCGCAGGTGGCCGTTGTAATCCACCCAGTCGGGGAGGATGTTTGTGGTGTAGGTGGTCAGGGCAGGCATCACATAAATTCCGAATTTGTACGCGGTCAAAATTGTGGTTTATTCAGTGAAGCTCATACCGTGCTTGGCCTTGGTGGTTTTCACGGCTTCCAGCACCGCCAGCAGGCAATCATCACGATAGCGCTCCAGCGCAGATATGCTGTGTTTTCCCAGCTGATCGCTGGTGCCGTCCACCACATCGTCAATCAGCTTGTCGGTCAGTTCCGGCGCCGGCAGGTAAGTCCACGGCAGTTGCAACGCCGGGCCGAACTGCGCCATGAAGTGCCGCATGCCGGCATCGCCACCCGCCAGGGTGTAGGTCAGGAAGGTACCCATGAACGACCATCGTAGCCCCGCGCCAAAGCGGATGGCGTCATCGATTTCGCCCGTGGTGGCCACGCCGTCATTGACCAGGTGCAGCGCCTCACGCCACAGCGCTTCCAGCAGACGGTCAGCGATAAACCCAGGCACTTCCTTGCGCACATGCAAGGGCCGCATGCCGAGGGATTCATACACCTTGATTGCCGCCTGAATGGCCTCTGGCGCAGTGTTCTTGCCGCCGACGACTTCCACCAGCGGCAACAGGTAAACCGGGTTGAACGGGTGGCCGACCACGCAACGCTCAGGGTGAGTCGAGCGCTCGTAGAACTCGCTTGGCAACAGGCCGGAGGTGCTTGAGCCAATCAGCGCATTTGGCTTGGCTGCCGCGCTGATCTTGCTGTGTAACTCCAGCTTCAGCGCCAGGCGTTCCGGGGCGCTTTCCTGGATGAAGTCGGCGTCTTTCACGCACGCTTCGATAGTGTCGACAAAGCGCAGGCGGTCCTGGGACGCGCCCGATGCCAGGCCTTGTTTCTCAAGGGCGTCCCAGGCGTTGGCGACGCGCTTGCGCAGGGCGGCTTCGGCACCGGGCGCCGGGTCCCAGGCGATTACATCCAGGCCGTGGGCCAGGGCGCGGGACACCCAGCCGCTGCCGATAACACCGCTGCCGAGGGCGGCGAAGGTTTTGATTTCGGTGATAAAGCGCATTGGCAAATTCCTGAAAAATTCGATGATCCCCTGTGGGAGCGGGCTTGCTCGCGAAGGCGGTGTGTCCGTTGATGCATTGGGTACTGACCCACCGCTTTCGCGAGCAAGCCCGCTCCCACATTTTTGATCCGGTTTCGGCAGGGAGTCAGCCGCGTTTGGTCAGGCCCATCTTGATTCGGCCTTCCGCCGGGGTCATGACCCGAGCACCCAACCGGCTGAGAATTTCACTCGCGCGCTCCACCAGTTGCCCGTTGGTGGCGAGCACGCCTTTGTCCAGCCACAGGTTGTCCTCCAGGCCTACCCTCACGTTGCCGCCCAGCAGCACCGCTTGCGCGGCCATTGGCATTTGCATGCGACCGATGCCGAAACCGGCCCATACCGCGTCGGCGGGCAGGTTGTCGACCATGGCTTTCATGGTGGTGGTGTCGGCCGGCGCGCCCCAGGGAATGCCCAGGCACAGTTGGAACAGCGGATTATCGAGCAGGCCTTCCTTGATCATCTGCTTGGCAAACCACAGGTGACCGGTGTCGAAAATTTCCAGTTCGGGCTTAACGCCCAGCGCTTGGATGCGCTTGGCACCAGCCCTTAGTTGCGCCGGGGTGGACACGTAAATGGTGTCGCCATCGCCGAAGTTCAGGGTGCCGCAGTCCAGGGTGCAGATTTCCGGCAGCAGCTCTTCCACATGGGCCAGGCGGGTCAGCGGGCCGACCAGGTCGGTGTTAGGGCCGAACGCCATCGGGTGCTCGCCGCCACCGATCTCCAAGTCGCCGCCCATGCCGGCGGTGAGGTTGACGATGATGTCGATGTCGGCCTCACGGATGCGTTCCATCACTTCGCGGTACAGGGCCACGTCACGGCTGAATTTGCCGGTCTCGGGGTCGCGCACGTGGCAGTGCACCACGGTGGCGCCGGCCTTGGCGGCTTCCACCGCTGCGGCGGCGATTTGCTTGGGGGTGACCGGCACGTGCGGGCTTCTGCTGGTCGTGTCGCCAGCACCGGTGAGTGCGCAGGTGATGATGACGTCGTGGTTCATGGGGCGGTTCCTTACAGGCGTAGTGATGCCGTTCGCAGCCGCTTGTGGCTGCGAAACGGTGATTGAAAAGGGGTTACTTGCTGGTCAATTGCAGGTTGGCCGCAGCCGGTTTGCCATCGAAGGTGGTCACACCTTCCAGCCAACGAGCCTGGTCTTGCGGGTGATCCTTGAGCCACTGTTTGGCGGACTCGAGGGCGTCCTTGTGATCCAGCAACGGCTGCATCATCCGGCTCTCGTCGGCGGCGGTGAAGGTCAGGTTGGTCAGCAGTTTGTGCACATTGGGGCACTGCTCGGCGTAGGTTGGCGCGGTCACGGTCCACACGGTCGCCATGCCTTCGTTCGGGCCCAGGGCGTCGTCGCTGCCGGTGAGGTAAGTCATGGCGACGTTGACGTTCATCGGGTGCGGCGCCCAGCCAAAGAACACCACCGCCTCCTTGCGGCGAACCGCCCGGTCCACGGCGGCGAGCATGCCGGCTTCACTCGATTCCACCAGTTGGAACTTGCCCAGGCCGAACTGGTTCTTGGCGATCATCGCCTTGATCTGCGTGTTGGCGCCCGAGCCGGGCTCGATGCCGTAGATCTTGCCGCCCAGTTCTTTTTCGAATGTGGCGATGTCGGCGAAGGTTTTCAGGCCCTTGTCCGCCAGGTAGGTCGGCACGGCGAGGGTGGCGCGCGCGTCTTCCAGGCTTGGTTTGTCGAGGACCTTGACTTGCTTGGCGTCGATGAATGGGGTGATGGTCTGGGTCATCAGTGGGTTCCAGTAGCCCAGGAACATATCCAGGCGTTGGTCGCGGATGCCGGCGAAGATGATTTGCTGCGATGCACTGGTCTGTTTGGTCTTGTAGCCGAGGCCGTCGAGCAACACTTGGGTCATGGCGCTGGTGGCGATTACATCGGTCCAGTTCACCACACCCATGCGCACGTTCTGGCAGGACGCCGCATCGGCGGCCATTACGTGGGTGCTCAAGATGGCGCTGGCGCTGAGTGCGAGCACGCAGCGGCTGATCAGTCGGTTCATGGTGGATCCCTCGGCAGGTCGTTATTGTGGGGGCCGGCGTCTTTGTGCGCCGTGAGGCTGATGGTGCGGGTTTTACGTTACGTCGCTTTGGGGGCGACAAAACGCACGGCGGCGACCCGCTCTTGCACTGCAGCGACCTGCCACCTTGAATCCGCCCGTGAACGGGAGTATCACAGTGCCACGCTGCCCGTCCGACGAGAGCGCCACCATGTCCCAGGATTTCTACTTTCTGCTGATGCCGGGCTTTTCGGCCATTGGCTTTATCTCCGCGCTGGAGCCGCTGCGGGTGGCCAACCGCTTTCGTGGCGAGCTGTACCGCTGGCACGTGTTGAGTGCCGATGGCGGCGCGGTGCTGGCGAGCAATGGCATGTCGGTCAACGCCGACGCCGCGTTGGAACCGCTGAAAAAAGGCGCGACATTGTTGGTGGTGGCGGGCTTTGAACCCTTGCAGTTCGCCACTCCCGCGCTGGAACACTGGCTGCGCCGCCTCGACCATGACGGCGTGACCCTCGGCGCCATCGACACCGGCGCCTGCGTGCTGGCTGAAGCAGGCCTGCTCGATGGCCACCGGCTGACCCTGCACTGGGAAGCCATCGACGCTTTCAAGGAATCCTACCCGCAGCTCACAGTGACCCAGGAACTCTTCGAAATCGACCGCCGTCGCATCACCTGCGCGGGCGGCACCGCTTCCATCGACCTGATGCTCGACCTGATCGCCCAGGCTCATGGCTCGGAGCTGGCGATCCAGGTTTCCGAACAATTCGTGCTCGGCCGTATCCGCCCACGCAAAGACCACCAGCGCATGCAGATCGCCACGCGCTACGGCATCAACAACAAAAAACTGGTGCAAGTGATCGGCGAGATGGAGCAACACACCGAGCCGCCGCTGAGCACATTGGCGCTGGCCGACGCGATCAACGTAACGCGGCGTCAGCTGGAGCGCCTGTTTCGCCTGCATTTGAACGACACCCCGAGCAACTTCTACCTCGGCCTGCGCTTGGAAAAAGCCCGGCAATTACTGCGCCAGAGCGATCTGAGTGTGCTGGAAGTGAGCATCGCCTGCGGGTTTGAATCACCGTCGTATTTCACGCGGAGTTATCGGGCACGGTTTGCGAAATGCCCAAGGGAGGACCGGCGACGGGAGGTGGTTTGACGGCTGATTATAGTCAATTATACTCGTGACTATAATTTATAGTCCTTTCCATAATTGAGTATAAAAGCATGTCCAAGAACAGCGGCTTTGTGTTCCGCCGCCCCGACCTGGCAAGCAGCATTGCCGATGGCCTTGTGGGGGCCGGTATTCAGGATTTCACCTCCGGCCTGTTTCTCGCGGCGCCGCGTCGCACGGGCAAAAGCACTTTTTTACGTGAGGACCTTGTTCCTGAATGCCAGGCGCGTGGTTGGCTGGCGGTGTATGTCGACCTGTGGGCCGACAAGGAAAAAGACCCCGCCGACCTGATCTCCAGTGCCATCGCCGGTGCCCTGGTGCCCTTTGAAAAGGGCATCCGCAAACTGGCCAAAAATATCGGCATCGAAAAGCTCAGCTTCCTGCGCACCTTGTCCTGGGATTTCACCAAGCCGCAATTGCCTGCAGGCGCGACACTGACGCAAGCGCTGGAGTTGCTTCACAGCGCTGCCGAGAAAACCGTCGTGCTGGTGATCGACGAAGCCCAGCACGCGCTCACCACCGAAGCCGGTGTTAACGCGATGTTTGCCCTCAAGGCCGCCCGGGACCAGCTCAACCAAGGTCGTGAAGGCGAGGGCAGCGGGTTGCGCCTGGTGTTCACGGGGTCCAATCGCGACAAGCTTGCCCATCTGGTATTAGGTAAAAGCCAGCCGTTTTTCGGGTCCAGCATCACCCCATTTCCACTGCTGGGCAAAGCATTCACACAGGCCTACACCGTGTACCTCAACGGCCTTCTGGCCAAGACCAACCAGTTCAATGCTGCCGACATCGATGAAGCGTTTGAGCTAGTGGGCCGTCGCCCGGAAATGTTGCGCACCATCATTGGTGAAGTGGCATTGGAACTGGGGGAGGCGAGCAATCTCGGCCAACTGCTGCACAGTCGCGCCGAACTGCTGCGCGCCGGCGTTTGGACCGAATTCGAAAGTGCCTGGAACGCCCTCACCATTCCCCAGCGTGCGGTGCTGGACGTGATGGTGGAGCGCTCACAGAACAACGAACCGTTCGCGCCGTTTACCGACAGCACCCTCACGGCCGTCAGCAAGGCGTTGGAAGGCATGGGCAGCGACGTAGTGCCGGGCACCCAGACCATTCAGGCCTGTATCGATGCCTTGCGCGATAAAGAGCTGGTATGGAAGTCGAGCCGGGGCGGTTATGCGCTGGAAGACAAATCCTTCGGGGATTGGCTGCAGCACCGGCGCCGAGCTCTTAACTGAATCAAACGCTGATCACATGTGGGAGCAGGCAAGCCAGCTCCCACATTGATATAGGGTGTGGCTTATTTCTTGACCAGTGCCGAGCACGCCGCCTTGTACGCCTCATGCTGATACTTGTTCAGTGTCGCCGGCAGATCAAAGGTGTGCTTCTTGTTCTGCGCATTGAGGGTCTGCGGCGACAACAGCGTCACCTCAACACCCTCCAGCAACTGAAGCACCCCTTCAATCTTGAACGTGGTCGGGCCACCGGCGAATTCGCCTTTCTTGCTGCGCTTCTTGATCGCGATACGTTCGATAGCGTTTGCCTGCACAAACGCCTTCACCTGAGCGGCGAAGGCTTTGACGTTGGCCGCTTCATCGTCGTCTTCCAGGGCGATTTTTTTCGTGGCCAGGGCGACGTGAGTCAGCGCTTGGTTGTCCAGGGAGGCGACGGCGATGATGGCTTCGCTGCCTTTGATTTCGATGCCGCAAGTCTTCATGAATAGCCTTGTTTCAGAAGGAAAGTGACGGGGATTGTTGCTTATTCCTGCCCGATCGACTCCAGAAACTCCGACCGCTCATCACTCATCCGCGCCAGGCAGTCATTCTGTGCAATCGCGTACGCCTTCGTACCGTTCACCGCCGGGAAGGTGTCCACGGCGCAATCGGCGTCGCGTAACTTTTCCCACTTCTGCTGGGCATCCTTCAGACGAGCGGTAATGTCCGCCAGCGTGGTTTTGTCGCTGCCGTAGGTCGAAGCCATGCGTTCCAACAGGCTCTGATAGTTATCCTTGAGCAACTGAACGGCGGTGGTTTTATTGTACGTGGCGCATTCCAGGGTTTGCGTGTCGTTTTCGATGCCGTCGCACGGCGTGCTGTCGGTGTCTTCGGCCGCGTGGACGCCGGTTGCGATGAGTGCCAAAGCCAGGAAAATCGATTTCATTGCGCCGTCTCATATCAGGTGATGCGGGAATTCTGGCTCAAGCGTGAGACAAATAACAGCCGCCAGTCAGACCTCTCTTAACAGCCTTTGTCGCGGATTGACGCTTTCGGCAATTCCCCTGTCGTTTTTGCACCCAGCTCTGTCGGCCCCTGGGCATATGCTGGCCCAAAGCGCCGGCAGACGATTCGGCGCATGAATCGCCAAATAAGGGGACGCCTGATGAGCCCAGCCGAATTGCACGCCGACAGCATCGTTATCGACGGGCTTATTATTGCCAAGTGGAACCGCGACCTGTTCGAGGACATGCGCAAAGGTGGCCTCACCGCTGCCAACTGCACGGTGTCGGTGTGGGAAGGCTTCCAGGCCACCATTAACAACATCGTGGCCAGCCAGACCCTGATCCGTGAGAACAGCGACCTGGTGATCCCGGTGAAAACCACCGCCGATATCCGCAAAGCCAAGGAGCAGGGCAAGACCGGCATCATTTTCGGCTTCCAGAACGCCCATGCCTTCGAAGACCAGCTTGGCTACGTCGAGATCTTCAAGCAGCTCGGCGTTGGGGTGGTGCAGATGTGCTACAACACCCAGAACCTCGTCGGCACCGGCTGCTACGAGCGTGATGGCGGCCTGTCGGGCTTTGGTCGTGAGGTCGTCGGTGAGATGAACCGCGTCGGCATCATGTGCGACCTGTCCCACGTGGGCTCCAAAACCTCCGAAGAAGTTATCCTCGAATCGAAAAAGCCGGTGTGCTACTCCCACTGCCTGCCGTCCGGCCTTAAAGAGCACCCGCGCAACAAGTCCGATGAAGAGCTCAAGTTCATCGCCGACCACGGCGGTTTTGTCGGCGTGACCATGTTCGCGCCGTTCCTGGCCAAGGGCATCGATTCGACCATCGACGACTACGCCGAAGCCATCGAATACACCATGAACATCGTCGGCGAAGACGCTATCGGCATCGGCACCGACTTCACCCAGGGCCATGGCCAGGATTTCTTCGAAATGCTGACCCATGACAAGGGCTACGCCCGCCGCCTGACCAGCTTCGGCAAGATCATCAACCCGCTGGGCATCCGCACCGTGGGCGAGTTCCCCAACCTCACCGAAACCCTGCTCAAGCGCGGTCACCCTGAGCGTGTGGTGCGCAAGATCATGGGTGAGAACTGGGTCAACGTCCTCAAGGACGTCTGGGGCGAATAAGCCACCGCACTGTCGCGGAACATCAACACAACGAATTTTCTGGAGTTAAGTTTCCATGGCCAAGATCGCCCCGCAATTGCCTATCGAAGTCGACAGCGAAACCGGTGTCTGGACCTCCGACGCCCTGCCGATGCTGTACGTGCCGCGCCATTTCTTCGTCAACAACCACATGGGTATCGAAGAAGTCCTCGGCGCTGACGCCTACGCCGACATCCTTTACAAAGCCGGCTACAAGTCCGCCTGGCACTGGTGTGAAAAAGAAGCCGAATGCCACGGCCTGGAAGGCGTCGCAGTGTTCGAACACTACATGAAGCGCCTGTCGCAGCGCGGCTGGGGCCTGTTCAAGATCCAGGACATCGACCTCGACAAAGGCACAGCCAGCGTCAAGCTTGAGCACTCGGCGTTTGTCTACGTGTACGGCAAGGTCGGACGCAAGGTCGACTACATGTTCACCGGCTGGTTTGCCGGTGCCATGGACCAGATTCTGCAGGCGCGTGGCAGCCAAATCCGCACCGTCGCCGAACAAGTCTACGGAGGCTCCGAAGAGGGCCACGATGACGGCCTGTTCACCGTCAAGCCGTTGTAAACCGAGGACCGTGCCATGGCTTTCGAAGCAATGTTTGCGCCGATCCAGATCGGCAAACTGACCATCCGCAACCGCGTGCTCAGTACCGCCCACGCCGAGGTGTATGCCACCGACGGCGGGATGACGACTGACCGCTATGTGAAGTATTACGAAGAGAAAGCCAAGGGCGGCATCGGCCTGGCGATCTGCGGCGGCTCCTCAGTGGTGGCCATCGACAGCCCGCAGGAGTGGTGGAGCTCGGTAAACCTGTCCACCGACCGCATCATCCCGCACTTCCAGAACCTGGCTGATGCCATGCACAAGCATGGCGCCAAGATCATGATCCAGATTACCCACATGGGCCGTCGCTCGCGTTGGGACGGCTTCAACTGGCCGACCCTGATGTCGCCGTCCGGCGTGCGGGAGCCGGTGCACCGCGCTACCTGCAAGACCATCGAACCGGAAGAAATCTGGCGCGTGATCGGCAACTACGCCCAGGCCGCGCGTCGTGCCAAGGCCGGTGGCCTAGACGGCGTGGAACTGTCCGCCGTGCACCAGCACATGATCGACCAGTTCTGGAGCCCACGGGTCAACAAACGTACCGACGAATGGGGTGGCACCTTTGAAGGCCGCATGAAGTTCGGCCTGGAAGTCCTGAAAGCCGTGCGTGCCGAGGTCGGTGACGACTTCTGCGTGGGCATGCGCCTGTGCGGTGACGAATTCCACCCGGACGGCTTGTCCCATGAGGACATGAAGCAGATCGCCAAGTATTACGACGACACCGGCATGCTCGATTTCATCGGCGTGGTGGGGTCGGGGTGCGACACCCACAACACCCTGGCCAACGTTATCCCCAACATGAGTTATCCGCCGGAGCCGTTCCTGCACTTGGCCGCCGGGATCAAGGAAGTGGTCAAGGTCCCGGTGCTGCACGCGCAGAACATCAAGGACCCGAACCAGGCCACGCGCATCCTCGAAGGCGGTTATGTGGACATGGTCGGCATGACCCGTGCGCACATCGCCGACCCGCACCTGATCGCCAAGATCAAGATGGGCCAGATCGACCAGATCAAGCAGTGCGTCGGCGCCAACTACTGCATCGACCGCCAGTACCAGGGCCTGGATGTACTGTGCATCCAGAACGCCGCGACCTCCCGTGAATACATGGGCGTGCCGCACATCATCGAGAAGTCCATCGGGCCCAAGCGCAAAGTCGTGGTCGTGGGTGCCGGCCCGGCGGGGATGGAAGCCGCGCGCGTTGCCGCTGAACGTGGCCACGACGTGACCCTGTTGGAAAAGAAAGAATTTATCGGCGGGCAGATCACCACCGCCTCGAAAGCGCCGCAACGTGACCAGATCGCTGGCATCACCCGCTGGTTCCAGCTGGAATTGGCACGTTTGAAAGTCGATTTGCGCCTGGGCGTGGCCGCTGATGCCGAGACCATCCTCGACCTGCGTCCGGACGTGGTGGTGCTGGCGGTGGGCGGGCATCCGTTTATCGAACAGAACGAACACTGGGGCGCGGCCGAAGGCCTGGTAGTGAGCAGCTGGGACGTGCTCGACGGCAAGGTGGCACCGGGCAAGAACGTGCTGGTGTACGACACCATCTGCGAATTCACCGGCATGTCGGTGGCCGATTTCCTGGCGGACAAAGGCTGCCAGGTCGAGATCGTCACTGACGACATCAAGCCCGGCGTGGCCATCGGCGGTACGTCATTCCCGACCTACTACCGCAGCATGTACCCCAAGGAAGTGATCATGACCGGCGACATGATGCTGGAAAAGGTCTACCGCGAAGGCGACAAGCTGGTAGCGGTGCTAGAGAACGAGTACACCGGCGCCAAAGAGGAACGGGTGGTGGACCAGGTGGTGGTGGAAAACGGCGTGCGTCCGGATGAAGCCCTTTACTACGGGCTCAAGGAAGGATCGCGTAACAAAGGCCAGATCGATGTTGAAGCCTTGTTCGCGATCCAGCCGCAGCCGTGTCTGAGCGAGGCGGGCGAGGGCTACTTGCTGTTCCGCATTGGTGATTGTGTGGCGCAGCGAAATACTCACGCTGCGATCTACGACGCCCTGCGCCTGTGCAAGGATTTTTAAGAACAGTCGCAAGCCATAAGCTTCAAGCAGCAAGAAAGAGCAGTGGTTGACCGGCTTTGACTTGCCGCTTGTAGCTTGAAACTTGCCGCTTGAGGTCACCTCAATGTTGAACACCTTGCTTCCTATTCTCTTGTTTGCCGCCCTGGGCCTTGCCGTCCTCGGCGCCCTGCGCCGGGTGAACATGTGGCGCCGTGGCCGCGCCTCCAAAGTCGACCTGCTCGGTGGCCTGCTGGCCATGCCCAAGCGCTACATGGTCGACCTGCACCACGTGGTTGCCCGCGACAAATACATCGCCAACACCCACGTCGCCACGGCGTTGGGCTTTGTGCTGTCAGCGCTGTTGGCGATTCTGGTGCACGGTTTCGGCCTGCATAACCGCATCCTCGGCTATGCCCTGCTGTTGGCCTCGGTGCTGATGTTTGTCGGCGCCACGTTTGTCTATCTGCGCCGCCGTAACCCGCCATCACGCCTGTCGAAAGGCCCGTGGATGCGCCTGCCGAAAAGCCTGATGGCGTTTTCGGTGAGCTTTTTCCTGGTGACGCTGCCGGTGGCCGGGATCCTGCCGGCCGACTTCGGCGGCTGGCTGTTGGCTGCGCTGCTCAGCGTGGGCGTGCTGTGGGGCGTGTCGGAAATGTTTTTCGGCATGACTTGGGGCGGCCCGATGAAGCACGCCTTCGCCGGTGCCCTGCACCTGGCCTGGCACCGCCGCGCCGAGCGCTTTGGCGGTGGCCGTTCCACCGGGTTGAAGCCGCTGGACCTCGGCGATAAAACCGCGCCTCTGGGCGTGGAAAAACCCAAGGATTTCACCTGGAACCAACTGCTCGGGTTTGACGCCTGCGTGCAGTGCGGCAAGTGCGAAGCCGCGTGCCCGGCCTTCGCCGCCGGCCAGCCGCTGAACCCGAAAAAGCTGATCCAGGACATGGTGGTCGGCCTGGCTGGCGGCACTGATGCCAAGTTCGCCGGCAGCCCCTATCCAGGCAAACCGGTAGGCGAGCACAGCGGCAACCCGCACCAGCCAATCGTCAACGGCCTGGTGGACGCCGAAACCCTGTGGTCCTGCACCACCTGCCGCGCCTGCGTGGAAGAGTGCCCGATGATGATCGAGCACGTGGATGCCATCGTCGACATGCGCCGCTACCTCACCCTGGAAAAAGGCGCGACCCCGAACAAGGGCGCCGAAGTCCTCGAGAACCTGATCGCCACCGACAACCCGGGCGGCTTTGCACCGGGCGGTCGACTGAACTGGGCGGCGGATCTGAACCTGCCGCTGCTCAGCGAAAAAAGCAGCGCCGACGTACTGTTCTGGGTTGGCGACGGCGCCTTCGACATGCGCAACCAGCGCACCCTGCGAGCGTTCGTCAAAGTACTCAAAGCGGCCAACGTCGACTTTGCCGTGCTTGGCCTGGAAGAACGCGACAGCGGCGACGTGGCGCGGCGCCTGGGTGATGAAGCGACCTTCCAACTGCTGGCCACGCGCAATATCCAGACCCTGGCCAAGTACAGCTTCAAGCGCATCGTTACCTGCGACCCGCACAGTTTCCATGTGCTGAAAAACGAGTACGGCGCCTTTAACGGCAACTACCTCGTGCAACACCACAGTACCTTCATGGCCGAGTTGATCGGCGAGGGCGCGTTGAACCTGGGCCAACACAAAGGCAACAGCGTGACCTACCACGACCCATGCTACCTGGGCCGCTACAACGGCGAGTATGAGGCGCCGCGCCAAGTGCTGCGGGCGTTGGGCATCGAGGTCAAAGAGATGCAACGTTCGGGCTTCCGTTCACGCTGCTGCGGCGGCGGCGGTGGTGCGCCGATCACCGACATACCCGGCAAGCAACGGATTCCGGACATGCGCATGGAAGACATCCGCGAAACCGGCGCCGAGCTGGTAGCTGTGGGCTGCCCGCAGTGCACGGCAATGCTCGAAGGTGTGGTCGAGCCGCGCCCATTGATCAAGGACATCGCCGAACTGGTGGCCGACGCTTTATTGGAAGACGCCGCGCCCGCCAGTTCGCCGACCAAACGCCCTGTCCAACAAAAGCCTGCGGAGGTGCATTGATGAGCGACATTATCCGCCGCGACCCACGAGCCGAATGGATCGCCCGCAACCGTCTGCACCCGCTGCATGCGGCGATGCAGCCGGTGCAACACAGCTGGATGGGGCCTAACGGCGTGATCCGCAAAAACGTGCATGGTGTTGGTTTTATTGGCCCTAACGGCGTCAAGCGTATCGACCGCAGCGGCGCCCAGCAGGGGGGGGCGGCCAAGCGTTCGGCAGCGGTGGAAGTGCAGTTGCCACTGCACCAGGTGCCGGCCCCGGCGTTTTACATCAACGTGGTGCCGGACATGGTCGGCGGTCGCCTGAGCAGCCACGACCGCGACCTGCTGGGCCTGGCGCGGCAACTCGCTGGCAGCGATGGCGCGGTGTTGGCGGTGGTGTTTGGCGAGCACAAGGAGCATGCGTTTGCCACGGCGGGCGTCGACCGTCTGCTGGTGCTGGAAGGCCACGCATTCGACGGTTATTCACCGGAGCAACGGGTGCAAGGTTTGCGCGCTGTGGATAACCAGTTCAACCCGCGCCACTGGTTGCTGCCGGACAGCCGCAGCGGTGGCGGCGAGCTGGGCCGACGCTTTGCCGCCAGCCTCAAGGAACGCCCGGCCACGCGGGTCTGGCAGATCAAGGGCGACGAGTGCATCGGCCGCGCCGGGGCTGGCCAGGAAGACTTGGCCCGGCCTTTGGCGCGCCTGATCCTGGCGGCCGTGGAGTGCGCTGAGCCGGTCAGCGAAACCCGGCATGAAGTGTTGCCCGTGGAGTTATCCACAGCCCTGGCGCGCAGCTTGCCGCGCATTGAAGATCTTGGCGCGGTGGCCGTCGACCCGGCGGCAATTCCCATGGCCGAGGCGGAATTCATTTTCTCCGGCGGCAATGGCGTGAAGGACTGGACGCTCTTCCACCAGACCGCCGCCGCACTGGGTGCCACCGAGGGCGCCTCGCGGGTGGCCGTGGACGACGGCTTTATGGCGCGTGATCGCCAGGTCGGCGCCAGCGGCACCTGGGTCACGGCGCGGGTGTATGTGGCCGTGGGTATTTCCGGTGCCATCCAGCACCTGCAGGGCATCGGTGCCTGCGACAAGGTGGTGGCGATCAACCTTGACCCTGGCTGCGACATGATCAAGCGTGCCGACCTCTCGGTCATCGGCGAAAGTAACGCGATACTGCAAGCCTTGATCGATGCGGTCGAGGCCTACCGCAGCGGCGCCAAGCGCGATGCGGCTTAAGGATATGGCCATGACCACGAATGTAATCAGTTTGGTTTCCATCGGCGCCCACCCTACCTCCGGGCGCCCGCGCCGTGCGGAGCAGGACGCCCGCGCTGTCGAACTGGGGTTGCAGATGGCTGGGGATAAGTTGCAGGTGCTGCATGCCGGCAACATCGCCGAACCGACCCTGCGCAGTTACCTGGGCATGGGCTTGCCAGCGTTACATGTACTGGAGCAACCGGCTGGCAGCGATGCGTTGCCGGTACTCAGTGAGTACTTGCGCGATGCCGGTGCCCAGGTGGTGCTCACCGGCAGCCAGGCCGAAACCGGTGAAGGCTCGGGCATGTTGCCGTTCTTGCTCGCCGAGCAATTGGGCTGGCCGCTGATTGTCGGGCTGGCGCAGGTTGAATCGATCGAGGCGGGCGTGGCCCATGTGCTGCAAGCCTTGCCACGCGGCCAGCGGCGCCGGTTGAAGGTGCGTTTGCCGTTTCTGGCGACCGTGGATAACGCCGCGCCCAAGCCTCGGCAAAGCGCCTACGGCCCGGCGCAGCGCGGTGAACTGGCGGCTCACGACGTTGAAGTCGAGCAGGACGAGTTATACACAGGGGCCGTGCTGCAACCGGCCAAGCCTCGACCCAAGCGGCTCAAGGTGATCAAGGCCAAGAGCGGCGCCGATCGTATGAAAGCCGCCACGGCCAAGGCCAGCGGCGGCGGTGGGCAAGTGCTCAAGGGCCTCAGCCCGGAAGCGGGTGCCGAGGCTATTCTTAAGCTGTTGGTTGAGGAGGGCGTCGTACGCTGATTCCCTGTGGGCGCTGGCGTATCTGTACCTGTAGTGAGCGGGCTTGTCCCGCGCTGGGTGGCGAAGCCGCCCCAATAAATACGCCGCTGAGTTTCAGATAAAACCAAGTCGTTTGGTTTGGGGCGGCTTCGCCACCCAGCGCGGGGCAAGCCCGCTCACTACAAGGATGTGTAGATTCCAAGGGCTATAGCAGGAAGCCAGCGCCCACGTATTAACGTCCCTTGGGCTTACCCACAATCCCTGTTGATCCGTCTGTGGATAACCTGTTCGCGGTTGTCCACAGCCCCTGTGAATCAAGTCCTGCAGCCCTCTGTACGAAAAACAACCAAGCTAACTGGCGGTTTTTCCTTGGTTTTTTCCCTGCACTCAGCCATTTAACAAATCAGACTTGCCCCCATACTCTGTTGGCGCTTCTGTGGATAAGGTGTTCGCTCTCGGCCACAGCCCTTATGGTTAAAGGCTTTTATGTGATTGATCAAAATCTGATCGATTTGAGCTTTTACTTGATTAAAATCCCTGAAAACCGCGATTTATGAAGGTTTGAGACGGTTTTCCACAGCGCTGCCAAAGTTGCCCCCAAAGTCTGTTGGTGCTTCTGTGGATAAGGTGTTCGCGTACCGCTACAGGGCACGTGGTTCGTGGCTTTCAGTGAGTTGATCAATAAGTGATCAGATGCGGGTGAAAACCGCTGGCTTGAATAAGTCACGGATTTTCTTCATTTAATTTTAGGAGGGAGGCGTACTTGCCCACATTTGCTGTGGGTGGCTCTGTGGATAAGTTGTTGGGTAAAGGCTGGAGGGCTGGTATCTAGAGGCGTTAGAGAGGCTTGCTCAAATTTTGAACAGTTAAGGAGTTCAACCTGTGGGAGCGTCTCACCGCCGCTCCCACAGTTTGATCTGTGGGTGTCACTTACTCGTGGACGGCGACGCCTTTGAGGTAAGGCGCCGGCGCCGCGCCCAGGTTGCTCAACATGCGCTCGCTGTACCAGTCAACGAAGTTCACCACACCGAACTCGTAGGTTTTGGAGTACGGGCCGGGCTGGTAGGCGGTGGAGTTGATCCCGCGCTGGTTCTCTTCGGCCAGGCGACGGTCCTGGTCGTTGGTGGCGTCCCACACCTGGCGCATGCGGTCCACGTCGTAGTCCACACCTTCCACGGCGTCCTTGTGCACGATCCACTTGGTGGTGACCATGGTTTCCTGGGCGCTGATCGGCCACACGGTGAACACGATGATGTGGTCGCCCATGCAGTGGTTCCACGAATGCGGCAGGTGCAGGATGCGCATCGAGCCCAGGTCCGGGTTCTTGATGCGGCCCATGAGTTTCGCGCAGCCCTGTTTGCCATCCAGGGTCATCGATACGGTGCCCTTGAGCAGCGGCATGCGCACGATGCGGTTGCGCAGGCCAAAGCTGGCGTGGGCGTAAGGGATTTTCTCGGCATCCCAGGCGGCAGCGGAGGCGGCCACGTGGTCCTTGAAGGTCTGGTCGGCGCGCGGGTCGGTGACGTCGTCCCATTCCAGCAGGGTTTTCAGCAGTTCCGGGTGCGACGCGTTGCAGTGGTAGCACTCGCGGTTGTTTTCCAGCACCAGTTTCCAGTTGGCTTTTTCGAACAAGGTGGTCTGAATGGCCACCTTGGTGTTTTCCATGTCGTAGGGTTCCATGTAATGGCTCAGCGTCGACAGGAAGTCATCGATGGCCGGCGGGTTCTCGGCCAGGCTGATGAAGATGTAGCCGCCGGCGGTCTTTACGTTCACCGGCTTGAGGCCGTATTGCTTCATGTCGAAGTCGGCGCCCATCTCGGTGCCGGCGAACAGCAGGCGGCCGTCCAGTTCGTAGGTCCACTGGTGGTAATGACAGACGAGTTTGGCAACCTTGCCCTTGTCGCTGGTGCACAAGCGTGAGCCACGGTGGCGACACACGTTGTGGAACGCATGCACCACGCCGTTGGCGCCACGGATCACGATGATCGGGTTCTTGCCCACTTGCAGGGTCAGGTAGTTGCCCTTGGTGGGGATCTCGCAGGTCATGCCGGCAATCAACCACTCTTTCTGGAAGATCTCCTGCATGTCGATATCAAACAGCCGTTCATCAGAGTAGAACGGCTGTGGCAGCGAAAAGGTGCGCTCGCGCTCTTGCAGCATCTGCGCGGTGGCCTTGCGTGCGGGTTCCAGCGGATCGCCCAAGCTTAAAGTTGCGGTGACGTCCATCGTGTGTGTCCTCAGGGCCATTCTGTGTGGCCGGCGAATAGTGGCTACGGTTGGTACTTTGCAAGGCCTAAAGAAAGCGTCTTTGTTGGAAGCGAGTGTGGGCCCGGCAAAGGCCAGAACCTTGTCCATTAACGACATGGCCCACTCTGATCCCGACGCGCAACACCCATGGTATGGGGGCTGGTCGCGATAAGTATGTGAATGTCGCAGATAGGTAAATGGGTGGTTCTCGCGTTACGCAGAATCGCCACCATAAGGCCGACGTCGGCGGTGGAGAACAACATGTCCAGTAATTTCCTGAATCCGGTAACCACCCAGACCTGGGCCAATGGTCGGCACATCGTCCGTTGCGTCAAAGTCATCCAGGAAACCTGGGACGTGCGCACCTTCTGCTTCATGGCCGACCAGCCGATCCTGTTCTTTTTCAAGCCAGGGCAATTCGTCACCCTGGAGCTGGAAATCGACGGCCAGCCGATCATGCGCTCCTACACCATTTCCAGCTCACCGTCGGTGCCCTACAGCTTTTCGGTGACGATCAAGCGTGTGCCGGGCGGCAAGGTCTCCAACTGGCTGCACGACACGCTGCATGAAGGGCAGGAGTTGGCCGTGCACGGGCCGGTGGGGCTGTTTAATGCGATCGACTTCAGCAATACCAAAGTGCTTTACCTCAGTGGCGGTGTCGGCATCACGCCGGTCATGTCCATGGCGCGTTGGTATTACGATACCAACGCCAATGTCGACATGACGTTTATCCACAGCGCCCGCTCGCCCAAAGACATCATTTATCACCGCGAGCTGGAACACATGGCATCGCGGATCGACAACTTCAGCCTGCACCTGATCTGCGAGAAACACGGATTGGGCGAGCCTTGGGCGGGTTATCGCGGTTACCTGAACCACAAGATGCTCGAACTAATGGTGCCGGACTTCCTCGAGCGTGAAGTGTTCTGCTGCGGCCCCACGCCGTACATGAACGCGGTTAAGCGTCTGCTGGAGGTCGCCGGTTTTGACATGACGCGTTACCACGAGGAATCCTTCGGTGCCACGCCACCGGAAGCCCGTGCGGACGCGGTGGAACAAGCCGAACAAGCCGCCGACGCACCGGAAGTCGATCTGGCGGATCTGCACCAAGTGGAGTTCATCGCGTCGGGCAAGAGCATTCGCGTGGCACCGGGCGAAACCGTGCACGCGGCTGCGGCCAAGCTTGGGCTATTGATCCCGAAAGCCTGCGGCATGGGCATCTGCGGAACGTGCAAGGTGATGAAGCTGGGTGGCGAGGTCGAGATGGACCACAACGGCGGGATCACCGAAGAAGACGAAGCCGAAGGCTACATCCTGTCGTGCTGCAGTGTGCCGAAGGGGGATGTGCGCATCGAGTTCTGATGCTCAATACAGCCTTGGCCGACGGTCCTGATGAACGTGATTGTGACCGCTGATTGATTTGTCCCGGGCCTGCGCCAGGGGCAGGTCAGCGACCAACTGTTGTTCCTCCGGGCGGGAGGCTGCGCCGGCCAGTGGGTAGCCGTCAGCGTCGACGATCACCGAACCGCCCACCCAGTTTACCCCACGCTCCTCGCCATAGCGGTCGCACGCGGCGATGAACATGCGGTTGACTGCCGCATTGGCCTGGACCCGCACGATCTCTGCCGGCCTTTCACCGGCGGGGCGTGGGCCGTCAGGCCAGTTCACCGGGACGCAGAGCAAGTCGGCTTGCGCCAGCGCAGGCAGGCGCACCCACTCGGGCAACTCCAGGTCGTAGCAGATCATTACGGCGATCCGCCCGACGGCGGTGTCGACCACCGGAGGTGGTGCATCACCGGGGGTAAAGATCAGTTTCTCGCGGTCCCACAGGTGTGCCTTGCGATACACCGTCAGGCGCCCGGTGGGTTCGACCAGCGCTGCACTGTTGGCGACGTGTGGCGCGTTCAGGCGCTCGCAGAACCCCGCTACGATGACGATTCCCAGCTCGTGCGCCAGGTTTTTCCACAGTCTCAAGGTCGGGCCGTCGAGCGTCTCCGAGACACGGTAGGCTTCGTCTTGGTCGAAGAACGCGTAGCCGCTCTGGATCAGCTCCGGCAGAACGACCACCTGGGCGTCGAGGCTGGCTGCACTGCGAATCGCGCTCTCGGTCAGTGCTCGGTTGTAGTCGGCATCGCCGATATGCGGCGCCAGTTGATGGCAAACGACGCGTAGCGGTTTCACGTCAAGTCTCCTTCCAATGCGCGCTCGCTGGCGTGCATAGCGCGCGATTCGGCGGCGTGGTCGAGTTGGCGGCTCATCACGCAGTAAACCACTGCCGAGACCGCCAGGCCGATGACGAACGCAATATCGGCACCGTCCAGCATCAGGCTGATCGGGCCTTGATAAAAACCCAGCGACATGAACGGAATCATAGCCGCCAGGCCGAGGAAATACGCGACCAACCCGGCCCTCGACCAGCGACCATAGATGCCAGCGGGATTGAAAATATCGCGGATGGCGTAGCGCCCTTTTCGTACGACATAGAAGTCTGCGAGGTTGACGGCCGTCCAGGGCACCAGGAAATACAGCATCAAGAGCACGAAGGTATTGAAGCTGCTCAGGTAGCTCTCAGGGATGCTCAAGGCAATCACGAAAATGATTGCGGCCACCAGGCTGATCCCGACGATGCGGCTCTTGATCCTGGGTTTGATCGGGACAAAACCGTCAATGGCGCTGATCCCGGTGAGCATCGCGCCATAACAGTTGACGGCCATGATGCCGACCAGCGCCGGTACGGCAATCAGCACGGTAAAGGTGCCAAACCCAGGCAGCAGTTGGTTGCCCACGGCCTGCACACTGCCAATGGCGTCGGGTGAGGGCAGCGCCGAGGCCAGGAATGCCCCCAACGACATCAACCACAGCGCCGAGCCGGCAGCCCCCAGGTAGGTCCAGAGGATGACACTGCGCGACGGCGTGTTGTGGGGCAGGTAGCGCGAGTAATCCGAGACATACACGGCGTAGCTGATCTGATAGCCCGCAGCGGCTGACAATTGGATCAGGAAGGCCGACCAGGAAAAATGTGCGTCGGCCACGGCTGAATCGGCCTGCAGGTGCAGCAAGGCTGCGACGGTCAGGACCGCGAAGACACTGATCATCACGTAGGTCAGCCAGCGTTGCACGGTGTGCAGGAGGTCGTGACCGATGACGGCGATCACCACCGCGAGGATGATCATCAAGGCATACCAGGGCGCGCGGTGGCCGGGCAGCACGGTATTGATGGCATCGGTCGCCAGAATCACATTGAACACGTTAAAGCCGATGTACACGAAGACCACCGCGATAAACGGCACGATGGCGCCACGCAGGCCGAATTGGGCGCGCGACTGGATCATCTGCGGCAAACCCATGCGCGGTCCCTGGTTGGCGTGGAACGCCATGGCGAACGTGCCCAGGCACACGCCGATCACGATCGCCAGGATCGCGTACACCAGGCTCAGTCCCAAGGCCGCCCCGGTAAACCCGGTGACCATGGTGGTCAGCACGAAGTTGCCGGTGAACCAGAACGGCGCCTGATGCCACACCTTGCCGTGGCGTTCATTGCGCGGCACGTAGTCGATGGAGCGGGTTTCGATTTTCAGCGTGCTGGAGGGGGGAGCGGCCGATCGGTCGGAGGGCATGTTCATAGGTATCACGGTCTGTTTTTTATTGAGTGAGTTGCGCAGCGTCTTGTAAGCAAAAAAACAATTGAATCGGCATTTTCAAATAATCACTTTATGAATGTCTGAACTGAGTGCGCAAAACCCTCTGGAATAAGGTTTGCATTACTGATCCACTTTTTATTTCCAACGGATATAGAGACATTTCCTACGAATCACTACGCTGAAGATCACACTCGTCGTAGTCGCCCTTCGCAGTGAAGCAGTAGGTGGACGTCCTGTTTGCACGCCAAGGATAATTGCCATGTCTGCTATTCCCTCCCGAAGTAAAGGCGCTGCGCGCTTGCTTGCCAACGATGTCACTGCACTGATTCCTGACTTTCCTTTTCATTACCGCCGGTTCCTTGATACCGCCGTCATTAACGGCACTCCGTTGGCGCAGGTTTCCAGCCTAGCGTATGGCAGCAAAGTGTTGATCGTCGGCGCAGGCGTTGCGGGAATGGTGACGGCCTATGAAGCCATGCGCATGGGTTTACACCCTGTGGTGGTAGAGGCCAGTGATCGTATCGGTGGCCGGCTGTATTCCTACGTGGCGGGTGATCCGCAAGATCCCGCTAACAGTGTGATCTGTGAAATGGGGGCGATGCGTTTTCCTGTTTCAGGCAAGGCGTTGATGCACTATTTCGAGAAGGTCGGCATGACGGCCAACTCGGCGGACTTTCCCAACCCTGGTTCGGCGGCAACCTCCAGTACGGTAGTTGACTACCAGCAAAAACAGACCTATTACGAAGGCAATAACCTGCCGCCGGAATACGCCGAAATTGAGCGGTTGTTGTTCGAGGTGTTCCTTGAGCAGGACCCGATCAAGTTCACCGAAATGGAAGCGGCAATGTCCGAGGACAGCATTGATCAGGCCAAGATAAAGACCTTGTGGAACGCAATCCTGGATGCGGGTTGGGACAACCTCAGTTTTTTTGCCGCGATGGTCGAGCAGGCGGGGTGGAGTCGCGAAGACATTGATCTGTTCGGCCAGATCGGCTTCGGCACCGGCGGTTGGAACACCGACTATCCCAATTGTTTCCTAGAGGTGCTGCGGGTGCTGTATACCGGGCTGGATACCAACCATAAGTTGATGTTCGACGGTTCCAGCGAGCTGCCAACGCGGTTATGGAGCCGCGCCCCGGAGACCTTTGGCGACGCCATGGCGCATTGGTCTGTGGGCACCACTGTCCAAGGCCTGACGACCCAAGTCATTGATCAGCCTTTAAAGCAGGAAGTGCGGCAGATCATGCGTCGCCCGGATGGCGAGTTCGACGTATGGGTGTATGACCATAATCTGGGAAACGACCGTCAATACACTTTTCCTGCCGTGGTCTACACCCCTCACAAGCGGATCCTCGACAAATTCCGCTACATGGATGGTGCCGCCCGCTTCAACCAAATGAATGACCTGTTATCCCCAAAGGAATGGGAAGCGGTGATGTACACACACTACATGCAATCCGCCAAAATCTTCGCGCAAACCCAGCGGCCTTTCTGGACCGATGTGGAAGCAGATTTTCAACACAAGATGAGCGTGACCCTGTCGGATCGCATCACCCGTGGCACCTACCTGCTGGACTACAGTCAAGGCCTCGGATCTTACAGGGGGAGCGGTATGTTTTTGTCTTATACCTGGAATGACGACAGCCTCAAATTCCTGGGGGATCGCAGTGCGCCGCAGCCGTCCCACGTGCAGGTGTGCACAAGCTTGCTGGACAGCGTGTACGCCCCTCATCAGTTGAACCTGGCGGCTGAGTTCGGCATGACCAACCCCTTTGTCGAAATCAACTGGGAGGAGCAGCCGTTTTTCCTGTGCGCGTTCAAAATGAATCTGCCGGGCCAGTACGAGTACCAGCGCTTGCTGTTTTCTCAGTTCATGAACGGTGTGCAGGGGCCGAAACCCGATGGATTCATTCTGGCGGGTGACGACGTTTCGTTCACGGGAGGCTGGGCAGAAGGAGCGGTGACGACGGCCTTGAATGCCGTGAATAAGCTGGCGTTGAAATTCAACGGTGGGACCTTTCTCACAAACCGCGGCCCTATTGATGATTGGCAAGCGCTTCAACCGAAGGCCTTGTGAGCGAAATCACATCAGTCCCGCGTCGCAGGTCATGAGTCTGCGGCGCGGGCCTTAGTGGTTAGCGGACGAAAAGGTTGATGAGGTATCCGCCGGATGCTGTCATTTCGAACTCTTTTCCAGTCACGGTAAAGGTTTTGGACGGCTCGATGATGGTGTCGCCGACGTTGGCCAGCTTCCTGAGGTCGTCCAGGCTGACGAGTGTGGCGTCGACGTCGGCGCGCAGCTGAGAGTCAGTGGTGTAGCATTGAATTTCCATGATGTTGCCCTCTATAGGATTTCCATTTCCAGCCGAGTGTTCGGCAGGCAGTCAGCCCCGGAAAAACGCGTCCGTCTGTTCGGGGTGACAAGATCCTACTCAAGGCAGGGGGTAGATAGATACTGTCAGAAATACGTACAAACAGTCTCTGAAACGCTGCTCAAAGCCCCGTGGTTTCAGGCCTCCATCACTTTCCGAATATCCGCCGCCAATTCTCTTACACGTTCTTCCTCGGTATCCCACGCACACATGAAGCGTGCACCGCCTTTGCCGATAAAGGTGTAGAAGCGCCAGCCCTTTGCGGTCAATGCGGCAATCGCCGGTTCCGAGAGTTGCAGGAACACACCATTGGCCTGCACCGGGAACATCAGCTCAACGCCAGGAATATCCGCCACCAGGCGGCTCAGCAGTTGTGCGCAGTGGTTGGCGTGACGGGCGTGTTTGAGCCAGGCGTCGTTTTCCAGCAGGCCTACCCAAGGGGCGGAGAGGAAGCGCATTTTCGAGGCCAACTGGCCCGCTTGTTTGCAGCGATAGTCGAAGTCTTCCGCGAGTTTGTGGTTGAAGAACAGGATCGCTTCGCCTACCGCCATGCCGTTTTTGGTACCGCCAAAGCACAGCACATCCACGCCAGCCTTCCAGGTCAGGTCCGCTGGCGAGCAGCCGAGGAAGGCGCAGGCGTTGGAGAAGCGCGCGCCGTCCATGTGCAGGTTCAGCCCCAGTTCCTTGCAGGTCACACTGATAGCGCGAATTTCTTCCGGGGTGTACACGCTGCCGACTTCAGTGGCCTGGGTAAGGGTGACCACGCGCGGCTTGGGGTAGTGGATGTCCTGGCGCTTGAGGGCGATCTCGCGGATCGACTCCGGGGTCAGCTTGCCGTTTTCGGTGCGTGCGGTGAGCAGCTTGGAGCCGTTGGAGAAAAACTCCGGCGCGCCGCATTCGTCGGTCTCGACGTGGGCCGTTTCCGAGCAAATCA
The DNA here is from genome assembly GCF_963970835.1 of Pseudomonas sp. EA_15y_Pfl1_P101. Taxonomy (NCBI): domain Bacteria; kingdom Pseudomonadati; phylum Pseudomonadota; class Gammaproteobacteria; order Pseudomonadales; family Pseudomonadaceae; genus Pseudomonas; species Pseudomonas sp. EA_15y_Pfl1_P101. Next base: position 139,682 of record NZ_CAXAPA010000002.1, on the reverse strand, counting down.
CGCTATGGTAGCTCTGGCACAGCGAGGACAGCGCCAGGGAGTTGGCCGCTGTGCCGTTGAAGGCGAAGAACACTTCGCAGTCGGTTTCGAATAAGTTGCGGAAACCGTCGGCGGCGCGATGGGTCCATTCATCATCGCCGTAGGCGCGCTGATGGCCTTGGTTGGCTTGTTCCATGGCGGCCCAGGCTTCCGGGCAGATGCCGGAATAGTTGTCACTGGCGAATTGTTGGCTCTTGTCGGTCATGGCCCATTCCTGTGGTCGATGTTGGGGCGCACTGTAACCAAGATTGTCGCGGGTGCGCACGTACTGTAAATGCAAAGTCACTGGGGAATTATGCACGGTACTGAAACGATTCCTGTCGGACGCGTCCGTGATGGCGCTTTGGATTTGCTCAAGTGGCTGGCGCTGTTGAGCATGGTGCTGGACCACCTGCGTTATGTCGGTTTGAGCCTGGATGGCCTGTATGTGCCGGGACGCCTGGCATTCCCGTGGTTTTGCCTGGCGATTGCGGCGAACCTGCATCGGGCGAGAAACGCACCGGTCATAAGCCAGTGGCGGTATTTGGGATGGTTGTTGCTGTTCAGTGTGATCAGTGAGGTGCCGTATCGGATGTTCATCGACGATGCCGATACGTTGAATGTGTTGCCGACGTTGGCGCTGGGGTTGCTGATTGCCCGAGGATGGCAGCAAAAAGCGCTTTTTGATCGAGGATTGGCGTTGATTGCCGTCACGATTGCCGCCGTGTTTGCCACGCACCTGATGTTCGGTTTTTTCGGTGTATTACTGCCACTGGCGATGCTGCTGGTGTTCCGTCGGGCATGGTATTTCAGCGTGTTGCCGGGGTTGGTGTGTGTGGCCGCCAATCAATGGCAGATTCTGCTTAATAGCGGCACGCCTGTCGCGTTGATGGGGTTGGCCGCCTGCTTGATCGCGCCATTGGCGGGATTAGTCCTGTTGCGACATGCCAAAGATGTCGCGCCCCCGGCCATGCGCCGTTGGGCTTACGCCCTCTACCCCCTGCATTTCCTTCTGCTGCTGCTCGTTCGCAAGATCATCGCGTAACCCTTGTGGGAGCTGGCTTGTCGAATCGTCGAACCGCTGCGATGGCATCACCTCGGTTCTGCTTAGAGACCGAGGTGTCTGCATCGCAGGCAAGCCAGCTCCCACACAAGCCCATTCCCACATTTGTTTCGGTGTTGTTCACGCCATGTCGTAAACGCACCTTTGCGTGGCGTCCGTAGGCATTTGATCCAGAGGCGTCAGCCCTACCATCGCATCAAAGGGCTCTGCACGGGCCTCAACAATACGAAAGGCTGGGAGAGACGCGATGTTCAGCAAACAAGACCAGATCCAGGGATATGACGACGCACTGCTGGCGGCGATGAATGCCGAGGAGCAGCGTCAGGAAGATCATATCGAGCTGATCGCGTCGGAGAACTACACCAGCAAACGCGTCATGGAAGCCCAGGGCAGCGGCCTCACCAACAAATACGCCGAAGGTTACCCGGGCAAGCGCTATTACGGCGGTTGCGAGCATGTGGATAAAGTCGAAACCCTGGCCATCGAGCGCGCCAAGCAGCTGTTCGGTGCCGATTACGCCAACGTGCAGCCGCACTCCGGTTCCTCCGCCAACAGCGCGGTGTACCTGGCCCTGCTGAACGCCGGCGACACCATCCTCGGCATGAGCCTGGCCCACGGCGGCCACCTGACCCACGGCGCCAAAGTGTCGTCCTCGGGCAAGCTGTACAACGCGGTGCAATACGGCATCAACACCGACACCGGTTTGATCGACTACGACGAAGTCGAGCGTCTGGCCGTGGAACACCAGCCGAAAATGGTGGTGGCCGGTTTCTCCGCCTACTCCAAGACCTTGGATTTCCCACGCTTTCGCGCGATTGCCGACAAGGTCGGCGCGCTGCTGTTCGTCGACATGGCCCACGTCGCAGGCCTGGTTGCCGCAGGCCTGTACCCTAACCCGCTGCCGTACGCCGATGTGGTCACCACCACCACCCACAAGACCCTGCGTGGTCCGCGTGGCGGCCTGATCCTGGCCAAGGCCAACGAAGCCATTGAAAAGAAGCTCAACGCCGCTGTATTCCCCGGTGCCCAGGGCGGCCCGCTGATGCACGTCATCGCTGGCAAGGCCGTGTGCTTCAAGGAAGCCCAGGAGCCTGGCTTCAAGGTCTATCAGCAACAAGTGATCGATAACGCCCAGGCCATGGCGCAGGTGTTCATCAAACGCGGCTACGACGTAGTGTCCGGCGGCACCGATAACCACCTGTTCCTGGTCAGCCTGATCCGTCAGGGCCTCACCGGCAAAGACGCGGACGCCGCCCTCGGTCGCGCCCACATCACCGTCAACAAGAACGCCGTGCCGAATGACCCGCAGTCGCCGTTCGTGACCTCGGGCCTGCGCATCGGCACCCCGGCGGTGACCACGCGTGGTTTCAAAGTGCCGCAGTGCATCGAACTGGCCGGCTGGATCTGCGACATCCTCGACAACCTCGGCGACGCCGATGTCGAGGCCAACGTGGCCAAGCACGTGTCTGCCCTGTGCGCTGATTTCCCGGTTTATCGCTGAGCGCGGTTTTGGAGTAATGACTATGCAACGCTACTCAGGCTTCGGCCTCTTCAAGCACTCACTCAGCCACCACGAAAACTGGCAGAAGATGTGGCGCACGCCGACCCCTAAAAAGGTCTACGACGTGGTCATCGTCGGCGGCGGCGGGCATGGTCTGGCGACCGCTTACTACCTGGCCAAGGAGCACGGCATCACCAACGTGGCCGTGGTCGAGAAAGGCTGGCTGGGCGGCGGTAACACCGCACGCAACACCACCATCGTGCGTTCCAACTATCTGTGGGACGAGTCGGCGCATTTGTATGAACACGCGATGAAGCTGTGGGAAGGCCTGTCCCAGGACCTGAACTACAACGTGATGTTCTCGCAGCGCGGCGTGTATAACCTGTGCCACACCCTGCAAGACATTCGTGATTCCGAGCGCCGCGTCAGCGCCAACCGCCTCAACGGCGTGGACGGCGAACTGCTCAACGCCAAACAGGTAGCGGACGAGATCCCGTACCTCGACTGCTCGAAAAACACCCGCTACCCGGTTCTCGGCGCCACCGTGCAACGTCGCGGCGGCGTGGCCCGCCATGATGCCGTGGCCTGGGGCTTCGCTCGCGCGGCTGACGCACTCGGTGTGGACTTGATCCAGCAGACCGAAGTGATCGGCTTCCGCAAGGAAAACGGCGTGTGCATCGGCGTGGAAACCAACAAGGGCTTCATCGGCGCCAAGCGCGTCGGTGTGGTCACGGCCGGTAACTCCGGGCACATGGCCTCGCTGGCCGGTTTCCGCCTGCCGATCGAATCCCACCCGCTGCAAGCGTTGGTGTCGGAGCCGATCAAGCCGATTATCGACAGCGTGATCATGTCCAACGCCGTGCACGGTTATATCAGCCAGTCCGACAAGGGCGATCTGGTGATCGGCGCCGGTATCGACGGCTACAACGGCTACGGCCAGCGCGGTTCGTACCCGGTGATCGAGCACACCGTCCAGGCCATCGTCGAGATGTTCCCGGTGCTGTCGCGGGTGCGCATGAACCGCCAGTGGGGCGGCATCGTCGACACCACGCCGGATGCGTGCCCGATCATCTCCAAGACGCCGGTTCCGAACATGTTCTTCAACTGCGGTTGGGGCACCGGTGGTTTTAAAGCGACTCCGGGCTCAGGCAACGTGTTTGCCGCCAGCCTCGCCAAGGGTGAAATGCACCCGTTGGCTGCCCCTTTTTCCATCGACCGTTTCCACAACGGTGCGTTGATCGATGAGCATGGCGCTGCGGCCGTCGCCCACTAACAGGAGAAATTCCCTATGTTGCATATCTTCTGTCCTCACTGTGGCGAACTGCGCTCCGAAGAGGAATTCCATGCGTCCGGCCAAGCGCATATCCCGCGCCCGCTGGACCCGAACGCCTGCACCGATGAAGAGTGGGGCGACTACATGTTCTTTCGTGACAACCCGCGTGGCCTGCACCACGAACTGTGGATTCACGCCGCCGGTTGCCGCCAGTATTTCAACGCCACGCGCGACACCGTGACCTACGAAATTCTTGAAACCTACAAGATCGGCACCAAGCCGCAATTCACCGCCAAGGCTGCTGGAGAGAAGGTATGAGCCAGACCAATCGCCTGTCCAACGGTGGCCGGATCGACCGTAATAAAGTCCTCACGTTTACCTTCAACGGCCAGAGCTACAAAGGCTTTGAAGGCGACACACTGGCCGCCGCCTTGCTCGCCAACGGCGTCGACATCATCGGCCGCAGCTTCAAGTATTCGCGCCCACGCGGCATCTTTGCTGCGGGCGCCGAAGAGCCGAACGCGGTGCTGCAGATCGGCGCCACCGAAGCCACCCAGATTCCCAACGTGCGCGCCACGCAACAAGCGCTGTACCAAGGTTTGGTCGCCACCAGCACCAACGGCTGGCCAAACGTGAACACCGACGTGATGGGCATTCTCGGCAAGGTCGGCGGCAAGCTGATGCCACCGGGTTTCTACTACAAAACCTTCATGTACCCGCAATCGTTCTGGATGACGTACGAGAAGTACATCCGTAAGGCGGCTGGCCTTGGCCGCTCGCCGACCGAGAACGACCCGGACACCTACGACAACTTCAACCGTCACTGCGACGTGCTGGTGGTCGGCGCAGGCCCTGCGGGTTTGGCCGCTGCACTGGCTGCTGCGCGCAGCGGTGCACGTGTGATCATCGCCGATGAGCAGGAAGAGTTCGGTGGTTCGCTGCTCGACTCGCGCGAAAGCCTCGATGGCAAACCCGCTACTGATTGGGTTGCCAGCGTGATCGCTGAACTCAAAGCCCTGCCGGACGTGGTGCTGCTGCCCCGCGCTACCGTCAACGGTTATCACGACCATAACTTCCTGACCATCCACGAACGTCTCACCGACCACCTCGGTGACCGTGCGCCGATCGGCGTGGTGCGTCAGCGTATTCACCGTGTGCGTGCCAAGCGTGTCGTCCTCGCGACCGGTGCGTGCGAGCGTCCATTGGTGTACGGCAACAACGACGTGCCGGGCAACATGCTGGCCGGCGCAGTTTCCACCTACGTGCGCCGCTACGGCGTGGCGCCGGGCAAGAAACTGGTGCTGTCGACCAACAACGACCACGCCTATCGCGTTGCGCTGGACTGGCTCGACGCCGGCCTGCAAGTGGTGGCCGTGGCCGATGTGCGCCACAACCCACGCGGCGCGCTGGTTGAAGAAGCCCGTGCCAAAGGCATTCGCATCCTCACCGGCAGCGCCGTGATCGAAGCCCGTGGCAGCAAGCATGTGACCGCTGCCCGCGTGGCGGCGATTGATCTGAAAGCACACAAAGTCACCAGCCCAGGCGAATGGCTTGACTGCGACTTGGTGGCCAGCTCCGGCGGTTACAGCCCGGTGGTCCACCTGGCCTCGCACCTGGGCGGCAAGCCGACCTGGCGTGAAGATATCCTCGGTTTTGTACCGGGCGAAGCACCGCAGAAACGCGTGTGCGTCGGTGGTATCAACGGCGTCTACGGCCTTGGCGATTCCCTGGCGGATGGTTTTGAAGGCGGCGTGCGCGCGGCCAGCGAAGCCGGTTTTGCGCCGGTGGAAGGCGCACTGCCAAAAGCGCTGAACCGCCTGGAAGAACCGACGCTAGCTGTTTACCAAGTGCCGCACGACAAACCCACCGCACGGGCGCCAAAGCAATTTGTCGACCTGCAAAACGACGTGACTGCCGCCGCCATCGAACTGGCGACCCGTGAAGGTTTCGAGTCGGTTGAGCACGTCAAACGCTACACAGCCCTGGGCTTCGGCACCGACCAGGGCAAGCTGGGTAACGTCAACGGCCTGGCGATTGCCGCGCGTTCGCTGAACGTGACCATCCCGCAGATGGGCACCACCATGTTCCGTCCGAACTACACGCCGGTGACGTTCGGCGCGGTGGCGGGCCGTCACTGTGGGCACATCTTCGAGCCGGTGCGCTACACCGCGCTGCAAGCCTGGCACGTGAAAAACGGCGCCGAGTTCGAAGACGTCGGCCAGTGGAAACGCCCCTGGTATTTCCCGCGCAATGGTGAAGACCTGCACGCCGCGGTAAAACGTGAATGCCTGGCCGTGCGCGACAGCGTTGGTCTGCTCGATGCGTCGACCCTCGGCAAGATCGATATCCAGGGCCCGGATGCCCGAGAGTTCCTCAACCGCATCTACTCCAACGCCTGGACCAAGCTCGATGTGGGCAAGGCGCGCTATGGCCTGATGTGCAAGGAAGACGGCATGGTCTTCGACGACGGCGTCACTGCTTGCCTCGCCGACAACCACTTCCTGATGACCACCACCACTGGCGGCGCCGCCCGTGTGCTGCAGTGGCTGGAAATCTACCAACAGACCGAGTGGCCAGACCTCAAGGTGTACTTCACTTCGGTCACCGACCACTGGGCGACCATGACCCTGTCCGGGCCCAACAGCCGCAAGCTGCTGGCCGAAGTGACCGACATCGACCTGGACAAGGACGGCTTCCCGTTCATGACCTGGAAGGAAGGCCTGGTCGGTGGCGTACCGGCTCGCGTGTTCCGGATTTCGTTTACCGGTGAGCTGTCGTACGAAGTCAACGTGCAGGCCGACTACGCCATGGGCGTGCTGGAAAAAATCGTCGAGGCCGGCAAGCAGTACAACCTGACCCCGTATGGCACCGAAACCATGCACGTACTGCGGGCGGAGAAGGGCTTCATCATCGTCGGGCAAGACACCGACGGCTCGATGACCCCGGACGACCTGAACATGGGCTGGTGCGTAGGTCGTACCAAACCGTTCTCGTGGATCGGCTGGCGCGGCATGAACCGTGAAGACTGCGTGCGTGAAGAGCGTAAGCAGCTGGTTGGGCTCAAACCGATCGATCCAACCGTGTGGCTGCCGGAAGGCGCGCAGCTGGTGTTCGATCCGAAGCAGTCGATTCCGATGAAGATGGTGGGTCACGTCACATCAAGTTATGCGCACAACTCCCTGGGTTATTCGTTTGCCATGGGCGTGGTGAAGGGCGGCTTGAAGCGCATCGGCGAACGGGTGTTCTCACCGCAGGCGGATGGCAGTGTGATCGAGGCAGAGATTGTGTCTTCGGTGTTCTTTGACCCGAAAGGCGAACGCCAGAACATCTGATAGACCGAGTCGCGGCCTTCGCGAGCAAGCCCGCTCCCACGGGAGCGGGCTTGCTCGCGAAGACGCCAGTAGCCGCACAACAGAATTCAGGAAAGGTGCTTTATGACAGCAGCCAATGTGTACCAACAACGCCCAACCACCGGGGCCAAGGCCGAGTCGTCGCTGCACCATGCCGACCTCGCCAGCCTGGTCGGCAAGGGGCGCAAGAACGCCGGTGTGACCGTGCGTGAGAAGAAACTCCTGGGCCACCTGACTCTGCGCGGCGACGGCCATGACCCTGCCTTTGCCGCCGGCGTGCACAAGGCCCTTGGTATTGAGCTGCCAGCTGCTTTGACGGTGATCATCAAAGGCGAAACCAGCCTGCAATGGCTCGGTCCGGATGAGTGGCTTTTGATCGTGCCAAGCGGTGAAGAATTCGCCGCCGAGCAAAACCTGCGTGCCGCCCTAGGCGACCTGCATATTCAGATCGTCAACGTCAGCGGCGGCCAACAGATCCTCGAACTCAGCGGCCCGAATGTGCGTGACGTGCTGATGAAGTCCACCAGCTATGACGTGCACCCCAACAACTTCCCGGTGGGCAAGGCGGTGGGCACGGTGTTCGCCAAGTCGCAGCTGGTGATCCGTCACACCGCTGAAGACACCTGGGAGCTGCTGATTCGTCGCAGCTTCTCGGATTACTGGTGGTTGTGGTTGCAGGATGCCTCGGCTGAGTTCGGTTTGAGCGTCCAAGCCTGAGGAGTGACCCATGAGCCGCGCACCTGATACATGGATTTTGACCGCCGACTGCCCCAGCGTGCTCGGCACGGTGGATGCGGTCACCCGCTACCTGTTCGAGCAGGGCTGCTACGTTACCGAGCACCACTCGTTCGATGATCGGCTTTCCGGGCGATTTTTTATTCGCGTCGAATTTCGCCAGCCCGACGGTTTCGACGAGCAAGGTTTCCGCGATGGCCTGGCCTCTCGCGGTGAAGCCTTTGGCATGATCTTCGAGCTGACAGCGCCGAACTACCGGCCAAAAGTGGTGATCATGGTCTCAAAGGCCGATCACTGCCTGAACGATCTGCTGTACCGCCAGCGCATCGGCCAACTGTCGATGGACGTGGTTGCGGTGGTGTCCAACCACCCTGATCTCAAACCTTTGTCCGACTGGCACCAGATTCCCTACTACCATTTCCCCCTCGACCCCAACGACAAACCGTCCCAGGAGCGCCAGGTGTGGCAGGTGGTGGAAGACACCGGCGCCGAATTGGTGATTCTTGCGCGCTACATGCAAGTGCTGTCGCCGGAGCTGTGCCGCAAGCTGGATGGCAAGGCCATCAATATCCATCACTCGTTGTTGCCGGGGTTCAAGGGCGCCAAGCCGTATCACCAGGCGTACAACAAGGGCGTGAAATTGGTTGGCGCCACGGCGCATTACATCAACAACGACCTGGATGAAGGCCCGATCATCGCCCAGGGCGTGGAGGTGGTGGACCACAGCCACTACCCCGAGGACTTGATTGCCAAGGGGCGCGATATTGAAGGGCTGACACTGGCCCGGGCGGTGGGGTATCACATTGAGCGGCGGGTGTTTCTCAACGCCAATAGAACTGTGGTGCTCTGACTGACGCCTTCGCGAGCAAGCCTGCGAAGAGGCCCCAACTAACAACGCAAAAACAGCATCTGTACCCGAGCACTTAACGCGCTGCCCACCCAACGGGCAACGCGGTTCCATAAAAACAACAGCGAGGTGAAAGCATGTCTGGTAATCGTGGTGTCGTGTATCTCGGCAACGGCAAGGTCGAAGTACAGAAAATCGACTATCCCAAAATGCAGGACCCCCGTGGCAGGAAGATTGAGCACGGCGTCATTCTGCGCGTGGTCTCCACCAATATCTGCGGCTCCGACCAACACATGGTGCGCGGCCGTACCACTGCCCAGACCGGCCTGGTGCTGGGTCATGAAATTACCGGTGAAGTGATCGAAATGGGCACCGGCGTCGAAAACCTGAAAATCGGCGACCTGGTCTCGGTGCCGTTCAACGTCGCCTGCGGCCTCTGCCGCTCCTGCAAAGAACAACACACCGGCGTGTGCCTGAGCGTCAACCCGGCGCGCCCGGGCGGTGCTTACGGCTACGTCGACATGGGCGACTGGACCGGCGGCCAGGCCGAATACGTACTGGTGCCATACGCCGACTTCAACCTGCTGAAACTGCCGGACCGCGACAAGGCCATGGAGAAAATCCGCGACCTGACGTGCCTCTCCGACATCCTGCCGACGGGCTACCACGGCGCCGTCACTGCCGGTGTTGGCCCTGGTAGCACCGTCTACATCGCCGGCGCTGGCCCGGTCGGCCTGGCCGCTGCCGCTTCTGCGCGCCTGTTGGGCGCTGCGGTGGTGATCATCGGCGACGTCAACCCCATCCGCCTGGCCCACGCCAAGGCGCAAGGGTTCGAGATTGCCGACCTGTCCACGGACACCCCGCTGCACGAACAAATCGCCGCGCTGCTGGGTGAGCCGGAAGTGGATTGCGCCGTCGACGCCGTAGGCTTCGAAGCGCGCGGCCACGGCCATGAAGGCGTCAAGGCGGAAGCCCCGGCCACCGTACTCAACTCGCTGATGGGCGTGGTGCGCGTGGCGGGCAAGATCGGTATCCCAGGCCTCTACGTGACTGAAGACCCGGGCGCCGTGGATGCCGCCGCGAAAATGGGCAGCCTGAGCATCCGCTTTGGTCTGGGCTGGGCCAAATCCCACAGCTTCCACACCGGGCAGACCCCGGTGATGAAGTACAACCGCCAACTGATGCAGGCGATCATGTGGGACCGCATCAACATTGCTGACATCGTGGGTGTGCAGGTGATCAGCCTGGACGACGCGCCACGTGGGTACGGCGAGTTCGATGCGGGTGTGCCGAAGAAGTTTGTGATTGACCCGCATAAGATGTTCAGCGCGGCGTAAATCCCAGACACACAGCGATCCAAATGTGGGAGCGGGCGTGCGCGCGAAGGCGGTGGTTAAGTCAGAGCCTCTTTGACTGACCCAATGCCTTCGCGAGCAAGCCCACTCCCACAGGGTTTTGGCGTATCAGCGGTAGGCCAGTGCGCCCTGATACACCGTCGGGCCGGTTGGCTGCTTGCTCAACGACCCCCCCTTGGTCTCCGAGCTCACCAGCAACTCCACTGGCTTGCGAATGCTGGCCTGCTGGCGTGGGTTCAATCCAATGATGCCCTTGCCATCTTCCGGCAACAGCCCCAACGAAACAGGTTTGCCACCCTCGGGCATGGCCCACAGCTCCAGGCTGCGGTCGGGCTCAGGTGCCGCCGTGGCGATCGGTTCAACTTCGAGGTAATCCTTGTGCGCCATGACCTGCGCTGCCGGCTGTTGGGTGGTGGTCACCAGCGTAGCGGCGGATTTGACGGTGTCCTGAGTGTAGAGCGCGCCGCCGAGACCGGCGACGATGGCCACGCACACGCCGATAAACACGCGAGGACGGCTCCAGAACGGGGGTTTTTGCTCGATCACTTGGGGGCGGGTCGCGCTCATACGGCTGTTCCTGGCATTTTTTTGAATTCATTCCATGGACTGCCACCCTGCGATTGGGTTCCTTGGACTGCCCGGAACAATGGGCCGGATGCCCAGTCAAACGCCTGCTTTCACCCCTACACCCAGAGGTTGTTTCGATGAAGATTTCACGCGGTTTCGCCCTTTCCTGCCTGATGACCCTGGCAGCCGGCCCGGTGTTTGCCGCAGGCTTCAGCCTTGGCGACGCGGCCAATGCCATTTCCGGTATGCAGGGTGGCAACAACAAGGCTGCCGCTGCCGCACCGTCTTCCGAGACGGCCGGTTTGCTGAGCGCACTGACCTCTGAACTCAACATCACCCCCGAACAAGCGGTCGGCGGCACTGGCGCCATGCTGGGCCTGGCCAAGAACAAGCTGAGCGGGAACGAGTACTCGCAATTGGGCAACAGCGTGCCGGGCCTCGACCAGTTGTCGGGCAACAACGCATTGGGCAGCCTCGGGGCCTTGAGCGGGATGCTCGGCCAGGCCGGTGGCAGCAAGACCAGTGGCCTCGACGGCCTGCTGGGCAACGTGAAGAACACCAATGACCTGAACACCGCGTTCAGCGCACTGGGCATGGACAGTGGAATGGTTAGCCAGTTTGCGCCGGTGATCCTGCAATATTTGGGCGGCCAGGGTGCCAACAGCGCCTTGCTGGGCAAGTTGGCCCAGGCCTGGGGCACTGGCCGCTAACGACTTTGCGCGCGCAGTTGCTCGATGCGCGCATCCTTCTCCTTCCAGAGCTGGTTCACCCAGTTCTGGACGGTCTGGCGAAAGGCCGGATCGTTCTCGTAATTCCCCTGCCACAATGCCGGATCCAGCTCACGGGTACGGATATCGATGATCACCTTTGGCACTGCGCCACTGATCAAATCCCAGAACCCCGGACTCTTTTGCTGCGGATAGACAACCGTCACGTCGAGTACCGCATCCAGCTGTTCTCCCAGCGCCGCCAGCACAAACGCCACGCCACCCGCCTTGGGTTTGAGTAGCCGGGTAAACGGCGAATCCTGTTGCCTGCGCTTGGCTTCGGTGAACCGCGTGCCTTCCAGATAATTGACCACCGTCACCGGCTGGCGCTTGAACAGCTCGCAGGCCTCTTTGGTGATCTTTAAATCCTGCCCGGCCAGTTCCGGGTGCTTGGCGAGGAATGCCTTGGTGTAGCGCTTCATGAACGGATAATCCAGCGCCCACCAGGCCAGGCCGAGGAAAGGAACCCAGATCAGCTCTTTCTTCAGGAAGAATTTGAAGAACGGCGTGCGACGGTTGAGGGCCTGGATCAGCGCTGGAATATCCACCCAGGATTGGTGGTTGCTGATGACTAGGTAGGAGGTATCACCGCGTAGGTCTGCGCCACCGCGAATGTCCCATTGGGTCGGGATGCACAGCGCGAAGATCAGCTTGTCGATCTCGGCCCAGGTCTCGGCGATCCACATCACCGCCCACGACATGGCGTCACGAGCGCGACCGGGGGCCGCCACCTTGAGCAGGGCAAACACCATCAGCGGGCCGATCAGGACCAGGGTGTTGAGCAATAACAACAGTGAGACAAAACAGCCGGTGAGCAGGCGGCACATAAGCAACTCTTGCAATCCTGTGGGCGGGTCATGATAAGCAGCTTGAGTCTAGAGGCCAAATCGCAAATTACCGGACGAATGTTTCACAATGTGCCGGGTATGCTGGGGCGAGCTAACTAAGTGCTGCCTTTGCGGTCTAGAATCCGCCTACTTCTTTCCGAGGAAATCACTTCGTGAAACTGCTCCTTGCCTCGCTCGCCCTGGTTGCCCTGCCTGTCATGGCTGGCGAACCGACCCTTTACGGTCGCTACGAATACATCCAATTGCCGGAGATCGGCGAAACCTTCAAGGCCAAGATGGACACCGGCGCGTTGACCGCCTCGCTGTCGGCGCGTGATATCCAAACCTTCACCCGTGATGGCGACGACTGGGTGCGCTTCCGCCTCGGCGGCAAGGATGCCTCCAACAAAGTCTACGAACACAAAGTCTCGCGCATCAGCAAGATCAAGAGCCGCGCCGACGAAGACGATGACAAAGACGAAGCGACAGTGGCCAAGCGCCCGGTAATCGATCTGGAAATGTGCCTGGGCAACGTCAAGCGCACCGTCGAGGTTAACCTCACCGACCGCAGCAGCTTCAACTACCCGTTGCTGATCGGTGCCAAGGCCCTGCGTGAATTCGGCGCTGCGGTAAACCCGGCCCGTCGTTACACTGCTGACAAACCGGACTGCTGACGGAACACCATGGCGCATATCCTGATTGTCGAAGACGAAGCGGCGATAGCCGACACGCTGATATTCGCCCTGCAAGGCGAGGGGTTTACCACCACCTGGCTGAGCCTTGGCCAGGAGGCGCTGGCCCACCAGCGCCAGACGCCGGCTGACCTGATCATCCTCGACATCGGCCTGCCCGACATCACGGGGTTTGAAACCTGCAAGCAACTGCGCCGCTTCAGTGAAGTACCGGTGATGTTCCTCAGCGCGCGGGATGGCGAGATCGACCGTGTGGTGGGGTTGGAGATCGGTGCCGACGATTATGTGGTCAAGCCCTTCAGCCCGCGGGAGGTGACCGCACGAGTCAGGGCGATCCTCAAGCGAATCGGCCCAGGGGCTGCGCCCACAGTGTTCCAGGTTGATCTGGAACGTATGCAGATCGCTTATCGCGGCCAGCCCTTGAGCCTGACGCGCCATGAATTTCGCCTGCTGCAAAGCCTGCTGGAACAACCCGAGCGTGTCTTCAGCCGTGAGCAATTATTGGACGCTGTCGGCGTGGCGGCAGATGCCGGCTACGAGCGCAATATCGACAGCCATATCAAAAGCCTGCGTAGCAAATTACGCAGCGTGGCTGCCGATGCCGAGCCGATCCAGACCCATCGCGGCCTCGGCTACAGCTACAGCCCGAGCAATAGCTGATGCGCCTGGGGCTGCGGATTTTCCTGGTGTATGCGCTGTTTATCGGCCTCACCGGCTACTTCGTGCTCAGCACTGTCATGAAGGAAATCCGCCCCGGTGTGCGCCAGTCCACCGAAGAAACCCTGGTGGACACCGCCAATCTGCTGGCCGAGATCCTGCGCGATGACGTCAAGAACGGCACCCTCGGCCAAAGCCACTGGCCGGCATTGCTCAAGGCCTACGGCAATCGCCAGCCGGGCGCGACCATCTGGGGCCTGCCGAAAAACCAGGTCAACCATCGCATTTATGTGACCGACGCCAAGGGCACCGTGTTGCTCGACTCCACGGGCGAAGCGGTGGGCCAGGACTATTCCAAGTGGAACGACGTGTACCTGACCCTGCGCGGTGAATACGGCGCCCGGTCCACTCGCAGCGCAGCGGATGACGCCACCTCGTCGGTGATGCACGTGGGCGCGCCGATCCGTGACAATGGCCAGATCATCGGGGTGGTCACCGTGGCCAAACCGAACAGCTCATTGCAGCCCTATGTCGACCGCACCGAGCGGCGCCTGCTGTGGTACGGCGCGGGCCTGGTGATTCTGGGTCTGCTGCTGGGCGCACTGCTGTCGTGGTGGCTGAGCGCCGCGCTGCGCCGGTTGACGGCTTATGCCGAAGCGGTCAGCGAAGGCCGGCGTGCCGAGTTGCCGCATTATAGGGGCGGCGAACTCAAGCAGTTATCCACCGCCGTGGAACACATGCGTACGCAGTTGGAAGGCAAGGCCTATGTCGAACATTACGTGCATACCCTGACCCACGAATTGAAAAGCCCGTTGGCGGCGATACGCGGCGCGGCGGAGTTGTTGCAGGGCGATATGACCCGCGAACAACAGCAGCGTTTTGTCGGCAACATCGACAGCGAAAGTGCGCGCCTGCAGCAGTTGATCGAGCGCTTGCTGAACCTGGCGCAGGTCGAGCAACGCCAAGGCCTGGAAGAGCAGGCGAGTATCCCGTTGGCCGCGATGGTCGATGAGGTCATCAAGGCCCAGTGCGCGCGCATTGAAGGCGCCGGATTGTGCGTTGAACAGACGATTGCGGCGGATGTGCAGGTGTATGGCGAGCCCTTCCTGCTGCGTCAGGCGCTGGGCAATCTGCTGGACAACGCCCTGGATTTCACACCGCCCGGTGGCCAGTTGAAATTCAGCGCGCAGGCGCGTTACAACGAGGTGCAGGTGAGCCTGTTCAACCAGGCCGCGCCGATTCCCGACTACGCTCTGCCACGCCTGAGCGAGCGTTTCTATTCATTGCCACGCCCGGCCAGCGGGCGCAAAAGCACCGGGCTGGGCCTCAACTTTGTTGAGGAAGTGATGAAGCTGCACGGCGGTGCGTTGCAGATCGGTAACGTGCAAGGCGGCGTGCAAGTGGTACTGCATCTCCACACAGTCTCCACATTGCCCACATAAATCCCCCACACAGTCTGCTCAGACTCTCCCCATCAAAACAGGGAGAGACCCATGAACCGCAGCCTGCTTTTCAAACTTGGCGCGATTGCGCTGCTGATCCTGCTGTTGCTGATTCCGTTGCTGATGATCAACGGCATCATCAGTGACCGCCAGCAACTGCGCGATGGCGTACTGATGGACATCGCCCGCAGCTCCAGCTATGCCCAGCGTCTCACCGGCCCGGTGATGGTGGTGCCGTATCGCAAGACCGTGCGCGAGTGGAAGCTCAATGAAAAGCTCAACAAACGCTACGAAGTCACCCGCGAAGAGCGTGGCCGTCTGTATTTCCTGCCGGATCGTTTTGAGCTCGACGGCAAAGTGCAGACCGAACTGCGTGCGCGGGGCATCTACCAGGCGCGGCTGTTCCATGCCGATAACCGCATCAGCGGGCGTTTCGAGCTGCCTGCGCAGTTGGGCATCACCGAGAATTTTGCCGATTACCGTTTTGAGCGGGCATTTCTGGCGGTGGGTATCAGCGATATTCGCGGCATTGAAAACGCATTGAAGCTTGAGCTGGGCAGCCAGCCGCTGGCGTTCGAACCGGGCTCCCAGGTCGACTGGCTCGGTGAGGGCGTGCACGTGGCGCTGCCGGAGCAGGACACTAAAAAGCCCTACGTGGTGGATTTCGCCTTTGACCTACGCCTGCAAGGCACCGAGCAACTGCAAGTGGTGCCGGTGGGCAAGACCAGCCAAGTGTCACTCGCGTCCAACTGGCCGCACCCAAGCTTTATCGGCAACTTCCTGCCGGCGCAACGCGAGATCACCGACAAAGGCTTTAGCGCCAACTGGCAGACTTCATTCTTCTCCACCAACCTTGAGCAAGCCCTGCAGACCTGCCTGGACGGGCAAGGCTGTGACGACTTCAACAACCGCAGCTTCGGCGTCAACTTCATCGACCCGGTGGACCAATACCTCAAGAGCGACCGGGCGATCAAATACGCGTTGCTGTTTATCGCCCTGACCTTTGCCGGTTTCTTCCTGTTCGAAGTGCTCAAGAGCCTGGCGGTGCACCCGATCCAGTACGCCTTGGTGGGCGTGGCGCTGGCGTTTTTCTACCTGCTGCTGTTGTCGTTGTCCGAGCATATAGGCTTCGCCATGGCCTACCTTATCTCCGCCAGTGCCTGCGTGTTGTTGATTGGTTTCTACGTGTGCCATGTGCTGCGCAGCGTGGCCCATGGGTTGGGCTTCTCGGCGGGGTTGGCGGCGTTGTATGGCTTGTTGTACGGGCTGTTGAGTGCCGAGGATTATGCGTTGCTGATGGGGTCGTTGCTGCTGTTCGGCTTGTTGGGCACGGTGATGGTGTTGACGCGCAAACTGGACTGGTATGGCGTGGGCAAGCGCAAAGCGGCCGAGCCACTGCAGTTTGATTTGGAGGCGGTGCAATGATCGGGTTGCGCGAGGATCAGCAGATGAAGGCGCAGTTGGTGGCCAGGATAAATACGCTATTTCCTGATCTACGCGGCCCCAGTGTAGTGAGCGGGCTTGCCCCGCGCTGGGCTGCGCAGCAGCCCCAAAACCAGCCGCTGAGGAGTGCCTGATACACCCTTGGTTGCTTGATAGCCCCACGCGGGGCAAGCCCGCTCACTACAGAAAGGCTGTCGGCCCGGCGTGGGGGGAGTCTTGAGGTCACGCGGGCGGTTGCGTGTCCAGCATCGAAGGCCGCTGGCTGACCTCGGCATACCATGCGGCAAGCTGCGGGTTATCCGAGCGCCATTGCATATCCGGATGACGGAAATCCAGGTAACCCAAGGCGCAGGCCACGCTGATGGCGGCGATGTCGAAGTGGCTGGTCAGTTCGGCGATTGCATCCGCTTCTAACTCAGCGAGGCTGCGACGGATCTTGTTGCGCTGCTCGTCGAGCCATGGGTCCCAGTGTTTTTCCGCCGGTCGCAGGGCGGTCTCGTAACGCACCAGCACGGCGGCATCCATGATGCCGTCGGCCATCGAGGCCAGGGTCAGGCGGCGCCAGCGCGCCGAGCCGTCGCGAGGGATCAGCGGGTTGCCGACGTGCTGGTGGTCGAAGTAATCAAGGATCACCCGGCTGTCGTGCAGCACCGTGCCGTCCGCCAGGCGCAGGGCCGGGATCTTGCCCACCGGGTTGCCTTGCACCAGTTGGGCGTCCGGGTTGACCGGGGTCGGCATGCACCCGTGCAGGGCCACGCGATCTTGCTGGCCGGTTTCGGCCAGCAGCACACGGACCTTGCGCACGAAGGGTGAAGCGGGGTTGTGGAACAGGGTCATGCTGGGAGCGGACATGGGCATTCCTCAAGATAGGCAGTGGCTAGCCTAGAGGGTTGCATGACGGCTGGCGAGGCCCTTAGCCGCGCCGTTTGAACAATGCGTACACGCCTATAACTGCTGGCAGCCCTAAACCCACCCAACTGAGCGAATCCCACAGCCCATCCCCGAGCAACGCCGCAAACAACCCGGCGGCGCTGAGCAGGCCAATCCCCAGGGGAATGGCAAACACCTTCCAGAAATTCGACCGGCGCGGCTTCATGCCTTGCCCGCCTTGCGCCGCACGATCCACAAGTAAATCCCGCTCACCAGCACGATGATGGTCAGCACATCCAAGGCGGCCCAGAGGATTTTCATCGGCATGCCGCCGTAGTCGCCAAAGTGCAGCGGTTGGGACATGCCCATGGCGTCCATGTACCACGGCCGTTCGGCGATGGCGGTGACGGCCAGGGTACTGGCGTCGATCAACACCGGCGTGAGCAAGTGCGACGTCAGGTGGGTGCTGCCCTTCATGAACACCGCGTAGTGGTGCTCACTGGAAAAGCGCGTGCCGGGGAAGGCGATGAAGTCCGGCTGCATGCCCGGCGCGGCTTTGGCGGCGATGGTCAGCAACTCGGTGGCCGGGGCGCGTTGGGTCAGGGGGGGCGTGCTTTTATAGGGCTCGATCATCGCGCTGAGGCTGTCCTGGCGCCAGGCGGCGATGATCAGGTCGGCGCAGGCGCTGATTACACCGGTCACGCCCACCACCAGCGCCCAGGTCAACGTGACCACACCGATCAGGTTATGCAGGTCGAGCCAACGCAGGCGGGTGGATTTGTCCTGACGCACGGTGGCGAATGTCAGGCGGCGCATGAACGGCAGGTACAGCAGCGTGCCGGAGATAATCGCCAGTACAAACAGAATGCCCATGAACGCCAGCAACAACTTGCCTGGCAGACCGGCGAACATATCCACGTGCAACCGCAGCAGGAACAGGGTGAACCCACCGTTGGCCGCCGGGGTTTCCAGCGCTTCACCGGTGCGTGCATCCAGCATGAAAGTGTGCGACGCGTTGGGTTCGGTGCCGGCGGTGGCGGCCATGATTGCGATCACGCCGTTCTGGTCGTCTTCGTCCCAGGCCAAGTACTGCATGGCTTCGCCGGGGCGATGAGCCTGAGCTTTAGCCACAAGCTGCTCGAGGTTGAGCCGCGGCGTATCGGCGGGCATCTGCGCCAGTTCAGGCTCATTGCCCAGCAGGTGATCAATCTCGTGGTGAAACACCAGCGGCAGGCCAGTCAGGGCGAGCAGTAACAGGAATACCGTGCAGATCAGGCTGGTCCAGGTGTGGATGAAGGACCAGCGGCGGATGGTTTTGCTTTTCATTTTCTAACCTTCAGACACACGCAAGCCGCTCAAGGGAGCGGCCTGGTTGTTGGCTCAGCCGATTACCACTGATAGGTGGCGCTGGCGACTACGCTGCGTTGGTCGCCGAAGTAGCAGTAGGAACCGTCACAGGTGGAGATGTAGTCCTTGTTGAATAGGTTGGTGGCGTTGAGTTTGACCGATGCACCTTTGAGGCTGTTGTCGAGGCGGCCCAAGTCGTAATGCACCGCACCGTCGAACACGGTGTAGGCGTTGGCCTTACCCAGCCAGGTATTGCCCTGGTCGCCATAGGTGTTGCCGGTGTAGCGGGCGCCGAAGCCGATACCGAAGCCGTCGAGTACGCCGGTGTGCCAGGTGTAGTCGGTCCACAGCGAAGCTTGCTGGTTGGGCATCAGTTGCAGGCGGTTGCCCTTGAAGTCGCCTTTTTGCACTTCGGATTTGGCCAGGGTGTACGCCGCGATCACCTTGAGGTTCTCGGTCACGTCAGAAACGGCTTCCAGTTCCAGGCCTTTGACTTTCACTTCGCCGGTCTGGTCGGTGATCGGGGTACCGCTCGTTCCGGTGCTGGTGACCAGTACGTTTTTCTGCGTGAGGTTATAGACCGCCGCACTCAGCAAGGTATTGGAGCCAGGTGGCTGATACTTGATTCCCAGTTCCCATTGCTTACCTTCGGTGGGCTTATACGACTTGACCGGGTCGGCGCTGGCGTTGCTTGCTGGCTGGAAGGATTCGGCGTAGGACAGGTATGGCACGAAGCCCGAATCGAACACATAGCTGACTGCCGCGTTGCCGCTGAAGTTTTTGTTGCGGTCGGTGTTGGTCGCGTCTTGTTTGTTGAAGTACGTGGTGCCTTGGTGCACCCAATCTTCACGACCACCGAGGGTCAGGCGCCAGTTGTTGAGGGCCATCTGGTCTTGCACGTAGAGGCCGGTCTGCACGGTTTTCTGGTTGTAGTCGTAGAACGCATCGGAGCGCGCCGGGCGCACTACCGGCGTGGTATTGACCGGGTTGAAGATATTGACACGTCCGGCACCCCCGAAGATCGACAGGTACGAGGTGTCGGTCCGCTGGTGGTCCAGACCCAGCAACAGGGTGTGGGTGACATCACCGGTGGCGAAGTCGGCCTGGAAGTTGTTATCCACTGCGAACTGTCCGATGTTCTCATCGACGTTGGTCGAGAGGCGATCCATGTTGCCCGCTGCATCCACTGGAGCGAAGGCATAGGAACCCACGGTCAGTTGCTGGAACGACAACTCCGACTTGGTGTATCGCAGGTTCTGCTTGAACTGCCAGGTATCGTTGAAGCGATGCTCGAAGGCATAGCCCAGCGCGTAGTAAGTGCGGTCGTAGAACTCGTAATCTGGATCGCCCAGATTCTTGTAATGTGATACGTCGCCCGATGGCGATTTGATCTTGGTGCCCACGATCGGCAGGAACTGACTGGTGGTACCCGTATCGTCACGCGTGAACTGCGACAGCAGCGTCAGCTTGGTGTCGGTGTCGATGTTCCAGGTCAGGCTCGGCGCAATGTTGTAGCGCTTGTTGTCGATGTGGTCGACTTGGGTACCCGCATCGCGTACCACACCGCTGACGCCATATAGAAACTGGCCTTCATCATCGATCTTGCCGGTGCTGGCGAAGTTGATCTGGCGGTAGTTGTCACTGCCATATTGCACTTGGATGGCATGACTGGACTCTTCGCTGGGACGCCGGCTGACCATGTCCAGCAGGCCGCCCGGTGGCGTCTGGCCGTACACCGATGAGGCCGGACCGCGCAGCAGGGCAAGGCGGTCGAGGTTCCAGGTTTCGGCTTTCGGGTTGGCGTACACCCCGCGTGGTAGCGGCAGGCCGTCGAGGAACTGGGTCGGTTCGAAGCCGCGCACGCGCATCCAGTCGTAGCGGGTGTCGCTGCCGTAGCTGGCGGACACGATGCCGGGCATGTATTTGACGGCGTCGTCCAGGTTCTGCACGTTGCGGTCCTGCATCTGCTCGCGGGTGGCGACAGAGATCGACCGCGGCGCTTCAACCAGCGCAGTGTCGGTTTTGGTGCCGGCGGCAGTGCGCGTGGCCAGGTAGCCTTGCACCGGGCCCCAGGCACTTTCCTGGCCGCTGTCTTGGCCAGTGATGTTGGTGACCGGCAGCGCCATTACGCCCTCTTGAAGCGCCACCAAGGTGTAAGTCCCCGCGCTGCTCTGCTCCAGTTGCAACCCCGTCCCACGCAACGCTTCACGCAGCGCACCCGGCGCATCGAACTGGCCCTGGACCGGTGCCGAGGTCTTTCCGGCGGCGAGCGCCGGGCTGAGGGTCAGCGCCAAGCCGCCCTGGCTGGCGATCTGGTTCAGGGTGCTGGCCAGTGGCGCCGCCGGCAGGTTGTACGCACGCACGCTGGACGCCTGCTCGGCGGCGATCAGCACAGGGCTGGTCAGCGGGGCGCTGAGGGCGATGGCCACGGCTAACAGGCTGGGGCGCAACAAGGTGTCTAGGGTGCGGGACATACGGCGGCTCCTGAATGGAAATATTTCTCAGTTGCCTAGGTGCCGAACGAGAATTGAAAAGTGATAGGGCGGGGTGAAAATATTTTCCCAGGGTGTTCTTGAGGGCCTCATCGCAGGCAAGCCAGCTCCCACGTTGGAATGCATTTCAACGGTGGAGCTGGCGTGCCTGCGATAGCGATAGCATGGGCATCGCGAACCTAAGGCTTGCCCTTCACCGTCACCCACCACGGTGCACGCTGCTCAATCTGCACCGGCAACGTCGGCAGCAGCGCATTCAGCGCCAGCGTGGTGTCGTGCAACGGGAAACTGCCGGTGATACGCAAGTCGGCCACATCTTTATCCACACCCAGGTAACCGGTGCGGTAGCGGCCGAGTTCCTCGACCACATCCCCCAGGCGGGCGTTGTCGACCACCAGCATGCCGCGCGTCCAGGCGTCGGTGGCGGGGGTGACAGTCAGCATCGGGCCGAGGCCGTCGCTGCGCATCAGCACTTGCTGGCCTTCCTTGAAGACCTGTTCCTGGTGCAGCGCCTCAGGCTGTGCGGCCACGGCGGACTGCAACACGCTCAAGCGCGTGGCGTCGTCTTCGCGCTTGACGATAAACCGCGTGCCCAGCGCCCGCAGGCTGCCGTCGCGGGTTTGTACATAGAACGGGCGCGCATCGTTGTGGCCGGTCTCGACGAGGATCTCGCCTTCCTGCAACACGATCAGCCGGCGTTTCTCATCAAAACGCACATCGATAGCACTGTGGGTATTGAGGTTGATCAGCGTACCGTCCGCCAGCTTCAGCGTGCGCTGCTCGCCGGTAGCGGTGCGTTGGTCGGCCAGCCAGTAATGGAACGGCACATAGCGCTCACCGGCAAACAATGCCACGCCAATGACCAGTGCAATGCTCGCCAGACCACTGCCCAGCTTGCGCACGCGCTGGCGAATGCCTTCCCGCGATTGCAACAACGCCACCCGCGCCGGGCCCGAAGCGGCGCTGAAACGCTGGTCGAGCATGCCCAGTTGGCGCCACGCGCGGGCGTGTTCGTCATTGCTGGCCAGCCATTTGCCGAACTCTTCGCGCTCAATAGCGCTGCCGTCTCCTGAATCAAGAGACAGTTGCCAGGCAATGGCTGCATCCAGCACATGGGCCGAGACCGGTCTGGAACCGTTCACAGCGGCTCGCCATACAGGGCGATGTAGCACTGGCGAATGCCCTGGGCCAGGTACTGGCGCACGCGCGGCACGGACACGCCGAGGCGCTGGGCGATTTCCGCATGGCCCATGCCGTCGAGGCGGTTGTAGAGGAAGGCCGCGCGCGCCTTGCTCGACAATTTGCCGAGCAGGCGGTCGATGGCCTTGAGGTCTTCGAGGATCAGTTGCTGTTCTTCCGGCGAAGGGTGTTCGCTTTCCGGGATCAGCATCAGTTCGGTGAGGTAGGCCTGTTCCAGTGCGGCGCGGCGGAAGTAGTCGAACAGCAAGCCCTTGGCGATGGCGACCAGGAACGCCCGAGGTTCGCGGGGTTCGCGCAGCTCATCACGGCCCAGCAGGCGCATGAAAGTGTCCTGGCTCAGGTCTTCGGCGCGGCTTGGGCAGGCCACATTGCGTCGAAGCCAGGCCAGCAGCCAGCCACGATGGTCGCGATACAACGCGCCAACAAGCTCACTGTGTGGGTTCTGGACCGACGACAAGGCATCACCGAATAAACAAGAGGTTTAAACTAACGAGAATTATTCGCGATTGTGTCAGAGCCGTGGGGTGGGTGCAATTGGCGTCTGTCGGGAGAGGGTATTAAAACGATGGCGCGTGTTTACGCCGCTTCCACTGGCTCAAGCGCTCTTGCAGCGTGTGGGGGGTGTCGATCTGTTGCTGGCGTGCGCGGCTGAGCAGGATGAGCATCAGCTCCGCCGTGGCCAGCGCATCGGCGCTGGCATGATGGCGCTCGCCCACGTGCAGGTTGAAGTGGTTGATCCAATCGTCCAGCCCGGCTTCGCGTATATGCGCCTCGGGGCACAGCAGCGGGGCGATGTCGGCAACATCAAGAAACGGATGCGTCAGGCGGTAACCCAGGCTGTCCTTGAGCGCCCGGCACAGCATGTGCTGATCGAACGGTGCGTGGAAGGCCAGCAATGGGCTGTCGCCGACAAACGCCATAAAGTCCAGCAACGCCTCGACCGGGTCGCTGCCGGCAGCAATGGCACTGGGGCCGAGGCCGTGGATCAATACGCTGGGGCTGAGTTTGGTGTCGGCGCGTTGCAGCGTGCGCTCGAACAATTGAGAAAAGTCCACCGCGCCGTCTTCGATCACCACCGCACCGATGGACAGCACCTGATCACGGTTGAGGTTCAGGCCGCTGGTTTCCAGGTCCACCACCACCCAGCGCTGACTGCGCAAGGAACCGTCGCCCAGCGCGGTGGGCTTGCGCAGTTGCTCCAGGCGTTGTTGCTGCGCGGTATCCAGCCCAGGCTTTTTCGTACGCAGCCAACTGAACAGGCTCACAACTGATACCGCAACGTCAGGCTGCTTTGCAGGCGTTGAGCCTGGCGCAGGGACTCTCGCAGGATGCGCCGGTCCAGGTGGTTGAGGCTGTCCGGGTCGACGCGGTTGGAATACGGCTGATTCTCGCGGGTTTGCAGCTGGTGCTGCTGCATGCGGGTTTGCTGGATGAAGTGGTAGGCCTCTTCATAGGCGGCGCCGTCCAGAGGCTCGATCACTTCCTTGACCACCAGTTGGCGCAGGCGCTCCAGGGTGTTATTGGCGTGGATGCCGTTGGCCAGGGCCAGCAGGCGCGCGCCGTCGACAAATGGCGTCAGTCCTTGCACCTTGAGGTCGAGGGTGGCTTTTTCGCCGCCTTTACGCGTTAGCACAAACTCGCGGAAACGTCCCACAGGCGGCCGTTGGCGCAACGCGTTTTCAGCCAGCATGCGTTGGAACAAGCGGTTATCCGCGACCTGGTCAAGAATGCCCCGGCGCAATTGCTCGCAACCGCGCTCATCGCCCCACACCACGCGCAGGTCGAAATAAATGCTGGAACCCAGCAGATTCTCCGGCGTCGCCTCGCGGATAAACGCCGCAAAACGCCGCGCCCATTCCGCTCGGGACAGGCAAAGCTCTGGGTTGCCGGCCATGATGTTGCCCTTGCACAGACTGAACCCGCACAACGCCAGGCTCTGGTTGATCTGCTGTGCCAGCGGCAACAGGCGACTACGGATCTGCGCTGCTTCGGCGGTGTCCTTGGCATCGAACAGAATGCCGTTGTCCTGGTCGGTGTACAGCGTCTGCTCGCGACGACCTTCGCTGCCAAAACACAACCAACTGAAGGGCACGCCGGGGTCGCCTTTTTCAGCCAGCGTGAGTTCGATCACCCGGCATACGGTGTGATCGTTAAGCAGCGTAATGATGTGGGTGATCTGGGTCGACGACGCGCCATGGGCCAGCATGCGTTCGACCAACTGGCCGATCTCGCCGCGAATCGCCACCAGGTTTTCCACGCGTGGCGCGTTACGGATGGTGCGCGCCAGGTGCACCAGGTCCACCCGTTGCAGGGAAAACAGATCGCGCTCGGACACCACGCCACACAGGCGTTGGTCTTTGACCAGGCACACATGGGCGATATGCCGTTCGGTCATGGCGATGGCGGCGTCGAAGGCGCTGTGGTCCGGGGTCAAGAAGAAGGGCGCCTGGGTCATGTGGCCTTCGATGCCTTGGGTGAAATCGCTGGTGCCATCGGCCACCACTTGGCGCAAGTCGCGCAGGGTGAAAATGCCCAGGGGCGCCTGGCCCTCATCGACGATCACAATGCTGCCCACCTGTTGTTCGTGCATCATCGTCACCGCTTCGCGCAGCGGCGTGGTTGGGCTGCACATCACTGGATGGCGCATGGCCAATTCACCCAGGCGGGTGTTCAGTGAGTATTGAGTGCCGAGGGTCTCCACGGCTTTTTGTTGCACCTGTTGATTAACCGTGTCCAACAGGCTGCTGACGCCACGCAGGGCGAAGTCGCGAAACGGGCTGGACAGCGCGAACAGCTTGATAAACGCCGGTTTGTTCAGTTGCAGGCAGAAGGTGTCTTCGGCCGCCTTGTGCTCGGTGCGGGTTGCCCGTTCACCTAACAGTGCCGCGAGGGGAAAGCACTCGCCCGTCGCGATTTCAAAAGTGGTTTCGGCGCTGTCCGGGCGCTCACCTACGACCCGTCCCTGCTTGACGATATAAAAATGTTCAACCGGCCCGCCCGACGGTTTAAGGATGCTGTCGCCGGGGCCATAAAAGCGCAGCTGGCACTGTTCCACCAAAAACGCCAGGTGTGCGTTTTCCATCTGGTTGAAGGGCGGGAAGCGTTGCAAGAACTGCAGGGTGCCGTGAATGTTTTGCAACACAGCAGTTTTCCCCGCCTGGGCGAAGGCATCAGCTTTACTCATAACAGTGGCCGCATTTTTTGTCGTTATCGTCCCTCATGGTCGACTCGCGCGCGGCGGGTGCCCATTGGACGTAAGTCTAGGTCGATACAAACCGCACTCACCTAGGGGAAAGCCTTACATGACTATCGTCCAAAACCCGTAGAACGCCCACTAGTCAGACTTTCCGACGAAGTGCACATTGTTCGACCCTCCGGTGATGTCTGACGTCTGAGCGGAGTGGATTGATGAGAACTGCTGAGAACCGTATGTCCGACCACGATATTTTAAGCGACGCCGAGCGCGAGGCGCTGAGCGCTGTGATGCTGGAGCCTGATCTACCGCCACAGCGCGTGTTGATCGTCGATGACGACAAAGACGCGCGTGAACTGCTGGCGGAAATCCTGGGCCTGGACGGCATTCGCTGCATGACCGCCGAGAATGGTGAGGCGGCGTGGTACATGTTGAATTCCAGCAGCTCCATCGGTTTGCTCATCACCGACCTGCGCATGGCGCCCAGCAATGGCCTGGAACTGATCCGCCAGGTTCGCGAATCCACGCGTGCGGCGTTGCCGATCATCATCATGTCGGGGGACGCGGAAGCGCCGGATGTGATCGATGCGATGCATTTGAGTGTGGTGGATTTTTTGTTGAAGCCGATTGATAGCGCGAAGTTGGCGAAGTTGGTGAAGCGGGAGTTGGGGATGGCGTCCTGACTCTGTGTTGACGGTGATGGCCTCTTCGCGAGCAAGCCCGCTCCCACAGTCGACCGCGTTTTCCAGATAGAGCGCGGTCAAGTGTGGGGGCGGGCTTGCTCGCGAAAGCGCCAGTCCAGCCGTCACAAAAACCAATAAAAAGCCCTGATCTCGCGACCAGGGCTTTTTCATTTACAGGCCGTTTTTAGCCTTGAACTCCCGCCGCCGACGGTGCAATACCGGCTCGGTATACCCATTCGGCTGTTTGGTCCCTTCAATCACCAACTCCACCGCCGCCTGGAACGCGATGTTGCTGTCGAAATCCGGTGCCAGCGGGCGATACAACTTATCGCCGGCATTCTGACGGTCCACCACCGGCGCCATGCGCTTGAGGCTTTCCATCACTTGGGCTTCGTTGACGATGCCGTGGCGCAGCCAGTTGGCGATGTGCTGGCTGGAGATGCGCAGGGTGGCGCGGTCTTCCATCAGGCCCACATCGTTGATGTCCGGCACTTTCGAGCAGCCGACGCCCTGGTCGATCCAGCGCACGACGTAGCCAAGGATGCCCTGGGCGTTGTTGTCCAGCTCGTTGCGGACTTCTTCGTCAGACCAGTCGGTGTTGCTGGCCAGAGGAATCGTCAGGATATCGTCCACCGAGGCGCGCTCGCGCTTGGCCAGTTCGGCCTGGCGGGCGAAAACGTCGACCTTGTGGTAGTGCAACGCGTGCAATGCGGCTGCCGTTGGCGACGGCACCCAGGCAGTGTTGGCACCGGCCAATGGATGGGCGATTTTCTGTTCGAGCATCGCCGCCATCAGGTCGGGCATGGCCCACATGCCTTTACCGATCTGTGCGCGACCTTGCAGGCCGGTGCTCAAGCCGATATCGACGTTCCAGTTTTCGTAGGCGCCAATCCACTTCTCGGCCTTCATCGCGGCCTTGCGCACCATCGCGCCGGCTTCCATGGAGGTGTGGATTTCGTCGCCAGTGCGGTCGAGGAAGCCGGTGTTGATAAACACCACACGCTCGCTGGCCGCCTTGATGCAGGCCTTGAGGTTGACCGTGGTGCGGCGTTCCTCGTCCATGATCCCGACTTTCAGCGTGTTGCGCGGCAGGTTCAGCACGTCTTCGATGCGCCCGAACAGCTCGTTGGTGAACGCCGCTTCTTCGGGGCCGTGCATTTTCGGTTTAACGATGTACACAGAGCCGGTGCGGCTGTTCTTGCGGCTGCTGTTGCCGTTGAGGCTGTGGATCGCCGCGAGGCTGGTGAGCAAGCCGTCAAGAATGCCTTCCGGCACTTCGTTGCCGTTTTTGTCGAGGATCGCGTCGATGGTCATCAGGTGACCCACGTTGCGTACGAACAACAACGAACGACCGTGCAGGGTGACATCCTTGCCATCCACGCCGGTGTAGACGCGGTCCGCGTTCATGGTGCGGGTAAAGGTCTTACCGCCCTTGGCTACTTCTTCGGCCAGGTCGCCCTTCATCAGGCCGAGCCAGTTGCGGTAGATCACCACCTTGTCATCGGCATCGACGGCGGCGACGGAGTCTTCGCAGTCCATGATGGTGGTCAGCGCGGCTTCCATTAGCACGTCTTTGACGCCGGCGGCATCGGTCTGGCCGACCGGGGTGCTGGCGTCGATCTGGATTTCGAAGTGCAAGCCGTTGTGTTTCAGCAGGATCGCAATCGGCTCAGCCGCAGGGCCTTGGAAACCGATCAACTGCGCGTCGTCACGCAGGCCGCTGTTGCTGCCGCCCTTGAGGCTGACGATCAGCTTGCCATCGGCAACCTTGTAGCCGGTGGACTCGGCGTGGCTGCCGGCGCTGAGCGGGGCGGCCTCATCGAGGAAAGCGCGGGCGAAGGCGATAACCTTGTCGCCGCGCACTTTGTTGTAGCCCTGGCCCTTCTCGGCGCCATCGGCTTCACTGATGGCGTCGGTGCCATACAGTGCGTCATACAACGAACCCCAGCGCGCATTCGAGGCGTTGAGTGCGAAGCGCGCGTTCATCACCGGCACGACCAACTGAGGGCCGGCCATGCGGGCGATTTCGTCATCGACGTTTTGGGTTGTGGCCTGGAAGTCTGCAGCTTCTGGCTGCAGGTAGCCGATGTCTTGCAGAAAGGCTTTGTAGGCCACCGGGTCGTGAGCCTGGCCGGCGTGGGTCTGGTGCCAGGTATCGACGCGCACCTGGAAATCGTCGCGTTTGGCGAGTAGGGCTTTGTTCTTCGGTGCCAGATCATGGATGACCTTGTCGGCACCGGCCCAGAACTGGTCGGCAGTGATGCCCGTACCGGGAATGGCTTCGTTGTTCACGAAGTCGAACAGGACTTTGGCGACCTGCAGGCCACCGACTTGAACGTGTTCAGTCATTGCTTGCCTCACTCTGCGGAGCTTATGCGCTTTTTCAGATTTTCATTATGTAGTGCACGGTTGGGCATACTACATGATGACTTGCGGTTGTGAAAATTAGACTAAATACGTCGTTTAGCGACCCACTTTGGTCGTACGGTCACAGCGGAGAATCGGATGTTCTCAAAAAACTATTGGATTGTTCCAGATAAATATAAAAATGGTACACGATTTGTTTTCAAGGGCTTCCGGGTCCACCTTGTAGATTGAATTCCAGAGGGCTTTGCCATGGACCATCTTGTACTCACAATTATCGCCGCCGACAAACCCGGGCTGGTTGAACGCATTGCGCAGAACATCAACGCCCACGGCGGCAACTGGCTGGAAAGCCGCATGGCGCACATGGCCGGGCAGTTTGCCGGGATCCTGCGGGTCAGTGTACCGACGCAGAGCCGTCAGGCATTGGTGGGCGCGCTGGAGGATTTATCCACACACGGCATTCGTGTGCTGGTGGGTGAGGGCAGTACTGGCCAGGCTTCAGCATCCAAAGCGATTGTGATGACGCTGGTGGGCAACGACCGTTCGGGCATCGTGCGCGAGATCACGGCGCTGCTGAGCCAGCAGGGGGTGAACCTGGCGAGTCTGAGCACTGACGTTCGCCCGGCCCCTATGAGCGGTGACCCGTTGTTCACTGCCGAGGCGCTGTTGCAGGTGCCGGCAGCATTATCCCTGGATGTATTGCAGTTATCCCTGGAAACCCTGGCGGATGACTTGATGGTGGAGTTGCACCACGAGGAATAATCTGGCCACGAGGTTATGCATGGAAATCTTGCATGGGCCTGTGGATAACCTGTAGAGACCCGGCGCCAGGCCAGACCGGCCGGGCTTCTCCGTCAACTGAGCAAAAAACGAGCAGTTTCAAGGGCTTGTGCACAAATGGCGGGGATCAGGTTGTGGATAACCTTGGGATGGGTGTCTGCAAGTCACGCCGACCATGCCTTGCAGAGGTTTGTACGTTATTTGATCAGCGTTTTCGCACGCTCAGCCAGATATCCACGCTGTACACCACCAGGCCTGCCCAGATAAAGGCGAAGGCAGTCAACGTGCTCGGCGCCAAGTGTTCGCCGAACAGCAGCACGGCCTCCAGTAGCACCAGCGTCGGCGCCACATACTGCAGGAAGCCCAGCGCGGTGTAAGGCAAATGCCGTGCGGCGGCGTTGAAACACACCAGCGGGATCAGCGTCACCGGGCCCGCAGCTACCAGCCACCAGGCTTCTGAGGTGCTCCAAAATTCCAGCTGCGCACTGTGGGCCGTTGGGTTGAACAGCAGCCATGCGACAGCAATGGGCACCAGCATCCAGGTTTCTACCACCAGCCCCGGCAATGCTTTCACCGGCGCCTGTTTACGGATCAATCCGTAAAAGCCAAAGGTCAACGCCAGCACCAGCGACACCCACGGCAAGCTGCCCACCTGCCATACCTGTTGCGCCACACCCGCTGCAGCCAGCCCGACGGCGACCCATTGCAGACGGCGCAGGCGTTCACCCAGGATCAGCATGCCCAGCAGCACATTGACCAGCGGGTTGATGTAGTAACCCAGGCTCGCTTCCAGCATGCGCCCCGTATTCACCGACCACACATACGTCAGCCAGTTGGCCGCAATCAGCGAACCGCTGAGGGCCAGGATCGCCAGGCGCTTGGGGTTGTCACGCAGTTCGCGGAACCAGCCGGGGTGTTTCCACACCATCAGCAGCAAACCGCCGAACAGCGCTGACCACAGTACGCGGTGCACGATGATCTCGGCGGCGGGCACGCTGGCGATGGCTTTGAAGTAGAGCGGGAACAGACCCCAGATGACATAGGCGCTAAGGCCCAGGATGTAACCCTTGCGGGGGTTGGCGGCTTGCATGCGGAATCCTTGCTTAGGCAGCTAACAAAGCGTAATTGTAAGGATATTTCTCAGGCATTGGGATCTGCTTTCTGTGGGCGCCGGGCTTGCCCGCGATAGCATCATCTCGGTTCTCCTGCACAACCGAGGTGCCTGCATCGCGGGCAAGCCCGGCGCCCACAGAGAAGCCGTCAGAAGAGTTTCAGAGGTTCTTCGTTCAGGGCCGAGAGTTGTTCGCGCAATGCCAACACCTGGTCGCCCCAATAGCGCTCACTGCCAAACCAAGGAAAGCTGTGGGGAAACGCCGGGTCATCCCAGCGCCGTGCCAGCCAGGCGCTGTAGTGCATCAGGCGCAGGGCGCGCAACGGTTCGATCAACGCCAGTTCACGCGGGTCGAAGTCGTGGAATTCCTGATAGCCGTCCATCAATTCCGACAACTGTCCCAGACATTCTTGACGGTCTCCGGCGAGCATCATCCACAGGTCCTGCACCGCCGGGCCCATGCGGCAGTCATCCAGGTCGACGATATGGAACATCTCGTCACGGCACATCATGTTGCCGGGATGGCAATCGCCGTGCATGCGGATGTTCTTGTGCGGCGTGGCCTTGTACACCTCTTCCACGCGTTTGAGCAGGTCGCGCGCCACGGACTCGTAGGCCGGCAGCAGGCTCTTGGGAATGAAGTTGCCTTCCAACAGGGTGGTCAGGGAATCGTGCCCGAAGTTCTTCACGCCCAAGGCTTCACGGTGTTCGAACGGGCGGGTGGAACCCACCGCATGCAAACGGCCAAGCAGTTGCCCAAGGCGATACAACTGATCCAGATTGCCCGGCTCCGGCGCACGGCCGCCACGGCGTGGGAACAAGGTGAAGCGGAAACCGGCGTGCTCGAACAGGCTTTCGCCATTGTGGATCAGTGGCGCCACCACCGGCACTTCGCACTCGGCCAGTTCGAAGGTGAAACGGTGTTCTTCAAGGATCGCCTCGTTAGTCCAGCGCTGTGGGCGATAGAACTTGGCGATCAACGGTTCGGAGTCTTCGATGCCCACTTGGTAGACGCGGTTTTCGTAGCTGTTGAGCGCGAGAATGCGCGCATCGCTGAGGAAGCCGATACTTTCGACAGCGTCGAGCACCAGGTCGGGGGTGAGTGTTTCAAACGGATGGGCCATGCAAACTCCTGCGCGCAGCAGGTCGCCGCGTCCGGCCGGGTATGGTAACGCACACGAGCATACATAGGTGGTGGCTGTGGGGACGCCTTCGCGAGCAAGTCGAAGCGTCTAACCGCCGGTTCGACGCTTCGACTTGCTCGCGAAAGCGGTCTATCAGGCGCCGACGATACCGCCGTCATCCCGTCGAATCGCCATCACCGACGAACGCGGCTTGCCATTCGGTAGGTGCTCCGGCCAGGTGGAGCCGCCGGTTTCACCCGGATGCTGAATCCCCACAAACAACGTCTTCTGATCCGGCGAGAAGCTGATGCCCGTCACTTCACAGGCCACAGGGCCAACCATGAAACGACGGATTTCCCCGGTGGTCGGGTCAGCGCAGAGCATCTGGTTATTACCCATCCCCGCGAAATCACCCGCGTTGCTGTAGTCGCCGTCGGTCAGAATCCACAGCCGCCCGGCCTTGTCGAAACCCAAGCCATCAGGGCTGTTGAACATATTTTGCGGGTTGATATTCGACGAACCGCCCTTCGGCGTGCCGGCGTGGACGCCAGGGTTGCCGGCCACCACAAACAGGTCCCAAGTAAATGCCATGCTGGCGTGGTTATCGGCGTCGGCTTTCCAGCGCAGGATCTGGCCGTAGACGTTTTTCTCACGGGGGTTGGGGCCGCCGACGGGTTGGCCGTCTTCACCGCGCTTGGCGTTGTTGGTGAGGGTGCAATAGACCTGACCATCGGTGGGGCTGACCACGATCCATTCCGGGCGGTCCATGCGCGTGGCTTTCACCACACTGGCGGCGAGGCGCGCGTGGATCAGCACTTCGGCCTGGCTGTTGAAACCGCTGCTGGCGTCGATGCCGTTTTTGCCATGGGTCAGCTCGACCCACTGGCCCTTGCCCTTGGGGTGGTCGGCATTGCCGTCGCCCGCGTCGAAGATCGCCACATACAGGGTGCCGTGGTCGAGCAGGTCTTTGTTGGCCTTGGGGTTCTTATGGTTGATCTTGTCGCGGCTGATGAACTTGTAGATGAACTCGCCGCGCTCGTCGTCGCCCATGTACACCACGGCGCGGCCGTCGCGGGTTTCAGCGAGGGCAGCGTTCTCGTGTTTGAAGCGGCCCAGGGCGGTGCGCTTGGCTGGGGTGGATTGCGGGTCGAACGGGTCGATTTCCACGACCCAGCCATGGCGATTGAGCTCGTTGGGGTTCTTGGCCAGGTCAAAGCGCGGGTCGTGCTGGTGCCAGTTGATGTCTTTGCTGGCGGCGACGGCGCCGTAGCGTTTCTGCCCGGCATCAAACGTTTGCTGTGGGTTGCTGCTGCCAAAGCAGTCGGTGAAGTTCTCTTCACAGGTCAGATAAGTGCCCCACGGGGTTTTGCCGTTGGCGCAGTTCTGGAAGGTGCCGAGGGCTTTCTTGCCGGATTTGTCGGCGCTGGTTTTCAGCCATTCGTGACCGGCGGCGGGGCCGCTCAGACGGATCGGCGAGTTGCCGTGGATGCGCCGGTTGTAGCGCGAGTTCTGGACGAACTGCCAGGTGTCACCCTTGCGCCGCACTTCGATCACCGACACGCCTTCGCTGGCCTGCGCCTTGCGCACGTCTTCGGCCGATTGCGGCGCGCCGCCGTGGGCAAAGAGGTAGCGGTAGTTGGTGTATTCGTTGTTGATCGCCATCAGGGCGCGGTTGTCGTCGCCGGGGAAGGCGAACAGGCTCATGCCGTCGTTGTTGTCACCGAACTGCTGTTCCTGAGCGTTGGCCGTGCCGTTGCCGGACGGGTCGAACGCCGGCGCGCTCTTGCTCAGCGGCTGGCCCCAACTGATCAACACCGAAGCGCTGTAGCCCGGCGGCAAAGTGATAGCGTCGCTGGTAGCGGCGGCGATGCTGGTAAAACCCAGCAGCGGGCTGGCGGTGGCGGCGTTGACGGCCAGGGCGCTGCGTGTCAGCAGGTTGCCGCCCAGGAACATCGCGGCACCGCACAAAGCGCCGGCGCCGATAAAGCGGCGGCGGGTGAGGCCGACCATCTGCTCAAGGTCGGTGGCTTGGTTTTCTTCTAATAGGCTCATCTCAGGCTCCCTGCGGTTTTTGCAGACACCTTAAGGAGCGGGCGTGACGAAATTGTTGCAGTTAAAAGAAGGTGGCGCCTTACACCGGTGTTCCCAGCAGCACATTGCTCGGCGCGAACTGCACCTGGATCGTCTGGCCTCTGGCTGCGCCGAGGGCGTTGAGCGTGTCGCGCTGCGCCAGGGCGCATAGAACCTGGCCGTTGGGCAGCACGATGCGGACTTCGCTGGGGCCGTCGTCGGCATCGAGAATGGCGTCGACGGTGCCGCTCATGCAATTGTGTCCAGTTGTTGCAGAAACCTCGGGTGCGAGCAATTCCAACCAGCCCGCCTTGATCAGTGCGACCACTTCCACGCCAGTTTCCAGCTCCAGTCGCTGCGTGCTGTCGTGAGTGATTTGCGCATCCAGGGTCAGCCCGCCAGCCAGTTGCAGGCGGACCAGATCATTGCGGCCATGATGCTCGATGGCGACGACTTGACCATGCAGTTGATTACGCGCGCTGGTGCGCAGCATCAAGCGGCCGAGCAGGTTGAAGTCACTGGCGGCTTCATCAGAGCCCAGCACTTGGGCCTGTAACACTTGCAGGCGCTGGTAAAGACGCAAGACTCGCTCACCCTCGACCGTCAGCTTGGCGCCGCCGCCGCCCTTGCCGCCGACGCTGCGTTCCACCAGTGGTTTTTGCGCAAGATTGTTCAGCTCGTCGATAGCATCCCACGCCGCCTTGTAACTCAAACCAGCGCTTTTCGCCGCGCGGGTGATGGAGCCCTGCTCGGCGATATGCGCCAGCAAGGCAATGCGCTGTGGGCGACGGATGATGTGCTGGCTGAGGGAGGCTGGCAGTGACATGTGGGTACGCTTCGATGAGATGGGCCGAACGTTGCGGGCAAGGTTGGCTGGAGTCAAGTCAGCTGCCCGGTTTGGGCGTGCGCGCCAGGCAGTACACATCAACCTGTCGCGCGCCGGCCTTCATCAACAGTTGCGCCAGGCTGTGGGCGGTGGCGCCGGTGGTGAGTACGTCGTCCACCAAGGCAAAGTGCCGGTCTTGCACGTGGGCGCCGGGGGCCAGGGCAAAGGCGCCGAGCAGATTGCGCTTGCGAGTCTTGGCGTCGAGGGCTTGCTGGGCGACCGTATCATGAGGGCGTAACAACACATGTTCATCGTGGGGGAGGTTCAGCTCGCTGCTGAGCCAACGCGTCAGCATCAAAGCCTGGTTGTACCCGCGCTCGCGCAGGCGTTTGCGCGCCATGGGCACCGGCAGCAAGCAATCCGGGCGCGTGAGTTCGGTGTTGTCCAGGCGGTGCTGCAGGTGTTGCGCCAATAGTCTTGCGAGCATCTGCCCGAAGGGCCAGCGCGCCTGGTGTTTGAAGCGGCTGATCAGGCTGTCGATGGGAAAGCTGTAGGTCCAGGGGGCGATCACCTGTTTAAAGGGCGGTGGTTGTCTCTGGCATTGGCCGCACACCAAACCCTCCATCGGCAGTGGAAGGGCGCACACGTCGCAGTGCTCCAGCAGCCAAGGCAGCTCGGTTTCGCAGACGTTGCACACACAATGGGTGGATTGCGTCGCCTCATCGCAGATTAAGCAGGTCTGTACGGTTTTTAACCAGATGTAAACCTGGTGTTTATGCTTTGGTTGACAGTGCATGAATCTTCCTTAAATATGCCGAGCATCCGTGTCGTGCCTGTGGGTATTGCCCTTCCCACAGCGTTTGCCAAAGCATAATCAAGGAATCGCCCATGAGCGCCAGCACCACCGCCACTTTGCGTCACGATTGGTCTCTCGCCGAAGTCAAAGCGCTGTTCGTGCAGCCGTTCAATGACCTGTTGTTCCAGGCGCAGACCGTGCACCGCGCGCATTTCGACGCCAACCGTGTGCAAGTGTCGACGCTGCTCTCGATCAAAACCGGTGCCTGCCCGGAAGATTGCAAATATTGTCCGCAGTCGGGCCACTACAACACGGGCCTCGAAAAAGAAAAGCTGATGGAAGTGCAGAAGGTCCTCGAAGAGGCCGCTCGCGCCAAAGCCATCGGCTCGACGCGTTTCTGCATGGGCGCCGCCTGGAAGCACCCGTCGGCCAAAGACATGCCTTACGTGCTGCAGATGGTCAAAGGCGTGAAGGCCATGGGCCTGGAAACCTGCATGACCCTCGGCCGCTTGGACCAGGACCAGACCGAGGCCCTGGCCCAGGCCGGCCTTGACTACTACAACCACAACCTCGATACCTCGCCGGAGTTCTACGGCAGCATTATCACTACCCGCACCTATGGCGAGCGCCTGCAAACCCTGGCCTATGTGCGCGATTCGGGGATGAAGATCTGCTCCGGTGGCATCCTTGGCATGGGCGAGTCCCTCGACGACCGCGCCAACTTGCTGATCCAACTGGCCAACCTGCCTGAGCATCCTGAGTCAGTGCCGATCAACATGCTGGTTAAGGTCGCCGGTACGCCGCTGGAAAATGCCGAGGATATCGACCCCTTCGACTTCATCCGCATGCTGGCCGTGGCGCGCATCCTGATGCCGCAATCCCACGTGCGCCTGTCGGCCGGCCGTGAGGCGATGAACGAGCAGATGCAGGCTTTGGCGTTTTTTGCCGGTGCCAACTCGATCTTCTACGGCGACAAATTGCTGACCACCGCCAACCCACAGGCTGACAAGGACATGCAACTGTTCTCGCGCCTGGGCATCCTGCCGCAAGCGCGGGAAGAGCACGCGGATGAGGTGCATCAGGCCGCGATCGAGCAGGCGTTGGTGGAGCACAAGAGCAGCGAGCAGTTCTATAACGCCGCTGTGTGAACCCCCGGTCTCACCTTGGATGCGCTCCCACACTTCGACCGCGCTCAGTCTGCTTAAATGAGGCCTGCATGTCTTTTGATCTCGCCGCGCGCCTCGCTGCCCGCCGTGCCGAACACCTCTATCGCCGACGCCCGCTGCTGGGTAGCCCCCAAGGCCCGGAAGTGGTGGTGGACGGCCAGCCGTTGCTGGCGTTTTGCAATAACGATTACCTGGGCCTGGCCAATCATCCGCAGGTGATCGAGGCCTGGCGCGCCGGTGCCTCCCGTTGGGGCGTGGGCGGTGGCGCTTCGCACTTGGTGGTCGGGCATGCCACGCCGCACCATGAACTGGAAGAAGCCCTGGCGGACCTGACCGGTCGCCCACGCGCCTTGCTGTTTACCACCGGCTACATGGCCAACCTCGGTGCGGTCACGGCGTTGGTGGGGCAGGGCGACACGGTGCTGGAAGACCGGCTTAACCACGCCTCGCTGCTGGATGCCGGCCTGCTGTCCGGTGCGCGCTTCAATCGCTACCTGCACAACGACGCTGAAAGCCTGGTCAAGCGCCTGGAGAAGGCGACCGGTAATACGCTGGTGGTCACCGACGGCGTGTTCAGCATGGACGGCGACCTGGCGGATTTGCCCGCGCTGGCCCGTGAAACCAAGGCAAAGGGCGCCTGGTTGATGGTGGACGACGCCCACGGTTTCGGCCCTTTGGGCGCCCACGGCGGCGGCATCGTCGAGCATTTCGGCCTCAGCCAGGAGGACGTGCCGGTGCTGGTCGGCACGCTCGGCAAGGCCTTCGGTACGGCGGGGGCCTTTGTGGCCGGCAGCGAAGAACTGATCGAAAGCCTGATCCAATTCGCCCGGCCCTACATCTACACCACCAGCCAACCGCCCGCCCTGGCCTGCGCTACCTTGAAAAGCCTGGAGCTGTTGCGTACCGAGCACTGGCGGCGCGAGCACCTCAATAGCCTCATTCGCCAGTTCCGCCAGGGCGCGGAGCAGCTCGGCCTGGACTTGATGGACAGCTTTACGCCGATCCAGCCGATCCTGATCGGCGACAGTGCCAAAGCCATGCGCCTGTCGCACATGCTGCGCGAACGCGGCTTGATGGTGACCGCGATCCGCCCACCTACCGTGCCGGCTGGCAGCGCGCGCTTACGCGTGACCTTGACCGCGGCCCACAGCGAGGCGCAGGTGCGGCTATTGTTAAATGCATTGGAAGCGTGTTTCCGCTTGTTAGGCGCCACGGAGCCCAACCATGCGTGATCGACTGATATTACTGCCCGGCTGGGGCCTTGGCGTATCGCCGTTGGAGCCTTTGGCCGCCGCCTTGCAAGGCCTGGACGAGCACCTGCGGGTGCAGATCGAGCCGCTGCCGGCGCTGGACTCCAGTGACCTGAATGAATGGCTCGATGAACTCGACGCCACGCTGCCGGACAACGCCTGGCTGGGCGGTTGGTCGCTGGGTGGCATGCTCGCTTCGGCGCTGGCGGCGCGACGCGCAGAGCGCTGCTGCGGCCTGCTGACCCTGGCCAGCAATCCATGTTTCGTTGCCCATGACGGCTGGCCGAGCGCGATGCCCGCCGAGACCTTTGACGCGTTCCTCGCCGGCTGCCATGCCGACTCCCAGGTCACCCTCAAGCGCTTCGGCCTGTTGTGCGCCAAGGGCGCGGAGGACCCACGCGGGTTGTCGCGCCTGCTGGTCAGTGGCGCGCCGAATACACCGACGAGTGTGTTGATGCCCGGGCTTGAGCTGCTCGCCCAACTCGATACGCGCGGCGCTTTGCTGGCCTTCCGTGGCCCGCAGCTGCACCTGTTTGCCGGCATGGACGAGTTGGTGCCCGCCGAAGCCGCCAGCGCCCTGCTGGCCCTGCTCCCCGATGTTGAAATCGGCCTGATTGAACAGGCCGGCCACGCGTTTCTTCTGGAAGACCCCCACGGTGTAGCGGGGGCCATCCAGGCCTTTTTGCATGAGTGCGTCGATGACTGATTTATCCCACGCCCCGCTGCCGGGTGGCTTGCCGGACAAGCGCCAGGTGGCGGCCTCCTTTTCCCGCGCGGCGGCCAGTTACGACAGCGTTGCCGAGTTGCAGCGGGCGGTGGGCAGCCAATTGCTGGCGCGTCTACCAGCAGGCATCGCGCCGCAACGCTGGCTGGACATGGGCTGCGGCACCGGTTATTTCAGCCGTGTGTTGGGTGAACGGTTGCCCGCCAGCCAGGGCGTGGCGCTGGATATTGCCGAAGGCATGCTCAACCACGCGCGGCCGTTGGGTGGCGCTAGACATTTCATCGCGGGGGACGCCGAGCGTTTACCGCTGCACGACGCCAGTTGCGGGCTGATCTTCTCCAGTCTCGCGGTGCAATGGTGCGCGAACTTCGAGGCGGTGCTCAGTGAAGCCTATCGTGTGCTGCAACCGGGGGGTGTCCTGGCGTTTGCCAGTCTTTGCGTGGGCACCCTGGAAGAACTGCGCGAAAGCTGGCGCGCCGCGGATGGCCTGGTCCACGTCAACCGCTTTCGCACCTTCGAGGCTTATCAGCAGCGGTGTGCGGCCAGTGGCCTGCGAGTAGTGAGCCTGGAGCGCCGCCCCCATGTGTTGCACTACCCGGACGTGCGCAGCCTGACCCACGAGCTGAAGGCCTTGGGCGCGCATAACCTCAACCCCGGCCGGCCGGGAGGCTTGACGGGGCGTGCGCGGATTGTTGCACTGGTGCAAGCGTATGAGCAGTTCCGTCAGGCCCAGGGCCTGCCGGCGACTTACCAAGTGGTGTATGCCGTACTGGAGAAACCGCTATGACCGCCGCTTACTTCATCACTGGCACCGACACCGATGTCGGCAAGACCACCATTGCCGCCGGCCTGTTACACGCGGCGCGGCAAGCCGGCAAAAGCACCGCTGCCGGCAAACCGGTGTCTTCCGGCTGCCAGGTCACGCCCAAAGGCTTGCGTAATGCCGATGCGCTGGCATTGTTGGCCGAATGCTCATTGCCCCTGAGTTATGCCGAGGTCAACCCGGTGGCATTCGAACCGGCCATCGCGCCCCATCTGGCGGCGCGGGAAGCGGGTGTCTCGCTCACCGTTCACTCTTTGCTCAAACCTATGCAGCAGGTTCTGGCCAGGCAAGCGGATTTCACCCTGATCGAAGGCGCCGGCGGATGGCGTGTGCCATTGGCCGATCAGGCGAATTTGTCGGACCTGGCCATGGCGCTCAAACTGCCCGTGATCTTGGTGGTGGGTGTGCGGCTGGGGTGCATCAGTCACGCCTTGCTTACCGCCGAAGCCATCGCGCGAGACGGTTTGCAGTTGGCCGGGTGGGTGGCCAATATCATCGACCCCAAGACCTCCCGTCTGGAAGAAAACCTCGCCACCCTGGCAGAGCGGTTGCCTGCGCCATGCCTGGGCCGTGTGCCGAAACTTAAGCAGGCGGGGGCTGAAACCGTGGCGGAGTACCTGCAATTAGACTTGCTTGACTGATTTTGGCTATCGCTGAGGCATTATGCCATTAGTGTTTTTGTCGGGTGTTTTGTGGGCAACTCTGCTTCAATCACAGCTCACGATTCTCTAAAGGCAGGCTTACGCCATGGAAATCTCTGGAAGCAGCGCGTTTTACTCGGGGCTGAGCACTATTCAGGCCGGGCAGAACCGTGTCGACCAGGCTGCGGGCAAGATTGCCAGCGCCGCCACGACCCAGCCATCGGATGCGCAAAGCGACCGTCTACAAGCCAACGACCGCGCCCAGCTGTCCAACTCGGCCAGCAACATGGTGGAAATGGCCCAAGGCAAGTTCCAAGTCGAGCTCGGCGTAAAAGTCGCCAAGGCTTCGGATGAAATGCTCGGCACGTTGATCGATACCTACGCTTAACGCTCTCGCCGCCTGCACACCGGCTCTCCTGTGGGAGAGGGCTTGCCCGCGATAGCATCTGTTCGGTCCTGTTGATGCAGCGAGGCGCCTGTAGCGCAGGCAAGCCCGCTCACACAGTTGTTCTGCTTCGTCCTCTCGAACTTCTACACTCATTTTGGTGTGGCAACCCGCCGCAGACGTTGCCGTGCGCGCCATTGACCCACGTCATGACAAACGGCACCCGGACGACGCTTGACATCCCCAGGTGGTAAACGTATGTTTCAAACACCTGTTTGACCGCCATAACCCATCCACGCGGTTGTTCATTCCAGATACATCAGCAGAGGTTTATCGCTATGCCTGACTACAAGGCCCCCTTGCGTGATATTCGCTTCGTTCGTGACGAACTGCTCGGCTATGAAGCGCACTATCAGAGCCTGCCGG
The DNA here is from genome assembly GCF_963970835.1 of Pseudomonas sp. EA_15y_Pfl1_P101. Taxonomy (NCBI): domain Bacteria; kingdom Pseudomonadati; phylum Pseudomonadota; class Gammaproteobacteria; order Pseudomonadales; family Pseudomonadaceae; genus Pseudomonas; species Pseudomonas sp. EA_15y_Pfl1_P101. The sequence goes on along the minus strand of NZ_CAXAPA010000002.1, from coordinate 98,871 downwards.
CTTGCCAGGACGCTACCCCGGACATGGTTGACGCCATCCTTGAAGAAGGCGCCAAGTTCTGTGAACAAGTGCTGGCACCGCTGAACCGCGTGGGCGACATCGAAGGGTGCACCTGGAGTGAGTCAGGCGTTAAGACCCCTGCTGGTTTCAAAGAAGCCTACAAGCAATTCGTTGAAGGCGGCTGGCCAAGCCTGGCCCACGACGTGGCGCACGGTGGCCAAGGCCTGCCGGAGTCCCTGGGCCTGGCAGTCAGCGAAATGGTTGGCGAAGCCAACTGGTCATGGGGCATGTACCCGGGCCTGTCCCACGGTGCGATGAACACCATTTCCGAGCATGGCACCCCAGAGCAGCAAGAGGCCTACCTGACCAAACTGGTGTCGGGTGAATGGACCGGCACCATGTGCCTTACCGAGCCACACTGCGGCACCGACCTGGGCATGCTGCGCACCAAGGCTGAGCCTCAGGCTGACGGTTCCTACAAGGTCTCCGGCACCAAGATCTTCATCTCGGCCGGTGAACACGACATGGCCGACAACATCGTCCACATCGTACTGGCCCGCCTGCCGGACGCACCGGCTGGCACCAAAGGCATCTCGCTGTTCATCGTGCCGAAATTCATGCCAAACGCCGATGGTTCGGTGGGTGAGCGCAACGCGGTGACCTGTGGCTCCCTGGAACACAAGATGGGTATCCACGGCAATGCTACCTGCGTGATGAACTTCGACGCGGCCACCGGTTTTCTGATCGGCCCGGCGAATAAAGGCCTGAACTGCATGTTCACCTTTATGAACACCGCTCGCCTGGGCACGGCGCTGCAAGGCCTGGCCCACGCCGAGATCGGCTTCCAGGGCGGCCTGAAGTACGCCCGCGACCGCCTGCAAATGCGCTCGCTGACTGGCCCGAAAGCGCCGGAAAAAGCCGCTGACCCGATCATCGTGCACCCAGACGTGCGCCGCATGCTGCTGACCATGAAAGCCTTCGCCGAAGGCAACCGTGCGATGGTGTACTTCACCGCCAAGCAAGTGGACATCGTCAAATACGGCACCGACGACGAAGCCAAGAAACAGGCTGACGGCCTGCTGGCCTTCATGACCCCGATCGCCAAGGCGTTCATGACCGAAGTCGGTTTTGAGTCTGCCAACCACGGCGTACAGATCTACGGTGGCCACGGCTTCATCGCCGAGTGGGGCATGGAGCAGAACGTTCGTGATAGCCGCATTTCGATGCTATACGAAGGCACCACCGGTATCCAGGCGCTGGACCTGCTCGGCCGTAAAGTGCTGATGACCCAGGGCGAAGCGCTCAAGGGCTTCACCAAGATCGTCCACAAGTTCTGCCAGGCCAACGAAGGCAACGAAGCCGTTCAGGAGTTTGTTACTCCGCTGGATGCGCTGAACAAAGAGTGGGGCGAGTTGACCATGAAGGTCGGCATGGCCGCGATGAAAGACCGTGAAGAAGTGGGTGCCGCCTCGGTGGACTACCTGATGTACTCCGGTTATGCGTGCCTGGCTTACTTCTGGGCCGACATGGCGCGCCTGGCTGCCGAAAAACTGGCTGCTGGCACCACCGAAGAGGCGTTCTACACCGCCAAGCTGCAGACCGCGCGCTTCTACTTCCAGCGTATCCTGCCGCGTACCCAGACCCATAAAGCTACCATGCTATCGGGCGCCAACAACCTGATGGACATGAAAGAAGAAGACTTCGGCCTGGCTTACTAAGCCTCACCGGGTCCACTTCCACAGCCGCTGCTCCTTGACAAGAGCAGCGGCTTTTTTGTGCGCGATAAAAAACCGCAGCACAGTACTCAGGGATTGCTGCCGGCTGCCGTTACAGTGATGGCAATGTGATACATGCGCGACGGGTTGTGCTTAACTGTCTGCGCGGAGGCACATTGCCATCATTTTTTGCGGGTCGGAGTTTTACCCTTGTCACGCGTGTTCGCTGTCAGTTTCAATCATTTCCTCCCTTCGTTACTGCTGTTGCTGGCCGGGCTCTCGGCTGCATATATCAAAGACCTCAGCGTTTTCTTCACGTCACTGTTCAATGTGTTGCCGACCTTGGTGTTGTTGCTCGGCGGTTCGTACTGCGCGGTGTACCGCCGTCAGCGTGAACTGTTCCTGATGATCACGGTGTATATCGCCTACTTCCTGCTCGATACCCAGACCGACTTCTACCGCGACAACGGCCGCGTGCGCGAAGACGCGGCGGTGGTGTTTCACCTGTGCTGCCTGTTGTTGCCGTTGTTGTTCAGCATTTACGCGCTGTGGCAGGAGAAGACCCACCTGTTCCGTGATTTCGTCGCCCGTGGCGCAGTGTTGCTGGCAATAGGCAGCGTGGCGCTGGCACTCGAGCAGAGTTTCCCCGTGGCGGTGCTGAACTGGTTGGCGGAGATTCGCTGGCCAGTGCTGCATGGCGCCTGGATGAGCCTGATCCAACTGTCTTATCCGATGTTCCTGATCGGCTTCCTGACCCTGGCCGCGCAATACTGGTACCAGCCGCGCCCGCTGCACGCCGCGCAACTGGTGGGTTTGCTGGGGTTGTTCTGGATGTTGCCGCAGACGTTCATCCTGCCGTTCACCCTGAATATCATGTGCAGCCAGGTGATGCTGATGATCGCCGCCGGCGTCGCCCACGAGGCCTATCAAATGGCCTTCCGCGATGAGCTGACCGGCTTGCCGGGACGACGCGCGCTGAACGAGCGTATGCAGCGGTTGGGCCGCAACTACGTGCTGGCGATGAGCGACGTCGACCACTTCAAGCGCTTCAACGATACCCATGGCCATGACGTCGGCGACCAGGTGCTGCGTTTGGTGGCGAGCAAGCTGTCGAAGGTCAACGGCGGCGGGCGCGCTTACCGGTATGGCGGTGAAGAGTTCGCCGTGGTGTTCGCCGGCAAGACGGTGGAAGAATGCTTGCCGCACCTGGAAGAAATCCGCGTAATCATCGCCGATTACGCTATCAAATTACGCAACCTGGACCGCCCTCAGGACGACCACCAAGGCCGCCAGCGACGGGCGGGCAGTGGCGCATCGAGTGTTTCGGTGACCATCAGTATCGGCGTGGCCGAACGCCAGGCTGAGCAGCGCACACCGGAGGAAGTCCTCAAGTCTGCCGACCAGGCGCTGTACGCCGCCAAGGGCGCCGGGCGTAACTGTGTGGTCGCCGCTGGCCAGACCCGCCGTGGCGCTGTGCGGGAAAGCGCTGCCGGTTGAGTAATGGTGCTGTATTCAGCAGCCCTACAGTGATTGTCGAGAGCCGTGGCCGGCAGTAGGGTTAAACCATCTGCTGCCGGAGACATCGCCATGCCTGACTACAAAGCTCCCCTGCGCGACATGCGCTTTCTGATCGACAACGTATTTGATTTTCACGGCCACTACGCCGCGTTGGGTGCAACCGACGCCAGCCCGGACATGGTCAATGCGATCCTCGAAGAAGGCGCCAAATTTTGCGAGAACGTGCTGTCGCCGCTCAACCGTAGCGGTGATGAAGAAGGCTGCCATTTCGACAATGGCGTCGTCACCACGCCCAAGGGTTTCAAGGAAGCGTTCGCCCAGTACGTTGAAGGCGGATGGCACGGCGTGGCGGCGGACCCGGCCTTTGGCGGCCAGGGCTTGCCGCAGTCACTTGGTCTGGTGCTCAGCGAAATGATCGGCTCCAGCAATACCTCCTGGGGCATGTACCCAGGGCTGACCCACGGCGCAATGTCGGCGATCCACGCCCATGGCACCGCCGAGCAAAAAGATACGTTCCTGAGCAAACTCACCGCCGGCGAATGGACCGGCACCATGTGCCTCACCGAAGCCCATTGCGGCACCGACCTGGGCCTGATCAAGACCCGTGCCGTGCCTCAGGCGGATGGCAGCTATGCGGTCACCGGCAGCAAGATCTTCATCTCTGCCGGCGAACACGACATGAGTACCAACATTATCCACCTGGTGCTGGCCAAGCTGCCGGATGCGCCGGCGGGCACCAAGGGCATCTCGCTGTTTATCGTGCCCAAGTTCCATGCCGATTCCGGCGAGCGCAACGCGGTGCACTGCGGCTCTATCGAGCACAAGATGGGCATCAAGGCCTCGGCTACCTGTGTGCTCAACTTTGACGGTGCCAGAGGTTTCCTGATCGGCGAGGCGAACAAAGGCCTCAACTGCATGTTCACCATGATGAACCATGCGCGCCTGGGCACCGGCATGCAGGGCCTGTGCAGCGGCGAGGCAAGCTTCCAGGGGGCGATCAAGTACGCCAACGATCGCCTGCAAATGCGCTCGCTGACCGGCGCCAAGGCTCCGGAAAAAGCTGCCGACCCTATCATCGTGCACCCCGACGTGCGCCGCATGTTGCTGACCATGAAAGCCTTCAACGAAGGCAACCGCGCGCTGGCCTACTTCACCGCGCAACTGCTCGACACCGCGCACCTGAGCAGCGACGCCGGCCAACGCCAGGACGCCGAAGACCTGCTGGCTTTCCTCACGCCACTGTGCAAAGCCTTTATGACCGATACCGGGCTGGAGGTGGCCAACCATGGCATGCAGGTCTTCGGTGGCCACGGCTATATTCGCGAATGGGGCATGGAGCAACTGGCCCGGGATGCTCGGATTGCGCCGATCTATGAAGGCACCAACGGTATCCAGGCCCTCGACTTGCTGGGGCGCAAGGTGCTGGGCAGCCAGGGCAAGTTGCTGCGCGGGTTTACCAAAATCGTGCACAAGTTCTGCGCCGCGCAGGCCGAGCATCCGCAACTCAGGGCCTATGTAGCGCAGCTCAATCAACTGAACGGTGAATGGGGTGAACTGACCACCCAGGTCGGTATGGCCGCGATGAAGAACCCCGATGAAGTCGGTGCGGCGGCAGTGGATTACTTGATGTACAGCGGTTACGTGGTGCTCGCTTACCTGTGGCTGCGCATGGCGATTGCTGCCCTTGACCAGCAAGACGCTGATTTCGCCAAGGCCAAGCTGGCCACTTGCGACTTCTACTTCAAGCGCCTGCTGCCGCGTACCGCCACCCACCGCGCGGCTGTGGAAGCGGGCAGCGAATGCCTGATGAGTCTGCCCGCGGAGGCATTTTCGCTGTGATGACTTAAAAATACCTATCAGTCACAAGTGGACCCTATGTGTCTGAAAAGTTGTTCGGGTACACTCGGAGCCTGTAAAACCGATCCTACCGAATCACTTTCACGTTCTTACGAGGTTTGCCATGGCTGATTACAAAGCGCCGCTGCGTGATATGCGCTTCGTCCTCAACGAAGTCTTTGAGGTCGCCGACACGTGGGCCCAATTGCCGGCATTGGCAGACACCGTTGACGCCGAAACCGTAGAGGCCATCCTCGAAGAAGCCGGCAAGGTCACTGCCAAATCCATCGCCCCGCTCAGCCGCAGTGGCGATGAACAAGGTTGCCGCTGGGACAACACTGCGGTGTTTACGCCGGACGGTTTCCCGCAGGCCTACAAAACCTACGCCGAAGGCGGTTGGGTTGGCGTAGGTGGCGACCCTGCCTTCGGTGGCATGGGCATGCCCAAGGCTGTGTCAGCCCAGGTCGAAGAGATGATCAACTCGTCGAGCCTGGCATTCGGTTTGTACCCGATGCTGACCTCCGGCGCCTGCGTGTCGATTGCCACGCACGCCAGCGAAGCACTCAAGGCCGCCTACCTGCCGAAGATGTATTCCGGTGAATGGGCAGGCTCCATGTGCCTGACCGAGTCCCATGCCGGTACCGACTTGGGGATGATCCGTACCAAGGCTGAGCCGCAGGCGGACGGTTCCTACAAAGTCAGCGGGACCAAGATCTTTATCACCGGTGGCGAACACGACCTCACCGACAACATCATCCACTTGGTGCTTGCCAAGCTGCCGGATGCGCCGGCCGGTCCCAAGGGGATTTCGCTGTTCCTGGTGCCGAAGTTCATGGTGAATGCCGACGGCAGCCTGGGCGCACGCAACCCGGTGAGCTGTGGCTCGATCGAGCATAAGATGGGGATCCAGGCGTCCGCGACCTGTGTGATGAACTTCGACGAAGCCGCGGGTTATCTGGTGGGCGAGCCGAACCGTGGTTTGGCGGCGATGTTCACCATGATGAACTATGAGCGCTTGGGTGTGGGTATCCAGGGCCTGGCGTCCGGCGAGCGCTCTTACCAGAACGCCATTGAATACGCACGTGACCGCTTGCAAAGCCGTGCGCCGACCGGCGCGCAGGCCAAGGAAAAAGTGGCTGACCCGATCATCGTGCACCCGGACGTGCGCCGGATGCTGCTGACCATGAAGGCCGCGAACGAAGGCGGCCGTGCCTTCTCCACCTACGTGGCGACGCAACTGGATATCGCCAAGTTCAGCGACGATGCCGCTGCCCGCGAACGTGCGGATAACCTGGTGGCGTTGCTGACCCCAGTGGCCAAGGCGTTCTTGAGCGACCTGGGCCTTGAAACCACGGTGCTCGGCCAGCAAGTGTTTGGCGGCCACGGCTACATTCGCGAGTGGGGCCAGGAGCAACTGGTGCGCGATGTGCGCATCACTCAGATCTACGAAGGCACCAACGGCATCCAGGCGCTGGACCTGATGGGGCGCAAGATCGTCGGCAGCGGCGGGGCGTTCTACACCTTGTTTGCCGATGAGATCCGCGCGTTCATTGCCTCGGCCGGTGCCGAGCTGGCTGAATTCACCAAACCGCTAAGTGCGGCGGTGGATGACCTGGATGAACTGACCGCTTGGGTGCTGGATCGCGCCAAGACAGACCCGAATGAAATCGGCGCGGCGTCCGTTGAGTATTTGCATGCATTTGGATACATGGCCTACGGCTATATGTGGGCGCGCATGGCCAAGGCGGCGCTGGGCAAGGAGGCTGAAGAAGACTTCTACGCCAGCAAGCTGGGCACCGCGCGCTTCTACTTTGCGCGCCTGTTGCCACGTATCCATTCGCTGAGTGCGTCGGTAAAAGCCGGCAGCGAATCGCTGTTTCTGCTGGATGAAGCCCTGTTCTAAGGGATTGGAGGGCGTGTAAGCATTCTCTTACATGACGTGCTGCTATTCGCCCTCTATCGCCATATTGGATCCACGGCTAATCTACTTCACATGGACGTCGCGCAGGAAGCGCAAAGAAACAACACGGACACGTAGGATTCTGCCAGGACGGCGGAGTGAAATGGATGTCAGGGAAACAGTCTGCAAAGCCCCGCTTAGGCGGGGTTTTCTTTTGCCTGCGAAAAAGTCATGCCGGTGCCTGCGGCGCATTCATCACGTCTTCCAGCAAGGTGCGCAGCAACGCAACCGTCGCCTGCTGGCGCTGCACGTCGCGGCACACCAAGCCCACTTTCAGCGCCACCCTGGGTTCACTCAAGGGTTTCCACAACAGCGCCTGGCTATTGTGTTCGTCCTGGGAGCGCCCCGGCAGTACTGTCGCCAGCTTTGTGTGAGGCAAGCTGTCGAGAATCCCCACCATGGTATTGAGCTCGGCCTGCACTTGCGGGCGACGGCCGAGGTTGGCCAGTTGGCCCTGCCAGATCTGCCTGACCTGGAACTCCTCGCCCAGCAGCAACATGGGTAACTCCGCCGCCTGCTTCAGCGAGACCTTCTTGAATTCGCGCAGGGGATGATCCTCCGGGATGACCACCTTCAATTCGTCTTCATACAACAACACGCCGTGCAGCCCCGGCTGGCGGGGCGGCAAGTAGCTGATACCGATGTCCAGCGAACCGTTGAGCAATCGCCGTTCAATCTCAATCCCGGTCAACTCGTAGATCTGCACCACCAAGTGCGGCTGGGCCTTGCGCACGCGCTCGAGCATCTGCGGCACCAGGCTGGTGTGCACGGTTTGCAGCACGCCAATGGCCAAGGTGCGCATCGCCTGGCCCTTGAAGTTACGCAACGCCTCCACGGCTTGCTGCATGCCATCGATCAGCGGCAGAGCATGGTTGTACAACGTGTGGGCAGCCAGGGTGGGCAGCAGGCGCTTGCTGCTGCGCTCGAACAGGCTCACGTCGAGGTTCTGTTCCAAGTGGCGAATCTGCTGGGACAGCGCCGGTTGGGAGATCGACAAGCGCTCCGCAGCACGGCCTACGTGGCCTTCCTCATACACCGCGACGAAATAACGCAGTTGCTTGAAATCCATAAGGCTTACTTATCGAAAAAGCTGGAAAATCGAAATGGCCGTTGGCCCTTGAGACGCCTAGTCTAGCGCCTATTCGCAGGGCTTACAGGGCCGGATCGGGCAATGAACAGCGTTGATGTTGATAGCGTTTACATAGGCAAGACAAAAAACCTCCAGGCCGTATCGGCACGTTGTACCGATCAACCTCCGGTTGCTATTGGGGGTGAGCTATGAATCTGTTTCGTCGCCCTGCGCCGAGCCTGGATGATTTGATGCTGGAGACGCCCAGGGATAATCCTTCCAGTGAATCCCTGATGCCCTCCCTAAGGCGATCGCCGCAAGTATTTGCGCGCGGCCAGGGTTCCTGGCTGTGGGACAGTGACGACCGTGCCTACCTGGATTTCAGCCAGGGCAACGCGGCCAACAGCCTAGGCCACAGCCCGCAGGTGTTGATCAAGGCGCTGGCCGACCAGACCCAGGCGCTGATCAACCCGGGGAGCGGCCTGTACAACCGCGCTCAACTCAACCTCGCCGAACGCTTGTGCCATCGTACCGGCAGTGACCAGGCGTATCTGCTGAACAGCGGTGCGGAAGCCGTTGAAGCCGCGATCAAATTGGCGCGCAAATGGGGCCAACTGCATCGCGGTGGCGCCTACCGCATCATCAGCGCGAGCGGTGGTTGCCATGGTCGCAGCTTTGCGGCGATGTCGGCGTCGGCGGGCACTGTTGAAAACCGTTTTGAACCACAGTTGCCAGGCTTCAGCCACGTACCCTTCAACGACCTGCCGGCCCTGCATGCGGCAGTCGATGCGCAAACCGTCGCCATCCTGCTCGAGCCGATCCAGGGCGAAGCCGGGGTGATCCCTGCGACGGAGCACTACCTCAAAGGGGTCGAGAGGCTTTGTCGCGAGTTGGGGATCCTGCTGATCCTCGACGAGGTGCAAACCGGCATAGGCCGCTGCGGCACCTTGCTCGCCGAACAACAGTACGGCGTACGTGCGGACATCATCACTCTCGGCAAAGGCCTGGGCGGCGGCGTGCCTCTCGCCGCGCTGCTGGCACGCGGTAAAGCCTGCTGTTTTGAGGTGGGCGAACTGGAAGGCACCCATCATGGCAATGCGTTGATGGCATCGGCCGGGCTGGCGGTACTCGATACGGTACTGGACCACGGCTTTCTGGAGCAGGTGCGTGAGTCCGGCTTTTACCTCGGCGAAGGCCTGACACGCCTAGCCTATCGCTACGACCATGGCCAACTGCGCGGCCACGGCCTGATGTGGGGCCTGACGCTGTCGGATGATTCTGCGGATGCGGTGGTAAAAGCGGCCTTGCATGAAGGCCTGATCCTCAACGCCCCACAACCCAACTGCCTGCGTTTCACCCCGGCCCTGACGGTGAGCAAAAGTAACATCGACGAAATGCTCCTGCGCCTGGCCCGTGCCTTTTCCCGGGTGCGTACCGAGCAGTTGCAATGCCGCAAGGGCATCGCCGTTTAACCCCTATTCCTGAACCGTCTCGCGGTCTACGCGACGCCTCCGGCCTGATTCTTTTGGCTGGGGGCGTTTTTTTGTCTGGATGGCCCAACGCCAGATCCCACTGAACCCTCACGAACGCCCAAGGTCGATTAGCTACACGGCTCGCACGAGCCGATTTTCTGGAGCTGACCCTATGGATTTCATTCGAATCATCATCGCCATTCTGCTGCCGCCACTGGGTGTGTTCCTGCAAGTGGGCCTCGGCGGCGCGTTCTGGCTGAACATCTTGCTGACCCTGTGCGGTTACTTCCCAGGCGTTATTCACGCGGTGTACATCATCGCCAAGCGCTGAGGCCGTCAGCCTTTTGCGATGAGCCGTGAGTTGCGCTCATTGCGAAAGGCCAGTTGCTCGATGGTCTGGGTGGCGTGTTCGGCTTCTTCCCGCGCCTGCAGGATGATGCCGTGCTGCTCGGACTTGCTGCACACCGGGTCGGCATTGCTCGCATCCCCCGTGAGCATGAAGGCCTGGCAACGGCAGCCGCCGAAGTCTTTCTCTTTCTCATCGCAGGAACGGCACGGCTCGGGCATCCAGTCGTAGCCGCGAAAGCGGTTGAAGCCGAACGAGTCGTACCAGATGTGCTGCATGCTGTGGTCGCGCACATTGGGAAACTGTACGGGCATCTGTCGGGCGCCGTGGCAGGGCAGGGCGGTGCCGTCTGGTGTCACGGTAAGAAAGATACTGCCCCAGCCGTTCATGCAGGCTTTGGGGCGCTCTTCGTAGTAGTCCGGGGTGACGAAAATCAGCTTGCACGGGTGGCCTTCGGCTTCCAGTTTGGCGCGGTATTCGTTGGTGATGCGTTCGGCGCGTACCAGTTGTTCCCGGGTCGGCAGCAACCCCACACGATTGAGCTGCGCCCAGCCGTAGAACTGGCAGGTGGCGAGTTCGACAAAGTCCGCTTCCAACGCAATGCACAGCTCAATGATGCGGTCGATCTTGTCGATGTTGTGCCGATGGGTGACGAAGTTCAGCACCATCGGGTAGCCGTGGGCTTTCACCGCACGGGCCATTTCCAGTTTTTGCGCGAAAGCTTTTTTCGAGCCGGCCAGCAGGTTGTTCACCTGTTCGTCGCTGGCCTGGAAACTGATCTGGATATGGTCCAGGCCAGCCTTCTTGAAATCGCTGATTTTCTGCTCGGTCAAGCCGATGCCGGAAGTGATCAGGTTGGTATAGAAACCCAACTTGCGCGCCTCGGCGATCAGCTCGGCGAGGTCCTGGCGCACCAGCGGCTCACCGCCGGAAAACCCCAATTGCGCGGCGCCCATCTCGCGAGCTTCACGAAACACCTTGATCCACTGCTCAGTACTCAGCTCCTTGCCCTGTTCGGCAAAATCCAGCGGGTTGGAGCAATACGGGCACTGCAACGGGCAGCGGTAAGTCAGCTCGGCCAGCAGCCAAAGCGGCAGGCCGATGGCTGGCTTTTCAGGCAAGGGTGATCCAGTGCTCAGCACGGGCGACCTCCATGAATTGCTCAATGTCTTCGCCGAGCTCGGGTACGCCGGGGAATTGTTTATCCAGCTCGGCGATGATCGCGGCCACGTCGCGCTCGCCGTCGATCAAACCACCAATCAGTGCGGCGCTGTCGTTGAGCTTGATCATGCCCTCGGGATACAGCAGCACATGGCCTTTTTGCGCAGGCTCGTACTGGTAACGATAGCCCTGGCGCCAGGTGGGTTTTTTGCTGCGATCAACGCTCATAGGGTGATCCCTTTATGCCACACCCGCTGCTCGGTCACGCTGTGATACGGCGGGCGTTTGAGTTCATAGGCCATGCTCATGGCATCCAGCATGCTCCACAGGATGTCCAGTTTGAACTGGAGAATTTCCAGCATGCGCTCTTGGCCGTCACGGGTGGTGTAGTGCTGCAGGGTGATCGCCAACCCGTGCTCCACATCGCGCCGGGCCTGGCCCAGGCGGGTGCGGAAATACTCATAACCCGCCGGGTCGATCCACGGGTAATGCTGCGGCCAGCTGTCGAGGCGCGACTGGTGGATCTGCGGCGCGAACAGCTCGGTCAACGAGCTGCTGGCGGCTTCCTGCCAACTGGCGCGGCGGGCAAAGTTGACGTAGGCATCCACCGCAAAACGCACGCCGGGCAACACCAGTTCCTGGGAGCGCAGTTGGTCCGGGTCGAGGCCGACCGCCTGGCCCAGACGCAGCCAGGCTTCGATGCCGCCGTCTTCACCGGGGGCGCCATCGTGGTCGAGCAGGCGCTGGATCCACTCGCGACGTATTTCACGGTCCGGGCAGTTGGCCAGGATCGCAGCGTCCTTCAGCGGGATGTTCACCTGATAGTAGAAACGGTTGGCGACCCAGCCCTGGATTTGTTCACGGGTGGCACGGCCTTCGTACATCGCCACGTGATACGGGTGATGGATATGGTAGAAGGCGCCCTTGGCGCGCAGGGCTGCTTCAAATTCGGCGGGCGTTAGCGGTGCGTCAGTCATATTGTCTGCTCCTACAATTCAATGCTCATGCCGTCGTAAGCCACTTCGACATTGCGCCGCACCAATTCCGCTCGCTCGGGGGAGTCTTCATCAAGGATCGGGTTGGTGTTGTTGATATGGATAAGCACCTTGCGCTGCTCGGGCAATTGCTCCAGCACCTCGAGCATGCCACCGGGGCCGTTCTGTGCCAGGTGGCCCATCTCGCGGCCGGTGCGGGTGCCGACGCCACGGCGCTGCATTTCATCGTCATCCCACATCGTGCCGTCCACCAGCAGGCAGTCGCTGCCGGCCATGATCTCCAGCAACGGCGCGTCGACCTTGCCCAGGCCCGGGGCGTAGAACAGCTTGCCGCCGGTGCGCAGGTCTTCGACGATCAGGCCGATATTGTCACCGGGGTGCGGGTCGAAACGGTGTGGCGAATAAGGCGGTGCGGCGCTGCGCAGTGGCAGAGGGGTGAAACGCAGGTTGGGGCAGGCCGGGATGCTGAAGCTGGCGTCCAGGTCGATGCGGTTCCAGGCCAGGCCGCCGTTCCAGTGGGTCAGCATGGCGAACAGCGGGAAGCCGGTGCTCAGGTCTTCATGGACCATGTCGGTGCACCACACCTGGTGCGGGCAACCCTCGCGCAGGCTCAACAGGCCGGTGGTGTGGTCGATCTGGCTGTCCATCAGGATGATCGCGCTGATGCCGGTGTCACGCAGGGCGCGGCCCGGTTGCATCGGCGCAAAACCCTGGAGTTGCGCGCGGATATCCGGCGAGGCATTGCACAGCACCCAGTTCACACCATCGTCGGAGATCGCGATGGATGACTGGGTACGCGCTTGCGCCCGCAGGCTGCCATCGCGCAAACCAGCGCAGTTCACGCAGTTGCAGTTCCACTGCGGGAAACCACCGCCGGCGGCGGAACCTAAAATCTGGACAAACATGGTCGCTCCATCAAGCTCAAAACAAAAACGCCCCGGGCGAACCGAGGCGTTGTATTACCCAGCGGATTAACGGCTGGCGAAGTACATGGTGACTTCGAAACCGATGCGCAGATCAGTGTAAGCAGGTTTGGACCAAGTCATGTTCTTACTCCTACGAAGGGATGGGACGTTCACTACCAAGTAATACATATAGTCCACCTCCAGTCGGAGATGTTCACAGGTATGCGTGGGAATGTTACGCAATTATTTTAAAGTTAGCGCTGTCTTGGTGGAAAAAGCCTTTTGCAAGGGCGGCAATGATCAGTCTGCCGCTTGCCAGGTAGCCGAAATGCGCGCGCCGTTGGCGACGCAGCGCCAGCCGCCTGTGGCGTCGTTCAATTGCTGGGCGGCCAGTTGCAACGCTTCGAGGCTACAGGCTTGGATCCGGGATTGCAGTTGTTCCAGATAACCCGACGGATGGCCAGCCAGATGTGCGTGCCAGAGCAGGTCGGCAGCTTGAGCATTGGGCAGTGCCTGCGCTGAAAATTGTTGCGCCAGATCCAGGTTGCCGAGGTCGTCGCAGCCATTGATCAGTGCTGGCAGTTGCGCCAGGAAGGTTTGCAGGTGATCGGCGATGCCTTCCAGGGTAACGCTGGGGGACTGTACGCCGAGTAGCAGGCCGGTCTGGCCGTTTATCTGCCGGATGGCGCTGAACACGGCGTAGCCGATTTGCAGTTCTACCCGTAGCTTTTGGTAGAACGGCCCTTGGAGCAGATGGCCGAGCAGTCGCCACGCGGCCTCGTCCGCCAGGGATTGACCGGGTGTTGGGCAAAAAAGCAGCAGGGCGGCGTCGTTGGAGTCGGTTTTCACTTCATGCCAGATACGTTGGCCGCTGAGGGATGGCACCCTGTGATTTATGTTTGCGGGTTGCCCGGGCAGTCGGGCGGCTGCTGCTTTGACAGCGGCCTCATACGCGGCAGGAAACCCCAGTCCCAGGCCTTGCCAACATGCGGTGGCCCACGATTCAGAACGAGGCGTGATAACGGTGCAGCAAGCGGGCAGGGCCTTGAGCAACTCCCGAATGGCGATCATCGGCGGTGAGGCAGGTTGCGCCTCTTGCGGTTGAATCAGACTCTGCGCCAACACGTCCAGCACGGAGGGTATGGGTTCCAGCAGCCCTATCATTTTTACCAGCGCGTCATTGCCCAGGCTTTCGAACGACAATTCGACACCCGCCTGACGCGCATTTTCACGCAACGCCTGCAATGCGCTCTCCAGGCCGGTGGGGGCCGACTGCCATTGCAAATACAGTGCACCTTCACCACTGTCATCCGCCAGCGCCTGGCTGAAGTTCAATGCCGACACCTCCCGACGTCCGCGGGAGCGATCCTGGGCGAAGGTGCGCAACCCCCGGTGTGCGCTGGTCTGGCCGCGAATCAGGCCGGCGCGTTCTTCCTTGACTGATGGTCGTAGGAACGGGTTGTTCGGCGGCAGTTGCCAAGTGTGCGCGGAGGGTGGCAGCCGCAGCGAACCAAGCATGGCTTTGAGGGCGACGACATCCTGTTCCGAAAGAGCCTGGCTGTCGTGTCTGGCCAAGGCCAGCGCGCCTTGGACCTGTCGTTGACGAACGGCCAACAGCGCGAACTCTTCCCGTAGTGAAGTCCAATCGCGCTGTGCGAAAAAGCTCAGCCAATCGTGCAGCAACGCCTCTATCTGCGTAGCCGACTTATCTTGGGCGCTGAGCGTGACGTCGATATCCAACACAGCTTGCCCGGCGAAGTGATAAAGCACCGACGCCTGCAGTGCACTGGCCAGTTGCCGCGCTTTCAGTTCAGCCAGCAAGCCGCCGGGTGCCGAGGCATTCAGCCAGGCACAGAGAAAATCCAGTGCTTCACGCGGCGCGTCACAAGTGATGACGTGGTGCAGGTGGTCATTGGCGATGTGCTGATAGCTCCGCGCTTCACCCTTCATCAAAGCCGGTGGCGCAGATTGTGGGCGTAGAGGTCCTGAGGTCAGTTGCTCACTGAACTGCTGTGCCAGGCTTTGCAGTTCATCCAGCGACAGTGGGCCGGCCAGGCTCAGCGTCATCTGCCCGCTCTGATAGAAATGCGCGTGGAACTCCCGCAATGCCTGCTGAAATGCCTCACGCTCCACCGGCAAGCTGTCGCGGTTGCCCGCATGAAAACCCCGCAGCGGATGGTCTGCGGCCAGGCCTTGCAGCAACGCGACTTGTTGCTGCGCCCCGACATCCTGGGACCAGGCGACAAACTCTGCGTGCAACACCTCGCGCTCGCGTAGCTGATCCTCCAGCGCCAGGCGTGGATGGGACAGCATGTCGGCCAAGCGCTCCAGGCCACTCGTAAACGTTGACGCCGGCAGCTCAAAGAAGAACGCCGTGGTGCGCTCACGGGTGCGCGCATTGACTTGGCCCCCATGACGCTGCACGTAGGCCATCAACCCCTCTGTGGTGGGAAAACGCTCGGTGCCGAGAAACAACAAATGTTCCAGAAAGTGAGCCAACCCCGGCCAGGCCAATGGCACGTCATGGCTGCCGGCCGACACCCGCAAAACGGCAGCGCAACGCTTCAAACGCGGGGCATGATGCAAGGAAACCCGCAAGCCATTGGCCAGGGTCAGGTGAAGGTGATGAGGGTGGGCCGGCGCAGGCATGGGCACTTCCGAAACATAGGAAGTGGCTATATTAACAAACCGCTACCCAACCCGTCGGGTCAGGGCTTGTACAGCGCGCCGTACAACTCGGGGCGGCGGTCATGCAGATAGTGATTGGCGGCGCGCGCATTGATGATCGATTGGCGCTCCAGCGTACCGACAATCAAGGCTTCATCCAGGCCAGCCTGGGCTATACGCTCGCCGTTCGGTGCAGCGATGCTACTTTGCCCGCAGTACAGGATCTCGCCTTCGTGCCCGCAGTAATTGGCGTAGGCCACATAGCATTGGTTCTCGAAGGCCCGCGCCCGCACGGTGACATCGGCCACAAAGTCGAACGGCACCATATTGGCGGTGGGCACCAGGATCAAGTCGGCACCGGCAAGGGCCAGGCGCCGGGTGTTTTCCGGGAACTCCAGGTCGTAGCAGATCAGGAAGCCAAGCTTCCAACCATTGAGTTCCACCAGCGGGAAATCGTCGTCACCGGCACTGAACATCGAGTGGTCCAGATCGCCAAACAGATGCGTCTTGCGGTAGTTGCACAGGCGCTGGCCGTGGGCGTCGATCAACTGCACGGCGTTGTAGAGCTGGCCGTCCTCGGCACGTTCCGGGTAACCGTACAGAATGGCCAGCCCGGCGCCTTTGGCCAGTTCGGCAATCGCCTGTGCGGATGGCCCGTCTTGCGCTTCAGCTAACGCGCCAACCGCTTCAGCGCCGATGTTGTAGCCGCTGAGAAACATCTCCGGCAGCACCAGCACATCGGCGCCGCACGCTTCATGGGCCAGTTGGTGCAGGCGCTTGAGGTTGCCGGCCACGTCCAGCGGCAGTGGTGGGCATTGGTAAAGGGCAACACGCATGCTCAGCTCCTTATTCGGCCAGGGCGATCGGCCCGATTTCGTCGAACACATCACCCGGCCCTGGGTTCTCCGGATGAGTACTGCCGCCGAAGTGGGTCATGATGCCCCATACCGCGTTCAATGAGGTTTGCACTGCGCCTTCGACCCAGGCCGGGGTCCAGGAAACGTCGTCACCTGCGATAAAAATCCCACGTTGCTCGGCGGGCATGTCCTTCTGCATGAAGTGCGCATACATACGCTGGTTATAGCGATAGTGGCCGGGCAATGCACCTTTGAAGGCGCCGAGGAAATGCGGGTCGGCTTCCCAGGACACCGTGATCGGGTCGCCGATGATGCGCGCCTTGATGTCGACTTTCGGGTAGATCTTGTTCAGCGCGTCGAGGGCCAGTTTCACGCGTTTATCGATGGGCTGCGGCAGCATCTTCAGTGCATCGCTCATCCACGAGTAAGACAGGCAAATCACCCCCGGCTTATCGTCACCATTGTCGAACAGATAAGTGCCACGGGTCAGGCGATCCGTGAGGGTCATGCTCATCAGGTCGCGGCCGGTTTCCGGGTCTTTGTCTTTCCAGAACGGGCGGTCAACCATCACGAACGTTTTTGATGACTGCATGTAGCGGGTGCGGTCCAGGGCCATCCACATCTTTTGCGAGAACAGGGTTTCGTCGCATTCGATCTGGGTGGTCAGCAGCCAGCTTTGGCAGGTGGTCAGCACGGCGGCGTATTCGCGGGTGTCGCCGTAGTTGTCGGTGACGGCAAAGCGGCCGTCGGCGGCATGGGCGATGCGTTTCACCCCGGCCCGCGGCGCACCACGGTGCAACGAACTGAGGCTAGTGCCGGCCGGCCAGTGGGCGCAACGCTCCGGCACATGGCGCCAAATGCCCATCGGCACCTGGGCCACGCCGCCGACGACCAAGTGTTGGTGATCGTCGCAGTTGGTCATCACCACGCGGAAGATTTCCAACATCGAGTTGGGGAAGTCCGAATCCCAGCCGCCAGTGCCGAAACCGACCTGGCCGAATACTTCGCGATGGTGAAACGACAACTTGGCGAAAGCCTTCGACGTGGCAACGAAGTCGTAGAAGGTGCGGTCGTCCCACAGTGGCACCAGCTTATTCCACAGCTCTTTGAGGCGTGGCACGTCACGGTCGCGGATGGCTTGCTGGATATCGCCGAACTGCGAGCCGGCTTCCAAGGCGTCGGCCCAGGCGTCGGCGACTTCTTGAAACAGCGCAGGAAGATCGGACAGTTTTTGTGCGTAGTGAGTCTGGCCTTCCAGGTCAATCACCGTGCTGCCGGAGGCTGGCGTCAGCGGGTTGGGGAAGGGTTTGGTTTCCAGGCCGAGTTTGTCCACGTAGTGGTAGAACGCGGTGGACGACACCGGGAAGCGCATGCCACCCAGCTCGGCGATGATGCCTTCGGCGCCTTCGAAGGCTTGGGAGCGCAGGCGGCCGCCCATTTTCGAAGCTTCATACACCACCGGCTTGAGACCCAGTTTCATCAGCTCGTAGGCGGCAACCAGGCCCGCGATCCCTGCACCGACGATCGCCACTTCGGCGCCATGGTTGGCGACGGGAATGCTGCCCAGGCCGGCCGGGTGCTCGATCCAATCATCAAAGGCAAACGGAAAATCCGGGCCAAAGATGGTGATGGGTTTTTTACCGTCTGCAGGGTGGCGATTGGTCTTGCTGATGGTGCTGGACGGAATGCTCATGGTTGACCTTACTGGCGACTGGGCGGACGTGACCCGCTGAGTATAGGAAAAGATGGCAGCCAGTTTAGGGAGCGTAGCGTTCGTTAATAAGACGCAAAGTGTCGTCGGATTGGACTGTTTTTAGTCGTAATGACGAAGTTGGTGGTCAAATTGGCTGCCCGCGATCCAATTTGTTACTCAAGATGATTGAGGTCGTGGTTTTCTCCACGCCGTCCACACTGCCTATTTGGTCGAGTAATTGGTCCAACTGCTCCGGCGAGTCAGTGCGCAGCCAGGCCACGTAATCGAACTCTCCACTGACCGCGCACAACTGTTGCACCTGCGCCATGGCACTCAGTCTGCGCAACACTTCTTTACCCGAGCGTGCCTGCACGGTGATGCCCACATACGCCTGCAAACCACCGTCCACCACCCGCTGGCCGAGACGCACACCATAACCGGTGATCACCTGGGTTTTCTCCAGGCGCGCCAGGCGTGAGGTCACCGTGGTGCGCGCGATGCCCAACTGCCGGGCAAGCATGGCCACGCTTTCGCGGGCGTTGATTTGCAGGGCGGCTATTAGTTGGCGGTCGATTTCATCTAGGGCAGGCAAGGGGTGCTCCGGTATGGGCGGCGATGGGGAGCATATTACAGGCTTCCAGACACACAAAAGCCGCGCATTGCGCGGCTTTTAAGTTTGGTGGGCCCAGTAGGACTCGAACCTACGACCAAGACATTATGAGTTGCTGGGCGAACTGGTATGCCTAGAGAAAGCGTTCTTAGGTGAACGTAGGTTGGCATGGCTGGATGCCCCGTATTACTTGGTGTTGAGCGTAATTCAGAGTGAGTGGCTCAAGCTGAGTGCTGTCGCGTGGTTGTACGGTTTTTACGGCCTTTGAGTTTCGCAATTCGCCTCGCAGCTCCAAACCACGTTCCATTCACAGATCGAGAAGCAAAACGCGGCTTGGCCTGGGGCATGCCTATAGTCTGACTTTAAAGGTTGGCGATTGCGGTGACCTTTCATGTGCGCTATATCCGTGCTGTCTAGGATCAGAATTAGGACGCGCCCGCTGAGTTCGCGAGGCTGGTCAATGTGGTATTACACATTTACGACTGCGCCTGGCCTGCGTTACAGCCGCCATTCATCATTTAGCAGTGATTTTGGCGGCATCTAACCTACGTTAGGCGTTACCAGTATGTTCAAAGTAACCCCCAATCCGCCGGCAAGGTCCAACGCTAAGATCATCGATCAACGCGCTGTTGATCGACTGTTATCCCATCTGATTTGGGTCAGAGACGGCACCGAGAAATCGTGCCGGGGCTTCAGTCCCCCTCCGTGAACCGCCGCCGCGTCAGGAATAGCACCACGCCCAGCGGCACGGCCAGCAGTGCTAGCAGCTCCAGGTCAAAGCCCAGCACCTGCTGCTCACCAACCTTGAAGATGCTGACCAAGCCCGTTGCCAGTAGGGCCAAACCCAGCCACTTGCGCAGCGGGTATGGTTTCAGAAACTGAACGAGGATCGCGCCCAGCACCAGAAGGACGACAGTTTGCATGATGTAGGGCATGTGCACTTCCTCAGACCTTGATGACCAGCGTCACGACAGAGCGCTGTGGGCCAATCCCGCCATGGACCTCTCCCTCGATGCTGACCAGCACGTCACCTGCATGCAGGTTCGGCAGGGCCCCTTTGAGGTACCAGTTGACACCTGTCGTCACCACTGCACCTGAAGCCCAGCCAATGAGCGGCCCGCCCAACGCACCTACCTTGCCGGCAACGCCACCTGAGGCCGCAGCAATTCCCTTGGCGACGTTGCCCCGCATAGTGCTGATAGCATCGGCCTGCTGCCGGGTGAGGGGATTGGAAATGCAGACTTTCAGCAGGCATGGCAGGTTTCGAGCCTGCATTCGGTCGTACATATCGACGACCATGCCGTTAACTTGGTAATGGGCGCGTTTCGCTTCGCCAAAGTGCAACTCGCGCAGGCGACCTCGGTCGCTTTCCATGAGGGTGATTTGAGACAGATTGAAGACGATCCCTTCCGCGGACCTGTACTGCGTGGTCTTCTCAAACTTCATGCGCGTATCCATTCGTGCAAAAAGACGATGATTTTCTACACGCGGTGACTAAGATGCAAATGGTCTTTGATGTAAGGCCCCGGGGAATTTGACGTCTGCACGGGCCTCATCGCCAGCAAGCCAACTCCCCGTTAATAACACATCGAGCGCGTCGGTTTTGGAGACGTTAGGTGTGTTACGCCATACTTTCGCCAGTCACTACATGATGAATGGTGGCGACATCCTGACGCTGCAGCGTGTGCTTGGGCATTCGACCTTGGCCATGACTCAACAGTACGCGCACTTCAGCCCTGGACACATGGCAGAGGTCGTTTCGTTAAACCCTTAGCGGGCATTTTCGAGAAGGATCATGATGAAAAAGTGGCCGAGAATTCAGCCGTCGAAAAATGAGATTGGACAAATCTTGGGTGGAACCACTTTTTTGCACTGTTTCGGCTTGAGTTTTCCAAGCCCTAGAAGCGACGAAAGCCACGCGGTGCGTGGCTTTCAAAGTGGTGGGCCCAGTAGGACTCGAACCTACGACCAAGGGATTATGAGTCACCGAATGACACTCCGAGGCCATATAAGTCTAGGCGAGGGTAGGCAAAGGTACAACAGGGCTAACCAACTGTTAACACTGAGTTTTTGCCAGTTTCATAAAAGAGGGTACGACTGGGGACTGTACTGCCAATGTACTTATAGGACGCTTCCGCTGATGTGGATGCCTTGGCTAGTACCAGGTGCAACCGATAGAAGCTAGTATCAAACGGTGCACCCGAGGGGCGATGGAGCTTTTTTTCGGACCTTGGGCCTTGAAGGCATTTTTTCGCTGTTTTGGACCAAAGCGGGGGTGACGAGGCCCCTTCTAATTCCCGCTTAGCACCCCCATAGCACCGCTAATACCTTATAGATTCCCTTGAATGCCCCGAAGACTCCCATCAAGTACTCATGACGCACCCCAGGACAACTGTCCAAAAACGCACTCATCCAAGCCTTAATGCCCTCCAAGCACCGATCACTTCCTCTAAAGGTCCGGCTTTTTCCCTTTAGCACACTTCAAATGCACCACTGATAAATGGGTTAGCTAAAACCACGTTTTATTGCACAAAAAACGGCTCAAATGCAGCAGTAAACGCAAGCGTCCTTCCAATTCACCTTCCGAAGTCCACATTAAAGGCGATGGTGTCCGCGTATTGAAGCGGACGCTATAGCCCTTAACGTGAGGACGTCCATGCGCCAACGAAGCCCTTATCCCAAACCGTTCAAGGTCCAGGTTGTTCAGGAGTGGCTGCTGGGGGCTATGCTATCCAGCGTCGTCATCAACCACGGGATCAACGGCAAAGTTAATCGCAAGTGGCTGCCGCTTTACCGAGATCAGCCACGGGTGTGTTTATCTCTCCGACCTGCGCGCCCATCGCGACAGTACGGTTTGGGCAAATGGTGCCGATTAGGACGCCCATAGCAAGATCTCGGGTGAATCAGGTGATCGGTCTTGGAAATAACGGCACCCATGGCGTTGCGCCCGCTTTTTCACGGAACAGGACAGGCAAGGAGTTGTTCGGGCACGTGGCAGGCAATACCAACAGCAGACCCTGGTCCTGAAAGCCCAGCGGAGACTTGTACAGTTTAGCGCCCAGTTCCTGGCAGAGAGCTTTGGCGCGGTGCATTTCATCTGCATCGCTCCAGAATCCGATGCCTGATTTCGGAAACGCGAAATACTCGCTCGCCATGATTTCACAGGGGTAAAACTGAGAGGTGATATCAAATTTGCTGAGCGCAGCCGTGACCTTCTTCTCACCCTCTTCTGTAGATACCAACGCGATAGCCAGCAATGGAATTTTCAACGAGGATAATTGCTCTGCGATGGGGCCTACCAGCCCCGCGACTCCTTTCGAGAGCGTCTCGCCACTGCCCACCACGTCGTCGACGACGATCAGGGCTTTGGGAGGCCCCTCTTCTCGTCGCTGGATTCCGTTTAGACGCTTGAGCAGGTCGGCATGATCAAGTATGCAGGTGAGGGAGATGGCGTTGGCTTTAGCGTACTCGCGGGCGTACTGTTGACCGCTCTTCCCCGCTCCGTCAACGTAGGTGATCCACAAGTCCGTGCGCCGGTCGGTTTTTCTGGTTATCGTCAGCGCACCGATTGCCGGCCGCACCACGCGGTCATGTGCGAGTTTTAGATGGTCTTCAATTTCTACAGGTGACAGGAATCTAATGTGCTGCAAAGTCTTGAACAATAGCCTCTGGTTTTGCATCAACGGCAACTGATCTAGCCACGCCCTGACCTGCTCAGCGTTAATTTTTTGCGCGCGGTAGGTTGGCCAGGTAGTCACCAGTTGCTGAATCTCAGTGGAGGTAACATGCGCCTTGTCTTCCGCCTGCTTGATGCTAGCTTCAAGCTCATCTCCCAACGTGCTGGTAATCAGCTTGCTTAGACCGAATTCGGTTAGCCATGCTTCGAATATGGGAACCGTAAAAAACAGCTCGCCATTACGTTCGTATAAAATTTCCCTGCGCTGAAAGTCGCTGAGCAACGGAGTGATCTCATGTTCTGGAAGGTGCGCTCCCACTGCCTGCTGTTTGACATCATCCTCTTTTCGCTTGTGCTCTCTTAGCGATCGTCCGATACCGACCAGCAACCTGAGCCGCTTGAGTTCGGTGACCTCGGCAAGATCACGTTCGAAACTGATACCGTCCTTCCACAGATGCGCAAACGCGTTGGTATCGAGCTCCGGCAGGAGCAACGTCAACCCTCTGGAAATGTCTGGGGCAATAATCTCGGTATCTCGCTCTGCAACTGCTGCGCTTACAACCTTGGAGCACAGCAGCTTTGTGTAATATGGGTGGCCATGGGTCAGTGTGAAGAGTTCGTTGATCGCCGCCGCATCCCAATTCAATATGCCCTCGACAGGCTTGCTGATGAGCTCCAAATACTCCGTCCATTCGGAGCTCCGGGAAAAATAGTCCAGAGGCTCACGCGAGAATTTGTTCAGCTGGTCGCCTTGCGCGCCAATGATGAACGGCATTTTCTCACCGCCCACCAGGATGAACGCCAGATTCTTCCTGGCGGCAAGCGTTCGCAGATTAGCGAAGAAGGTTTCGGCCAGTGGCCCAGAGCGGTACAGCTCAGGATGGATTTCGTCGAACTCATCCAGAATGATGACAAATCGACTATTGGGATATTTTGCCTCAAGCTTTTTGGCCGCAATATTCAGGTCCGCGATCGACTCGGAAAAATCAGGGGTTGTGATCTCGGTCGCCGAAAGGAACTCGCTCAGGAACGAGTAGATGTTTTCCCCTAACGTCCTGAGTGTCTTTTGAGGGGTGGCAGAACAATACTCGCCATATTCAAGGTACAGGCTGTGAAAGTCTTCGTGTTCCTGAACGAGGTAGTTGGCCACAGCCCTGGCTAGGGATGTCTTGCCGATCCGCTTCTGGCCGGTAATGTACGAGGACGTCATGGGGCGCTTTAGCAGCTTGTTCGCTATCGCCTTCACCTTGGCGACCCGCCCCACAAACATGTCGCCCTCTGCGACCTCAAGGCTGTAGGGCTCCAGAGACTCCAAAGAAGCCCAGTCCACGGTTTCGTTCTGACCTTCGATCTTCACCTCGAAGATGCAGCTTTGCCTCGAACCGAAGACTTCTCCCCAACTGACCTCGATCGCTATCTCGAAGTGTTTCGATGCTTTGATGACGTAACCACCAAAACACATCGCGAAGTTGCCCGGAGGTACGTCTCCCAGACAAAGCTGGTCGTTTTCAAGCGCAATGTTGGAGTCCAGCCCGCAGTCGATTTCAACCACCACATCGACAGCTGTGCTTGGGCCTTTGTTGACCATCGGCAGGGTGAAGTTTATGTAGCGATCGACCTGATGCAGTGGGTATTTTTTTTCCGCGCATTTCGGGGGAGACCTCAAGGACTCGATCGTGGATCGGAATTTCTCCGAAGCAGAGCTTTTCACCTCCTCCAGCGCGTTACTCACTGCAATGAGGAATGGACCGACAAACCCGTCCGTGAAAAAAGACTGGCAGGTCTGCACCAACGCCATCGCCTCGGAGACGGCTCGCTCGGTGTCGTCAAAATTCGTCTTGTAGTCAGCCCCGCCGCTCGCGGATAGCGCCTCAAGCCCTTCGCATATCGACTCAAGCTTTATTTTGATCGGCACGATGTTGAAGGGATGCATATACCCTAAAAACAAATTGTGCCTGAGGCATTTCAGTATGGTGTTTTTCTGGCTGGCGATCTCTGAAAGTGAGCCAGACACCGTGGCCAAGGGAGTGTAGTTGGAACATACCGTGCTATGGAGCGAACGCAGAATATTCAGTTTTTCATAGGTCTGCTGTTTTTCGATCTTGGCAAATCTCATCAGATCAGGCGCGTGGCTTTCGATGATATTCAGGATCTTCCTGTCGACCAAACCATGGGGGTCATCGAGAGGCAATAACCCTTCAATCGAAATGCATCGAATCAACAGCACAGCGACGACGCGATGGCCAGTGGTGGCTGTTTCCACCTTGCTGAGAACGCGCTCAAGATTCGCGCCCGAGTAGTGACCGGTGAAATGGCAGACATTACCGATCGTCGCAACCAATGCGTCCCTGGCATCGGCATAGGACGCTGAGCTGTGCAGGCCAAGGCCAAGCTTTTGAATTTCAGCTTCAACCGTAAACACGTAATTTGCATCGACGGAAGCGTTTTGAAAAGCTTCGTGCCCTGGCATTGCAGTCATGTTTATTTCCCTATAAGAAACGGCTTTTATTATTCGAACTTATGAGCTGCTACTGCAACATAGACCACGGAGTAAGCAACGTCCAGAGCGCTTGCAATGGCTCAGAAGTGGCCATGGGTGACAGGAGCTGCCATTGTCACGAGACGGCACTTAGTGCACCACCCGGATGAGGTCGAAATGAAAGGGCGTCGAAAGGTCAGAACGGATAAGTGGCGGATTAAGGAACTGGTCATCAAGGAGGCACGGGCCATTCTTACCACCCGGGCAGTGACAAACGGACGATTTTTAAATATTGCAGCCCAGAGCATGCTCGAGGAGCCTGTCGGATTGTTGGCAGGGAGCTGCGGGGCACAGGCGGGCTCGCCGTCGAATTCATATAGGCGCATCGGAAATGAGTCCGAGGAATGCTAGGTTACCAGCTAGTCCCAGCGCTTGAGATTGTCATTGAGGTACTGGTGGTTTGGGGTATGGCTTTCTGGTTCGCCTCCTCCAATTCTTACTTAGGCGGGGGGCATCCGAAAGAGGTGTTACAAACTGACTTTGGCATCGTCTTGGATGCCGCGAGGGATGAAAGAGGTGTTACAAAGTGATCTGGACAGCGTGCTAGATGCCGTGAGCGATGAGGCATGTGGCATTTGCAAGGATGACCAGATCCGTATCAGGCAGCAAAAGATGCATTTATTCTGCGATCACTGAGCATGGATTCTCACAGAAGATCTTCCTTGGGGAGCGGAGCGGCTACGGGGTCTTCTTAGGTAGTAAGAGCATAGTGATAGGCTGATGGCTTTACCGACTATATGGCGTTTATCGGCAAACCACGCTTTTCCTCCTTAGTCTCTAAGAAACTCTTTTGTGAAGCATATTTAAAGCATCAGTTAACAGGTCCTTAACTTCGCGTAGTGAGATGGCCATATTTCGTGCGGTATCACGGTCGAAGTCATCGCTTTGCATGTAATCTACTAGGTCTTTTAATTTTTTGTCGACAATTTCATTGAGCTGCATCGCTTTATGAAGCGTAGCTCTCTTTCGCCTTAACTGGATTCTTGACTCTCTGTTAAGGTGCAGGAGTTCGAGCATATATTCCGCAACTGCTCCTGTAGTTAAAAGCTTTCCTGATTGATCTACTCGGAAGTAGTTGGATAATGGTTCCAAGAAAGGATCAATGAACCCAATAGCGCCGTCGTGAGATGCGTGCACATGAAAGTACATGCCTGTCGGCCAATTTTTTGATTTCCAGATATTGCATTTAGAGCAAGCTAAAACTAAATTGTTTGGATTGCTCTTGAGTTCCACAAAGTGCGCGTATGGCCTGAAATGGTCGATGTGAAAGCCTTCATTTCCATGCTCCGAAAGCAGTGCGTCACAATAAACACATCGCTCTTGACAATCTTCTTTTATTTCTGTTAGGTAATGATGGTAATCTGCGTAATAAGTGCCGTCGTTTTTTGTTGTGTAATTAGCGCGACGAGTGAGAATGGGATAGAACATTTTATTATTTGCCCGAAAGTAATTTTTCTATTTTGTTTAGCGTGTCTTCCTGGTCGTCTAATTTTCTTTTGAGTTCCATTGTCATAGTCGACTCCTCAATAGCTGCGGGAACTTCTCGCCAGAACTTTAACTCGTTTAGTTCAGATGCTTCTTCTGTTGAAATGTCAGATAAAACATATCTCTTTAATAAGTGTAGGAAGCGCTGTTCGCGTTCATCTAAAATTTGTTCGTAAGCGTTGATGTGGCGAACCATGCGTTTAATGGCACTCTCGAGCGCTGCACCTCCATCAGCAAAGTCATCTTTGCTTAATATGTACTCAACACTTTCTAGGTTTTCATCTATTTCGTCTGGATGATTGCTGAGAATGTATATGGGGATTTTGTCGTCCAGCTGTCTATACGCATCTGCTAGTTGACTTCCTATATAATCAGCAGTTCCTGCGACCTCAAGGTGTTCATCTACAACAATGGAAGCGATTCTCTGACGCATGCTGCAGATAAATTTGAGCATTAAAGGAAGGGTTGGCTGAGGTAATGCGCAAATTATTTCAAGCTCTTGCGGCAAATTTTTTCTTAGTTCTCGGCCGTAAGAGTCGAGCGCAGTTTGCTCCTCATCAATATATAGCACGACATTCTTTTCCATGGCGTCAGGCCTTGTTGTATGTGGTTAATGGGATGTTAATTGTAAATTCTGCTCCACCAAGTCTCCCTTGTGAAATCGCAGAAATATTCCCTCCCGTGTGATTGTCTACAAAACTTTTGACAATGGAAAGCCCCATGCCGGTGCCCTCAACAGCGCCTTTCCTATCCAGCCGAGTGCTATACATCGGCTGGAAGATTTGATCTTCTGTTCCTGACTCTAACCCAAACCCGCTATCAGCAAAGCTTATGGATAAGTAATCATCTTTTTCATGAATATTAACAGATATAAAACGTTCGCCTACTGCCGTCTTCTTAAGAGCCCATATAGAATTAGATATGAGGTTGACAAAAATACTCTCTAGGTCTATCTCAAAGGCAGTAATTTTTCGTTTGGTTTGGCAAGTAACGCTTGTCTCAATATTTTGTCTTTCTAGTGATACGCTTAAGGCTTTGAATACGCCTGATGCAACGTCGCCCACATCGACGGCTTTGCGCTTTCTCTTATCTGGCTTTATATTTCCCAAGGCAAACGATGCAAAGTTTCTCACAAAGCCTGTGCTAGAAATTATCGTTTTTAGGCAGTTTGAGAACTCCTCGTCATAAGGAGGTGTCAGCATGAAGATGCCTCTTTCAAAACTGTCTTTTAGGTTTTTCGCGTTAACTAATGAAAGGTTCGTAAACTCTTTTGCTTCATGGCCAAAGCAGACAGTGAGAATTCCCAAAGATGCCAGGTTTGCTAAAGTATCCTTCTCATGCTCTAACTCCTCAGCCTTTTTTTCTAAATGGATTTCTAGTTCGGTTGATCGTGCAGCGGCCTCTGCCAATCTAGATTCCACCTCGGCAATTCTACTCATTAGAGTTTCGGGTTGGTTAACGCTGATATCTTTCTGCTCTCCAGTATCAACATTTTGTTGAAGATTATTAGAGATTGACTCTTTAAGCTCTTCAACAACTTTTGTGGTGTCAGCTAGAGCCTTTTTAGCGAGCAGCTTTTTCTCTTCAGTGTCAGACCCGTCATCTTCTTCTCTGGCTATTTGATGAGCATACGATTCAAATCGATCAATGATTTTTAGGCAGAATGCTCGCATGTCATAAAATGCTTCTGACTCAACGATACCTTCACGATTTGTTTGATCTTCCAAGAGAGGATTAGTTTTTCTACCTATAAATACTGCACCAATTACCTGGTGCGGTCCGACTTTCCAACCACCTTGTTTAACTCCACCTGGACTGCGTGCGCGACGGATACCAAGATCTAGCCAATCACCTTTACCAGTGGGCTCGCCATAAGGGCGCACTCTGAATCTATCTCTATATATACGTATCCCTTGGTTTGCATTCATGAACTCGCGCCAATTACGCTTATTAAAGTCCACGCTTTTTAGGCCAGGTGCATCCCATGGGATAAAGTACATTTTAAGCTTAAGGGGACCAGCACTTGGTACCGGCGGGCGATCCTTAATCCAGTTTTTCCATTCTTTTGAATCGATTTTAAACTCTCGTCCGTCGGAGTATTTAAAGGTGGCGTTAACGATTTCGTCATCAAGGTCTGCTTCTACTACCCACCGTGCATATTCAACAGCAGACGAACTCGAGACAGGTCCATCTATTTCGACATAATCCGATTTAATAGAGATTGAGAAGTCATTAGCTTCGTCGAATGGAGAGATTAGAAGTGATAGCTCTTTCTTTAGGTCGGTTAAGAGACTCAAATTCCAGTCGTCTTTTAATCCCAACAACATAACGCGCGTGCCAGAGTTTTTTTCATTGTCCGGAAATCTTCCAGTCTCGTCCTGAATTTGACTGGTGTGTTTATACAGCTTGTGCCTTATCTGTGAGAGGGGCTTTACTGCATTTTCATATGCTTCCCATTCTATTTGAAGCTCTAATGCAAACTGGTCGCTTTCCCGTTTGGTCTGCAGAACTAATGTCCTACATAGTCTGTCCGCACCTAGTCGGCCAAGTCCTTTAGCTCCGGTGTAAATTCTGTCTTTTCCTGAAATATCCTGATGCGTCTTATGGCTTGTACCAATAATTAGCCAGTTTTCTTTTACGTCTTCGTAAGACATGCCTTCCCCATCATCCTCAATGATCAGAGATGGAGCGCCCTCTTCAGATTTAGTGAATGTGAGTCGGACGTTTTTAGCGTCGGCATCGTAGGAGTTTTTAATGAGTTCAGAAATAGCAACCATAGAACTCGATATGCTTTGCCGCCCGAGCTGGATAGGTAAACGAGCTGCGATCTCAAAAGGCAGTTCATCTAGCAGTTCTTTCATTAAAACCTCCATGGTATTTCTGATATTGCCGATACTGTTAAGTGACGACATCGTATTCTGCTATTAAGAAACTCATTAACATATTTTTCTTCGAGTAACTTTAAAAGTTCTCGGCACTTATCTAAGCTTCCATTCTTTGGCGTCAATACTATCAGGTGGTTTTCGACTGCAACTAATCTTTTTCCTAGCACTAGAGTCGGTACGGCACGATGTTTGTCTCTAGGGCCAGAGGTTCGTCGAATTGCTACGAAGGGAGGTTGGAACACTCTCCCTAAAAAATTTCGACTTTCCGGGATCTTACTTATTTCTCCCCAGCGGGGAAGAGTTTTTGGATGAATGTATGCATACAGTTTTCCTTCATGAGGGTCTCTGTATGGCACGACTGCTCCAACCGCCACTTCAAAAAAGTCTCGAAGTTTAAGCGAGCCAGCCTTGCCTAAGGTTTCCGCAGTCTGCCATTCAACTTTATCAAAGCCTTTTTTGTTAACCAGTCCATTGAGGATGAAAATATCAATGTCGGTTTGCTTGTCGAATCTGCCCTCGACAGATACGTTAGAATTGGTGAGTGCAGGCTCGACAGCGCTACGCCATGCTGCGAACCTACTTCCGCTCCTAAGAACATCTGGCAAAATAGCCGAAATCGAACAGCCGTCTTTTAGAACTAGTGATAACTCGTAGTAATAAATTGCCGCGTTGTTTATTTTACCGTTGGCCCAGCTATATCTCGCTGTAGTCTTCGAATTGCTGTAAGGAGGGTTTAGAGCGAGGTGCGTGGCCTTAGCGATGACGCTTAGGTTGTCTAAGCAGTCACCCGTGTGAATATTGATTAGCAAATCTAAAAGTTCAGATAGGCTTTTATCTGCTTTCGCTCCCCTTACTAAACTTTCTAGCACTATTCTCAGCTTGGTGCAATAAACAAACTCTGGGAATAAGTCGATGCCGCAAAGTTGTTTTCCCCATTGCCTCAAAGTTTCACTGGCTAAAGGCATTACAGACAGTTTTCTTGATGCTGCAACCAGCAGACTTCCTGAGCCGCATGTGGGGTCTACGACTAGAGCGGTATCATCAATTGGCACGTTAAACGAGTTTATTGCTTTTTCTGCCAAAGCGTCGCTGGTAAAAAACACTCCTGATTCACGAAGAGTCGTAATGTCTATCAGTTCCCTGACTTTAGATGCTGTAATATTGCTGTGGTTGGAAAAAGAACTAGAGTCTTTTTTCCAAAGGTAGAAGACTTGCTCAAGTTTCGTATTGTATTCCGCAAAGCCTTCCATTTGTTCCCCATCATAAATCTGATCTGTTTCTATGATTGATTGGTTTTGAAAAAAACTATAAAAGCTAAGGTTTATAGGGGTTTTTATTTTTTAAACTATCCATCTATTTAGCCTTCAGCGTAAAAAAGCATTTGATCGCCACTCAGTAATCCTGAGGGGATTACCATCCTTAGCACAAATATACAGCAGTGCTTGGGTGGCACACGAGCAGGATCTGAGCGGTCAGTCGGAGGATTTGGGTCAGACAAGCGCTCCGTACGATTAATAAGTCTTGGGTAAGCCTAGGGAGTGAACGGTTTTCACTGGTTGACTCGCCTTAAGGCCCTCTACATAGGAGGAGAAGCCGCGCATCCTGACCCTAACCTGATGCGCTACTAGCTTGCGCGAGGGCGACCACGCGGCATAATAAATTAGTGATAAAATACGTTATCACCAATTATTTGAAAGGATCTCATCATGGCGCCACGCATCAACACTGGGCACGACAAAGGCTACAAATGTGTAAACGCAAATTGTGGCCAGCACAATTTGATTCTGAACATGGCCGCTGTGAACGACGATGACTGGACCTGCAAAACCTGCGGAGGTCCTCTGAATGTCATGATTGTCAATGCAAATACGACGATTTTCGTGAGGCGTATTCGCGCTCGAGACGTAGCGGTAGGAGACCAGATGTATTTGCCCCACAAATTCAGCATTGCTCATCCAGTGGTGGATTCTGGAATGGCCACAGAAAAAGCCTTTGCCCATAAGTGGAGATTGGCTATGAAAAAAGGGGGAGGAGTGGTTTATCGAATGCCTGACGAATTTGTAGATCTCTCATAGCCATGAGTGACCCTATCAATCTACCGGCCAGCGCATCGAGCGATCTGCAGATCACTGGCGAACGCCGTCTGACCGCTGCCGAGTTTCAGATACTGGCTGAGGTGCCGGCAGCGGTCGAATGGTTCGCCAATATCGACAACCCACGCACCCGCCGTGCCTATCAAAACGACCTGGCCGACTTCTGCGGTTTTGTCGGGCTCACCGGCGCCGAAGAGTTTCGCGCAGTCACCCGTGCGCACGTCTTGGCTTGGCGCGCCCAGCTCGAAGACCGAGATCTGGCCGGAGCCACCATCCGCCGCAAACTCGCTGCCTTGGCCAGCCTATTCGATCACCTCCTTGAGAACAATGCCATCGCCGGCGGCAACCCGGTGCATGGGGTGAAACGACCACGTATTGAAACCAATGAAGGGAAAACGCCGGCACTCGGTGATCACCAGGCCAAGGCCCTGCTTGATGCCCCAGATCCGGAGACGCTCAAGGGCAAGCGCGATCGGGCGATTCTGGCGGTGCTGCTGTACCACGGCCTGCGCAGGGAGGAAGCCGCGCAACTCATGGTGGCTGATATCCAGGAACGTCGCGGCATCAAGCACCTGCAGATCCACGGCAAAGGCGGCAAACTGCGCTTCCTGCCGCTGCACCCTACAGCGGCCGAACGCATTCATGGTTACCTGGAAATTTCAGGTCATCACTTAGTCGGCGCCGACGCGCCACTGTTTGTGCCTCTGCGCGGTCGTGCGACAGGTGCTGGTATCAGTGCCAACGGGATCTACATGATGGTGGGCAGCTATGCAAAGACGGTGGGCATCGAGGTTGCCGGACTTGGCGTGCATGGTCTGCGTGCTACCGCCGCTACAAATGCCTTGGAGCACGAAGCAGACATTGCCAAGGTACAAGCTTGGCTCGGTCACGCCAATATCAGCACAACCCGGATTTATGACCGCCGGCAGCTCAGGCCGGAGGATTCGCCCACATTCAAAATAAGGTATTAGCCATACCTGTTCGGTAGGACGATTTTGGGTAGCCGTTCTCAAATATCCTAAATTATCTCGCTGACTATAATCGCCCTGTAAGCCTTGTCATAGCGGCGTTAGGTCGAATAGAAGTCTTGGAATCGATACGTGAGTCGCCCCGGTTTCCTCCGATAGTGAGCAACCAGTTTGCTGGTCAAATCGAAAGCAAATGCCTGCTCAAGTCCGTGCAAGTACGCACTCATCGTCCATCAATCGCGTGCTTAGGTAATGAGGCGAAGGCTGCAATTCTCTGTACCCTCCCTCCATGAGTCACATTTACTTGTTTGGATCGAATTGCTGCCAAGAATCAGGCATGCCTGTGCCGAAGCCGCAATTTAGGCAATCCAGCCCTTTCTCATCAACTGATCGATTGAAAGCAAAGGTCTTGCCTTTAAGGTCGGTCAGTAGCAGCTTTTCGCCTTTGCTTTTTGCTTCCCAAGTTTGCTCACTAAGGATCTTTTTCTGAAAAGGATCGACCTTCACTACCGTGGCCTTACTGCCCTTAATATCGATGGCCACCAGTGGACCTACTACGCCTTGCATAGCTCGATAGCTGCCTTCAAATGGATTGCCGCAACCACTCAGACCGACGCACAGCCCGATAAGGCAACCAATCTTTTTAAGCATCTGACGATCTCCTTAACAATTGATCTTGCCGGTCATCCTCTACGGACTGACTGCGTGACAGAAGCTTTCCAGTCTGATCGCTTGAATTCCTCAGTTGGACAATTAACTGATCAAGCCCCAGCTCGGTCAGAAAGATCGCCAGCTTGTCGAGACTTTTGAAGGTTCGCTCGCCGCCTCGCTGCCGGCGTAACGACATAAATTCGGAACCTAATTGAATGCGCAATGACCACCCATCGCGGGTGCGAAGGGCCGAGATATCATGCACCAAGCCTGAAGCCAGGTACCGCCGTAGATCAGCTTCGAAAATTAAGGACATAGACCACGCATCAGAATTGGAGCAGGGGGGCAGCCCGTAGGTCTTCCCCCCTATCACCAGCAGCAGAGTTTATTGGATTTTACCCTTCTACTACCCTGAAGCGCTGCGGACTCGATGATATCAATGAGCTAAAAAATATCAATAAATAAATACTGATATATCAATAATTGATTTTTGATAGAGCGCGCTGAAATGCTTCAGGAAGATCCGTCTCGCTTTCACCCACGCGGCTAACCGTTCCTAGCCCACCACAGCTTCCTCTCGAGCAATGGAGACGGCCTTCCAGTCCCAACCATCCTTCAGAAAGGACTGCCTGGCCCCCACCCGCAAAGTCGAGAGTGATAGTCAGAAAAGTGGATGAATACTTGAAGGGGTAGGTGTTCAGGATCCCGTGGTGCATCGCATCGTACGAGTACATTTTCCCGTCCCCTGATCTGTCGATCTTGAGCACTTTATAACCGGTACTCAATCCGCCGTCGCTGATGTAGTACCCACTTACCTCTGACGAAATCAGTTCTGGGATTTTTTCCCAAGGGGTCAACCCCAAGCCACAACAAGCGGCCACACAAAGTACCTTCCACCGTTGCTTCAAAGGGTGCTCCTTTTTCATCAATACCAAGTCCAGAGAAATGCGACCACGATCCCCCACAACACGCAGCAGAAACGCTTTCTAAGCGTGCACTGATGGGTACGGTGCGTTGCGTATATTGCTGATATGGTCGCGATGATCAGAAGTGCCAGATAAGCTTTGTGGGCAGTGCTATAGGACGCCTGAGGGAGCAACGCAACAGTCATCGGAAGTAACGCGATCGCGGAGATCACCCACGCAACGACAACCCTGTGATAGGCCATTTTTCAAGCTCTCCCTACGTAAGGCACCGTCGCAACTGGCAGCTCATTGATCAAGTGTTGCAGCTGCACCTCATGGATTTCCGCCATTCGGTCATCAAAGCCGTTTCGTCGATTTAGCTCCGCAGTCACCAGATACCAGGTCAAAGCGTCCAGTGATGGCGTCTCAAAAAGCCGAATCTCGATGGGGGTCGTTTCATCCCACTCATAAGCGCCTATTCCGCTCAGTTGGGGCGACAGAAAATACTGATCCCCACGCATGACCCATACCAATCCCGGCCAAGGGGCGAGGCATCAAACAGGTACCTGAGGTCGACCGGGTTGTCCCAGTTTTCGCAGTACGTGGCCGTTAGGTAATAATCGAATGTAAGGCTCATTTGGGTGCACTCAAGCAGGGGCGAGTCTGCATCGAAGCATGAGGACTCGCGTGCCAGAACCACGTCCACAACGACGCTGCGTGTACTTCGCACTACTGATTGTCCGAAGGGTTGAGCGGCGATCGACGCTTTTCGGCACGCTCGCCGCGAGTGGTCCGATTTTTCTGCTGACCTTCTGATCTATCGGCAGAGCTTGGTCGAGAAAGACGTTGACCGGCAGACTCGCGGCTTTGCCGTGAAGGCGGCGGCGTATCAGCCCTGCTAGGGGTGCCACCTGGTGACGACCCAGGCGAGCCCAAGGTTTTTTGTGCTTGTTGGATCTTTGCTCGGAGTAGCTCTTGCTTTAGACCGGCGCTCTTGATTGCCGACATCTTAGAGAGTCCGCCGACTATTGAGCCCGCGACAGATGCAGCGATACTTCCTAATTGGGTGAAACTGGCAGCACTGTCTGTTTTTGGTAGCGATTGAACTCTCAAAAGCGCTGCAGCAGCCCATGTCGCGACCAGAATAACGAATCCGGCACCACCGGCTAAAACTCCGCGCATGCCATTAATCTCCATTGGCGTACCAGAGCTATTAATAGCAGTTGCAGCTTGTATAAAACTAATGCTGGCTAATTGGCTAGCAACTAAATAAAGAATACCTTCAGCAAAAAACAATGATAGATATGTAAATACAAGCAGCCGTATCCAATAGAGCAATATCTCAATACCAAAGACACATGCCAAAAGCGCTACCAGCGGGAATATATGAATAAGAGCGGCTTGTCCCATTGCTGTTAAATAGACAAACCATGGAAGCTTTGCCGCTAGATCTAAAGTTGCAAGTGCACCGTTTGCTTCATTGAGTGCTCCAATCGCCTCAGATGCATTTTCGCGAACCTTTGAACTAAAAGACGACCCATCAGAGCCGGAATAAAGAGATCCTAGGCTTTTATTGACAACATCTGACCAAGCTCTAACCCCTGCGACAACAGATGGCTCTGTATCAGGTGCTAAATTAGAAGGTCGAATACGGTCTCCCACTGCCCTATATCCCTCTTCAGCACCTGCTTGCGCAGCCTGATAAGCCTCATAGCAATTTTCCGGAACGAAATATCTATTATTTACACCTGATGGCTCTGCTAACAACGCCGGATCAGAAAGCGAACCATCGGCAACCTCCCAAGGGTTCAGGTAGCCAGCGGGTTCCTCAACACCACCTGACAACCTAGACTTCCATCCAGATTCACTGGGTAGCAAATATCTTTTTCCAGTGGGCCATTTATCGCTACTCATTTGCTCTAGCGCAGCTTTTCCCGCTGATCTTCGTTCGCCTGCCTTGTAAATATCCATTAAAGCTTGAGCTTGTCGAATTTGTGAAAACCATGAAAAATTTAGACCTGAAACTTTATCGGCAGTATTGCTACTAAGTATAGAGACTTGAGATTCTGGTACTCCGAGCGCACCACCACCCCGAAGCCCAATAGCTTGCCAAGTAGTTTCCGAAACGTTATTGTCATCAGTAGGGCTTGGCTCGCAATATACTTTGTAATCTTTCATTAGCTTAGCCAAATCACTTCCCATGAATGGACTGATTTCCCGTTCGGTAAGATCGGCAATCGTCAGCGCGGATTGTTCGTTATTTTTAGTTCGATACACCTGGACGAGCTTTTCATATGTAGGGAGAATTACTTTAAGTGTAAATGATTGTCCTTTTGTCATTTCCATGCTGGCACGACCAGGGAAGGTCACGGTTTCAGGCTGCAAAGCGATGAATACGAACAGCGATGTTATAAAAACCCCGAAAGGCATACTGGTGGGCCTGCCTCGCACCAGATTCCAGATAATCCAAGATAATGAAATGTAAGGCACAGCTCTGGCGAGCTGGCGAACTATTTCAGCAAGCTCAGCATTCTTTGTTCCCATCGATATTAACGATGAAATCATTGCGTCAAGACCGCTTTGAAATAGCCACCCAAAATTACCAAACTCGCCCATTCGTTAGGCCTCGATACTTGAGAAAATCTTTTTAGGTACGGTAAAAAAAATCGCTACGGTTCCAATCACGAAAACAAGTGCTGCCCATATGAGTCCAGCGGCTGTATACACATAATTTTCCAGCACCGTGAATCCCACAACCAAAATTACTAACGTCGCCAGCCTGGATGGACTCATCTCAGTATTAAGCACCTTCACGATAACTCCTCACCTGTCCTTAAGGAGTTTCACTCTGAAGTAAAATTCGTAAAGATCAACTCAAAACAGGCCATCCGAATTCAGTCCCACTGCTAGCCAGCGATCAGTCAACAATGGTTCATGGAATGCGGTGTCATCAAAATCTCAGTTCGTTCAGCTTAGGCTGAACGTGCAGCGCTTTACGCGCTGCTGCGTGCGAAGCACGCGGCTCTGTCAGGGTGCTTCGCTACGCTCAACACCATGAACAGAGCCGCGTCCCGCGATCAAAAGCAAAATCGATGTGACATTCAGTATTTGCTATTGACCTTAAACTAGCGTCGATAGCAAGATCAAATCGCACCCGAACTAGCTATGCGAGTTCTCCTCACAGGATGTCACGCTATTTCGTGCGTTCTTTCTAGACTGCTAATTCAGTCTGCGTGAGTGGTGCGGGGTTATGCGGCAGCTATTGCTGCCCGTTACCTCGCTTCCCAAGCATCAGTTTGCTAATTCAATCTGCATGCTTGGTCATCCTGAGTTGATTAGCCATCACCTCAAGGCGTTGTATTAGGCTTGATGCTGGGTTTTGCTTCGGCCGTGCATCAGATTCATCACTGTCTAACTCTGACAATAAATTGAGTTGTATCAGGCGCGAAAACCTGGCAAGGGGTCAACCCTTCGACTCTGTCGATTAGACAGCGAAGCAAACAGTGAGAGTGCGAAAGCGCATCGTTGCGGTACTTCGGTATCTGCATCTGATAAGTCCGACACTGCAAAAAAAGGGGCTAGGCATCCGCTGGATGTCGGAACCACATACTTGAATTCCAAGCGCCCCATTTGGGTTGCAGCTGAAATTTAAGTCTTTAAAGTGGTTGCTGTAACTTACAGCGAGATCTAAAGATTTATGAATAGTAAGCTCAACGGGCATCACGAAGAAATTTTATCTCTGCGGATACAGCGCTATACGTTGGTGATGATTCAACGTTGGCTGCTTGAGCAGCGTAGGGTAAAGGTCTGTCTTTCAGCAATTTCCAGATCAATCCATAGATCACTAAGTACTCAGAGGCAGCAGTCACTTTCCATTTCAGACTCCGAGTTCAAACGCTACCGAAACGACGTAGACGCGAGCTTACAGCGACGAACCTATCGTCGACACTTGAGTAAATATATTGGTCTAATCGAGAATTATCGATATGTCAGGGGCTTTGGTGCTGAGCAAATTCTTATAGAGCTGCGGGCCCAAGGAGTGGAAACGTCTTTGAGCTCTATCGTCAGAATGTTGCAGGTGATTAGTGAGCAAAAAAATCAAAAGTCCTCGCTCTAGAGAAAAGAGAACATTTGCCAAGCCCTCCACTCAAGCAAAGATCCTTAGTAAGGCAATGTACAACTCCGGGCTTGTCTCGGGGCTTGGCACTTCGCACAGTTACGAGGCTAGCCTTAAATTGGCCGCACAATGGCTTCGTGGGGCAGGACGAGGAGCATTACACGAGCTTACTCCGAAGGCAGCTAAAGCTTACCTGTATGAGCGCTCCAGAGAAGTAGGTCAAAAAACTTTAGACAGAGACCGGCAGGCTCTTCAGGCTGTATTACGCCAACTTGGAAGGCTAAGTGATAAGCAGCGTTTGAGTGTAATTCAGGCAGAGAAGCCACAGAACCTAACCAGCCGAAATTATACTGCAGAACAAGTGCAAAGAATTCTTTCTCATCAGACCGCGCGTAATGCGCTTAGCACCGAGTTAGCCGCTACAGCCGGCCTGAGAGCTCACGAACTACTGACACTACTCCCAGCATCCGAAAGGGCAATGGATGATCGTCCTGCTGACCCAGGAAAGTTTCGAGAAGGTGTTAGATATACTGTGGTAGGAAAAGGAGGGCTTGTTCGCGAAGTAAGCTTGCCAAAGAACTTGGTTGCACAACTCGAAGCTCGCCGGCTAGATGCGCCTGTCATTGTCATAGATCGTCGAATTCATTACAAAAGCTTCTACGATATAGCGGGTGGGCAATCGTGGTCTCAATCTTTCTCGCGCGCGAGTAACTCTGCACTGGGCTTTAGCAACGGAGCGCATGGTTTAAGACATTCATACGCTCAGGATAGAAACCGCGAGGTTCAAGCTGCACTAGGTGAGGTACAGCGCGCAAAAGCTATTGTCTCCCAGGAGTTAGGGCATTTCCGTCCAGAGATCACCGACACCTACCTGCGTTGAGCGTCATGTCGACGTCCAGGCCTCCTTGTTTCCAAGTCGCATCGTCATGGCGCCCCAGGCTTTCAAGTCAATACCGCATCAACAGAAGAATCAAAAGCCTCTGATTAGAAAAAACAGCAGGGCGACGGGGGCTTCGGAACCGGTGCTTTAGGTAGTGGTTAATGAGCTCGCAAGGCCGGGCCTCGTCTAACGAGGGGCCGGCGTATAGGGATCTCTTAGAGATCTCCTAGTAAGCAAAATATTGCTTGGTCTGGAGGCCTTGATTTTAAGGGCTCTCCAGCGACGTACCTATTTTTCTACGTTGGTGAAAGCGCGATAGCCTGTTGGTGAAAGCGCGATATATTGTTGGTGAAAACGCGTCAGTCGGATTTGATTCGAGGTCGATAAATTCGAAAATGGGATCGTATGCCCTCGCCGCGAAATTTGACGCGCCAGCCAATTTCGCTAATTTCGACTAGTGCTTTGCGACTCTGTGCGCGACGCCATCTCTGTGTTGCTGAATTGTCGCTCATTGGGCCCCAGATTCTTCGAGACACAGTATCCAAGCCCGTCCAGTAGCACTCACTGTTTTCATGGACAGTGGCCGATAACCACGCATGCAGAAGCTTAGCTGGATCACCGTCCAACATCCTGCGCTCCTTTAGGCATACTTTCACATACTGTCGATCAAATAACGCCTGTACGAATCGAGAATTGAG
Organism: Pseudomonas sp. EA_15y_Pfl1_P101; assembly: GCF_963970835.1. Lineage (NCBI taxonomy): Bacteria > Pseudomonadati > Pseudomonadota > Gammaproteobacteria > Pseudomonadales > Pseudomonadaceae > Pseudomonas > Pseudomonas sp. EA_15y_Pfl1_P101. The sequence continues at coordinate 59,170 of NZ_CAXAPA010000002.1, read as the reverse complement.
CGCAATGAGCACTTCTCCATTCGGTGCCGTTGCGACGCTGAGTAAGCGCATAGACCAATCATATCCATCCCTTCTAGCTCTGCAGCCAACCTGAGAAAGCCTATAAAGCGAGTCTTTAAGGCGACCGTAATCGCCGGCACGAGTGGGGAGATTGGCTGCCGTCAACAGTTGGTAGCACGTCGTAGTGAGCGTTAAAGCACTACCCCCTAATGCATCCCGCGAGGGATGCAGTTCTGACCAAAGCTGCCGGGTTATTAAAGAGTCACTTTCTGCTCCTATTAGATCGCGGCCAAGCCCGGCTAAGCCCACGATGGCCAGAAGGATTGATTGATCTCGAACATCCAGCCACTCATAGCAGGTGAACAAGAAATGTGTGTTGTCGTGCCTGTGTTCCACTGCGAGCCCGACTGGTCGCTCACCGTATTTATAAGCCCGGAATAGCGAAGCAGCAGCCAGTGCCGGGTCTAAAATTGTGTATATGGCGTCCTTGCCACGAATATCAGAGCGCATTTGCCGCCTCCCGTCCTTTTCGAGGCTTCATACTTGTCGTTCGCCTGATCTGGGCCGGTATCAGCACGCCGCCGTCCGAACGTTTGTACCACTGCTGATCAAGTGCGGCAGCCCCATAGTTGAGCTTGCTCTCGCCTAGGCGAACGTATTGGCTATGCAGCCCAGTCAGGGGCGTTGAGAGCTGGGAGCTGTCTATCAGGCCCTTGGCTTCCTCCTCGGTCATTTGCGTTAGATATCCACACCATCGAGCGTTATCAATCAATGCTGAAGCTCCGCGAGAGGAATACTGATCGAGTTGACCATCCCGTCTGCTGGCTTTGCTCACGTGGTGAATGAGAAGAACTGCGGCGCCGCTTTTTATAGCTAGCTCTTCCAATCGCGAGATCAGAAGAGACATGTCCCTGTTGCTATTCTCATCTAGGCCATGAATGCGGCTTACGGTGTCGAAGACGATCAATCGAGGAGTTTCTTGCAGCTGCAAGACGGTATCTATGCCTTCGCTGGTCATAACGTCTAGGCGTTTGCCCATCATCGCTTCGATCGTCAGATTCCCAACTATCGCATCCAATGCTTCAGCGGCGTTGTCCGAGTGTTGTGCCCGCTTCTGTATGCATCGACCGATGGCATGGATCCGGTGAGCGAGAACCTGCTCACTATCTTCCAGAGCCAGGTAAACCACTTGGCCATTCGAGGGAGGGTTGATTTCAACGAGGTTTCCTTCGGGTACATGACAGGCCACCGCAATTGCCGCCTGCAGAGCCCAGAAGCTTTTGCCTGTTCCGCCAGGTGCTACGAGCGCGCCGACGGTACCAGCTACGAAGCTGCCGAACACATAGTCCAATGCCGGTGGCCGGGTTACGAGCGCCGACCTAATGTCGATCGGCATCACTCACCTCCAGCCAGCAAATTTGCAACATCAGCCGCTCGGAAGTAGATCAGGCGGCCAAGCCGAAGCTTCATGGCATGTAGAGAGGCAGCGAACTCGCTTTCTGCCGGATGCGCAATGGTGTAGTCCAGCCCCTTTTCACTTCTGTGTAGCAGCTCTGCCAGCTGCTTCTTTGTTAACAAGGGGCCGTATCGGTCAATGAGCTGTTGCTCAAAACGGGCGTTACTAGCAGTCATCTGGGTATCCACGCTTTAGGTTGATGACTAAATAGTGGAAAGGGACTGCCCTATTTTCTGGCTTTGAAAGCTGCCTGGGGGAATTAATCGCAGAAAGTTGGGAAATGGGGGGGCGCTCAAAAAAACATCGCGCTGTGGATAGGGATTTCCATATCAGTGCAGGGGAGGAAAGGGTAGAAAAGTTTTCGCATGCAGAATCTTTTCTACCCTATTTAAATCTAGTCTTTGCCGATGCTATCCAGCCGCTCGACCAGATCCTCCGCGCGTAAGTGAGTGTAGCGCTTTAGCATTTGCATGGATTTGTGGCCGCTGATTGCTGAAACTTCTTGGTCGGATAGGCCAGATTCGACAAGTCGGCTGACGGCCTCGTGCCTCAAATCATGAAAGCGAAAATCCGTCATCCCGAGCGGCTTCCTCAGCGTTGCCCAGACTTTGTTGAACGCATAAGGCCTACGCTTACCATCTCTGCCAGGTTCACCGAAGAAGATAAGTTGGCAGTCCTTCGGCCTGAGAGGATTGTCTACCGCCGCATGCATTGCATCTGTCGCACGCTTATTGAGTGGCACGGTTCGATGGGTATTATTTTTGGTATCCGGAAGGTGGACGACCCGTTTTTTGAGATCCACTTGGGAGAGCGTAAGCGTGGCAATCTCAGATGAACGCATGGTCGTTTCCACGGCGATTCGCGCCATCCATCCGAGCATAGGGTTGCTATGCGCATCAGCAGCACCTAGAAGCCGGTCCCCTTCGTCCCCTACAAAACGCCGCTCTCGACCCTTTCCAGGCTTGGGCTTCCGAATGCTCGCAACTGGATTGAATGTGAGGCCGAGCCCCCATTCTTTGATTGCCGTTGAGTAAAGATGTCCCAAGAGCGCCAACTCAAGCCGAACGGTGTTGTTGCTGGTCAATGTGCGCTTGCGGGCTGCGGGCTGAGACAGTCGCTTGTCACGGTAGGCTGCGATGATTTCGCTGGAGAGGGCTGCAAGGGAGTATTTGCCCAGCTCGGTAGTGAGCTTTTTTGCCTTGCTTGCTTCGCCATTCTGAGTAGAAGGCTTTTTGGTAGGAGTGACCTCAGACAGATAACGCTTCAGCGCCGCTTCTAGGGTCATCCGCTCTGATCCGCTGCGCTGGATGTAGACACCTCTGACCATCTCGTCTTCGGTTCGACGTGACCAATCCTCTGCATCGCGTTTGGTGCGAAACGTTTTGGATGCTGTCGGCCATCCGACTTTTCGGATGATCGCTTTCCAGGTTCCTGATGGGGTTTTTACGAGAGTTGCCATGCTGTTCTCCGAAGACATCGGCACGGACTGTACCGAAACTGTACCTCGGAGGCATTCCAAAACACCCTCTCGAAACTGCAGCATTGCTGCAGCCCTTGGTTTATATGGTGGGCCCAGTAGGACTCGAACCTACGACCAAGGGATTATGAGTCCCCTGCTCTAACCAACTGAGCTATAGGCCCTCAGTAGGTCGCGGATTATAGCGATGGTTTCCCCGCTGTGCTATCCGAAAAATCCTTAATGCTCATACGAAGAAAGGTCGCGGCAAAAACCTCGGGCGGTAGCGGCAGGCTGACGATGTAGCCTTGCATCTGTTCGCAGCCTTCGGCAGCCAGGAAGGCTTGCTGTGCGGGGTTCTCCACGCCTTCGGCGATGATAGTGAATTGCATGCTGTGGCCCAGGGCGATAATGGCGCGCACGATCGCTGCGTCGTGGGGGTCGTCGGGCAGGCCGCGGACGAAGGATTGATCGATCTTGAGGAAATCCAGCGGCAGGCGTTTGAGGTAGCTGAGGGATGAATAGCCGGTGCCAAAATCATCGATGGCCAGTTGTACGCCCAGGTCTTTGAGCTGGTGCAGTACCTCCAGCGCTTCTTCGGCCTGGCTCATGATGAAGTTCTCGGTGATCTCCAGTTGCAGGCAGCCTGGGTCGAGCCGGTAGTCGTGCAATAGCTGTTCGATGCGAGCGAGCAAGCCTTGGTGACGCAGTTGGGCGCCGGCCAGGTTGACCGACAGCGGGCCAAATGCGTCGAAAGTGCCTTGCCAGGCATGCATTTGTCGGCAGGCCTGTTCCAGCACCCAGTCACCGATCTGCAGGATCATGCCGTTCTCTTCGGCGAGGGCAATGAAGTGTTCGGGCGGCACGTCGCCAAAGGTGGGATGGCGCCAGCGGATCAGCGCTTCGGCGCCGATCAGTGCTTGAGTATTCAGGCTCAGTTTTGGCTGGTAGTACAGGGTCAGTTCATCGCGCTCGATGGCGCGGCGCAGTTCATGTTCGAGTGCCACGCGTTCGTTGGCCTGCGCAGTAAGGTCGCGGGTATAGCTTTCGACCCGGTTACGTCCCTTGGCCTTGGAGCGGTACATCGCAGCGTCGGCATTTTTGACCAGCGTCGCGACGTCGGTACCGTCCTGCGGGTATAGGCTGGTGCCGATGCTGGCGCTGATGAAGAACTCGTGTTCACCTGCCTGGAAGGGTGGGGTGAAGCAGGCCAGCAGTTTATTGGCCAGGTATTGGGCATCGCTGGGGTGCTGCAGGCCGGGGAGCAGGATGATGAACTCGTCGCCGCCCAGGCGAGCAACGGTGTCGATGTCGCGCAGTTGTTCCTTGAGGCGCGCCGCGACGTCTTTGAGCAGCAAGTCGCCGATAGGGTGGCCGAGGCTGTCGTTGATGTGTTTGAAGCGGTCCAGATCGAGAAACAGTACGGCGCCCTGTTTGCCGGTTTCTTGATGCCCATTGAGGGCGGCCAGCAATCGGTTTTCGAACAAAGTGCGGTTGGGCAGGCCGGTCAATGGATCGTGATGCGCCTGGTAATCGAGACGGGCCTGGGCCAGCTTGAGGCTGGAGATGTCGGCAAACACCGCGACGAAGTGCGTGATCAACTGATCGCGATTACGCACGGCGCTGATCGTCAGCCAGCTGGGGTACAGCTCGCCGTTCTTGCGTCGGTTGGAGATCTCGCCCTGCCAATGCCCTTGAGCTGTCAGTTGGTGCCACATCGCCGCGTAGAAGGCGCTGTCATGCAGGCCGGAGGCAAGCAAGCGCGGCGTATGGCCGAGGGCTTCGGCCTCGCTGTAGCCGGTTATCTCGGTGAAGGCGCGGTTGACGGCGCTGATGTTCTGCCGGATATCAGTGATCAAGACGCCTTCGGCCGTGCTTTCGAACACCGTGGCGGCCTGTTGCAGTTTTTCCTGCATCAGTTGGCGTTCGGTGATGTCCCGCGCAATGGTCAGCATGCAGTCTTCGTCGCCGATAGGCAGTGGGCGGCTGGACAACTCGCACAGGCGAATCTGCCCATCGTTGCGACGAATATGGCAGATGAAATCACGCACAAAGCCATCGCGCTGCATCAGTTCCAGCATGTGTTTGCGTTCGTTGAGGTCGACCCAGATGCCCAGGTCCAGGGTTGATTGGTCGAGGGATGTTGCGCTGGTGAAGCCCGTGATTCGACTGAAACCATCGTTCACTTCAATCAACAGTCCATCGCGCTGTCGGCTCAGCAGCAAGCCGTCGGGGGAGGCGTGGAAGGCCTTGGCGAATTTCTCTTCGGAGGTTTGCAGTTGTTGCTGGGTTTCCTTGAGTTGAGTGATGTCTCGCACCGCCACCACGATGGCCTCGGTGGTGTCCAATTGGAACGGCTCGGCGGAAATCAGCCCGATGAAGGCTTGGCCATCGCTGCGCACAAAGGGCATTTCGAGGTTGCGGATGCTAGTGGTCTGCACCCGTTGCAGCAGGTCGGGGCCGACACCCTGGATGCCCCAGATATTCAGTTCGGTGGCGGTTTTGCCGACGACCTGTTCCGCCGTCAGGCCAATCTGGTCTTCGAACGCCTTGTTCACCTCCAGCAAGCAGCCATCAGACAGCCGTGCGATCACTAGCATGTCTGGGCATTGCTGGAACACCGAGGCAAATTTTTGCTCGGACAGTTGCAAGGCTTCTTCAGTGCGCTTGGCCTCGCTGATATCGATCATCAAGCCGCGCAGTACGGGCTCATGGCCGTGCTCGATCAGGCTGACGATGTCGCGCACCCACAAGCAGCGCCCATCTGCGGTGATCACCCGGTAGTCGACGCTGTGGTCGCGATTGGCGCGGGTTTCCTGGTAGCAGTAGGCTTCGGTGCGGATCAGGTCGGCAGGGTGAATGATGTTGCGCCAGAACCCCGGGATCAGCCAGTGGGCGCGCGGATAACCCAGTAATTCCTCAGCGTGGGGCGAAACATAGCTGTAGGTGAAGTCGGTGATACTGGCTTCCCAGGCGATGGCGGACAGGCTTTCCACCAAGCCGCGATAGTGATATTCGCTGCTGCGCAGTTTCTGTTCGAGGGCGACGCGTCGGGAAATTTCCGAACTGAGCCGACGATTGATTCGAATCATCACGGCCAGCACGGTGCTCAGCAACAGTACCGCAGGCAGGCCGTAAGTCAGCAGATCCCTCCAGAAGGTGCGGTGGTCGGTAAAGCTACCGACCCAATGTTGTTGGATCGCATCGGTTTCGTCCGGGCTGAGGTCGGCCAGTACCTTATCGAGGATGCCCACCAGTACTTTGTTGTCGCGCGGTACGCCCATCGCCAGTTGGTAACGGTAGGGCGTTTCACCGCTGACGTACAAGCCGTCGAGCTTGAGTTGGCGCAGGCTCCAGACACTTGAGGCCAGGTCGCCGACCACCGCATCCACCTCATCGGTGGCTAAGGCTTGCAGGGTCGAGCTGACATTCGGCATGGTCACCAGGTTGAGGTCGGGATGGTGGGTGCGGAGCAACTCATGGGGCGCATAGTTTTCCACCACGGCAATCTTCAATCCGTAGAGGTCCTTAAGGGTGCGTGGTTTCGCGCCGCCTTCGTGGGCCAGGATGACGATGGGGAAATCAAGGTACGGACGGGTAAATGCCATGTAGCGCTGGCGTTCCGGCGTGGACATGATGCCAGGCAGCAGGTCGATTTGGTTGTTCCGGGCCTGCTCCAGCAAGGCGCTCCAGTTCGCCGGCTCGATCAACTTGACCCGCACGCCGAGGCGATCCTGGATCAGGCGCACGTAATCCGCCGCCAGGCCTTGGTAGCGGCCATCTTCGTCATGGTATTCAAAGGGTGGCCATGACGCGTCCACTCCCAGGCGCAACTCCTGATGGTCCGCCAGCCAGCCGCGCTCATCATCGCTAAGACTCAACGCGCCAGCCGTTGCGGTCCAGGTCAGCAGCCACAGTAAAAACACAGCCTGCAGTCTGGGCATAACGGTCTCGTTATGGCACGGGGAATGTTTCGAGTGTAGACGGGCATTACGGGGGAGGGGGATTACGGACGGTTTTATCGATACAAAACAAAACCCCCGGCCTGGGCCGGGGGTTTTGGTATCACTCGTCGAGGAAGGAGCGCAGATGCTCGCTTCGCGTCGGGTGGCGCAACTTGCGCAGCGCCTTGGCTTCGATCTGACGGATCCGTTCACGGGTCACGTCAAACTGCTTACCGACTTCCTCAAGGGTGTGGTCGGTATTCATGTCGATGCCGAAACGCATGCGCAGTACCTTGGCTTCACGAGCAGTGAGGCCGGAGAGTACGTCGCGAGTCGCTTCCTTAAGGCTCTCAACGGTGGCGACATCGATTGGCGACTGCATAGTCGAGTCTTCGATGAAGTCACCCAGATGGGAGTCTTCGTCATCACCAATCGGCGTTTCCATGGAGATCGGCTCTTTAGCGATCTTCAATACCTTGCGGATTTTGTCCTCAGGCATTTCCATGCGTTCGCCCAGCTCTTCCGGGGTCGGTTCACGACCCATTTCCTGCAACATCTGCCGGGAAATGCGGTTCAGCTTGTTGATGGTCTCGATCATGTGCACCGGAATACGGATGGTGCGGGCCTGGTCGGCGATCGAGCGAGTGATCGCCTGACGGATCCACCAAGTGGCATAAGTCGAGAACTTGTAGCCACGACGGTATTCAAACTTGTCCACAGCCTTCATCAAGCCGATGTTGCCTTCCTGGATCAAGTCGAGGAATTGCAGGCCACGGTTGGTGTACTTCTTGGCGATGGAGATCACCAGACGCAAGTTCGCTTCGACCATCTCTTTCTTCGCGCGGCGGGCCTTGGCCTCACCGATCGACATGCGACGGTTGATGTCCTTGATCTCGGCAACCGTCAGACCGGTTTCGGTCTGCAGTGCGATCAGCTTTTGCTGGCAGCGAATGATGTCCGGCTGCAGGCGACCAATGGCTTCGGCGTATTTGCCTTTGCCTTTGGCGAGGCCGTCGGACCAGCTTTCGTCAGCTTCGTTGCCCGGGAACTGGCGCAGGAAGTCGGTGCGCGGCATGCGCGCATCACGGACACAGAGCTGCATGATCGCACGCTCTTGTGCACGCAGACGCTCAAGGGCACTGCGAACACGCTCGACCAGGCCTTCGAATTGCTTCGGTACCAGCTTGATCGGCATGAACAGTTCGGCCAGCGCCACCAGCTCGGCAATAACCAGCTTATTGCCGCGACCGTGCTTTTTCAGCGCCTTGCGGGTGATTTCCATTTGATCGGAAACCGCACCGAAACGCTGGGCAGCCACGATCGGATCCGGACCGCTTTCAACTTCATCTTCGTCGTCGCTGCTGGCTTCAGCATCGTCGTCTTCGGAATCGTCGTTGGCTTTCACCGCTTTCGGGTCGACAGGCGGCGGCACTTCGGCGGCAGGCGGCGCAATGCCGTCGTCCGGATCGATGTAGCCACTCAGCACGTCGGACAGGCGACCACCTTCGGTGGTGACGCGGGTGTACTCGGAGAGAATATGGTCAACCGTGCCAGGGAAGTGCGCGATTGCGCCCATCACTTCACGGATGCCCTCTTCGATACGCTTGGCGATTTCGATTTCGCCTTCGCGTGTCAGCAGCTCGACGGTACCCATTTCACGCATATACATGCGCACAGGGTCGGTGGTTCGACCGATATCGGTCTCCACAGCAGCCAGCGCGGCAGCAGCTTCTTCAGCTGCAGCCTCGTCGGTATCGGCGTCCGCCAGCATAAGAGAATCCTTATCTGGCGCAGCTTCGAATACGTTGATCCCCATGTCGTTAATCATGCGGATGATGTCTTCCACCTGCTCTGGATCTGAAATATCCTCAGGCAGGTGGTCGTTGACCTCCGCGTAAGTCAGGTAACCCTGCTCACGACCGAGAACGATCAACTCTTTGATACGAGACTGCTGTTGCGCTTTTCCGGACATAACACCCTATCCACTGAAGGTCTTGGCGGGCAAAAAACAAGCCGAGGATTATACCCGAGCTATGACCTCACACGCCAGCTGAGGTCGGGTTTGATGCGGAAACATTCTGTTTTAAGAGGTCGCGCATCTGTTTTGCTATCTGATTTTGCTCTTCAGCCGATAATCCAGGCTGCCTTGCTCTCTTGATGAGTTCATCGAGGGTCTGCGTGTGCTGACCCGCAGATAACCTAGTAATGGTGTCTAAAAACTGTTGTTCAAGGTTATCGCCGTCAATTAGCCACTCCTTTTCCGCGAGTGCTTTCAATAGGCGGCCTTGTTCGGTGCCATGCCAACGAGCCATCAGCTGAATTGAGTTTAGCTTAGGATTTTTCTGTACCGCCTCGATCAAGGCGATCAGCACCTGAGCGTAGGTGTTGCTCGCGTTGGCAAAATGGTCGGCGCTCTCGACCTTGCCCGCCAGTTGCGGGTGATGGATGAGCGTACGCAACGCAATGAGCGTTGGCGCTTCTACGGCCACAGGCGTTCGCGGGGCGAAGGCCTCATCGCGATCACCGCGCTTGCCGTTCTTGCTCCAGGGTTTGTTGTCCCATTTCTTGCCGCCGGCGCCGGGCTTCTTCGGTGTCCACTCCTGCTGGGGCGTGTAGGCCTCCTGCGGTTGGTGGAAGTCGGAGTAGTCCGGCATAGCGTCGTAATCCATGCCTGGGTCATAGGTCGGCGGCGCCTCCTGCGGTGCGTTGTGCACCAGCTGGCTGACGGCTTCGCCGCTCAGTCCAGTGATTTCCAGCAGGCGCATGCGCATCAGTGATTTCAGGTTGGCGCCTGGGACTTTATCGATCAGCGGCGCCGCGAGGGTGGCCATGTGGGCCTTGCCTTCGAGGGAGCGCGGGTCGGCCTCTTCGGTCAGTTGCTGGAAAAAATAGTCTGCCAGGGGCTGTGCATGTTGATTGATGCGCGCGCGGAACGCGTCGGTGCCTTCGGAGCGCACCAAGGTGTCCGGGTCTTCGCCTTCAGGCAGGAACAGGAAGCGTGCGCGACGCCCGTCCTGCAGGCTCGACAGCGTTGCTTCAAGTGCGCGCCAGGCGGCGTTGCGGCCGGCCTGATCGCCGTCAAAGCAGAACAATACGCTGGGCACCACGCGAAACAGGCGCTTCATGTGTTCTTCGCTGGTGGCGGTGCCGAGTGTGGCCACGGCGTTGCGCAGGCCCTGTTGGGCGAGCGCGATCACGTCCATATAGCCTTCAACCACGATGATCTCATCGAGGTTGCGGTTGTTCTTGCGCGCCTCGAACAGGCCGTAGAGTTCCTGGCCTTTGTGGAACACCGCGGTTTCCGGGGAGTTCAGGTACTTGGGCTTGTCATCCCCCAGTACTCGACCACCAAAGGCGATGATGCGGCCACGGCTGTCGCGGATCGGGAACATCACGCGGTCGCGGAAGCGGTCATAGCGTTTGCCGGTTTCGGCGTTTTCCACCAGCAGGCCGGCGTCGATCATGGCTTTTTGCTGGAGAGTGTCGCTGCTCAAGTGCTTGTACAGGTTGTCCCAGCCGGGCGGGGCGAAGCCGAGGCCGAAGTCACGGGCGATTTCACCGGTGAGGCCGCGGCCCTTGAGGTAGTCGACGGCGGCTTTGCGCTGCGGATGGCTTTTAAGCGCCTGACGGTAGAAGTCGGCAGCGGCGGTCAGCAGTGGGTACAGCGGCGAATCTGTGGGTTGCCGCGGTTTGTGCGGTCGGCCACTTTCTTCGCGAGGGATTTCCATGCCGGCAGCTTTCGCCAGGTCCTCGATCGCCTGGGGGAAATCCAGGTTGTCGTGGTCCATGAGAAAGCCCAGGGCGTTACCGCCTGCGCCGCAACCGAAGCAGTAGTAGAACTGTTTGTCGGGGCTGACGCTGAACGATGGGGTTTTCTCTTTGTGAAACGGGCAGCAAGCGGTGTAGTTCTTGCCGGCTTTTTTCAGTTGCACGCGCGAGCTGACAACATCGACGATGTCGGTGCGGTTCAGAAGGTCGTCAATAAAGCTCTGGGGAATTAGCCCGGCCATGGCGTTCTCGTCATCACTGCGTGTAAATGAGGGCCCGCTAAGTGCTCAAGCGCACGTATCGTGTGGCTCGATCATCGGTTGTCTGCTTGGGCTTTCAGGAAGTGTATCTGCCGATCATTCACTGACGTTAATTTCAATCAGGTTTTCGGCATGGAAATGTTGCCCTGGCCTCCGGTCTTGGCCAATGGCGGGCCTCGGAAGCGCATTGTCGGGCACAGTCGATACAGTTGATCGCCTGCTTGAATAATAAGTGTGCGCGTCAGTAGCCTTGTTAGGCTCGTCAGAAGAGACGTGCACCGCTGGCAAAAGAGCCAGTCCTGACGTGTGAAGCAGTTGTCTCAGTCGCATGTGCGGCGTCAACAGTGAAGCATCAAGCGATATCCGCAAATGCCATTAGCCCGGCTGAGGGCCGGGCTTGGCAGAAGCTTGCTACGGACGTCTGTGTATTAGTACAGACGAACGGCGCGGCGCTGTTCGCGCTGAACTTTCTTGGCGTGACGCTTAACAGCGGCTGCTGCTTTACGCTTACGCTCAGAAGTTGGCTTCTCATAAAATTCGCGGCTACGAACTTCAGCCAGTACACCGGCTTTTTCGCAGGAGCGCTTGAAACGACGCAGAGCTACGTCGAAGGGTTCGTTCTCTTTAACTTTGACGGCTGGCATCCAGAGCTACCTTCTTTCATTACCGGGATCAACGTTCTCGTCGCAAAAAATTCGCGGCTGAGGTCGTCGGTTTTTAAGGGTTGCGGATGTTAACCCCTCATTGCCCGGAATGCAAAGCCTCTGATCGAAAACCGCTAGTCGGGAGGGGGAGTGGCGACTATTATGCGCGCCTTCGAATCTAGCCTCTACAAGGCGCAAACCCATGCTAGTACTGGGACTTGAAACCTCCTGCGACGAAACCGGTGTCGCACTTTACGACAGTGAACGCGGGCTCTTGGCCGATGCGCTGTTCAGTCAGATCGACCTGCACCGCGCCTATGGCGGCGTGGTGCCGGAGCTGGCCAGCCGTGATCACGTCAAACGCATGCTGCCCCTGATTCGCCAGGTGCTGGATGAGGCCGGTTGCGTGCCGACCGAGATCGACGCGATCGCCTACACCGCTGGCCCTGGATTGGTCGGAGCCCTGCTGGTTGGGGCCTCTTGCGCCCAGGCGCTGGCTTTTGCCTGGGGTATTCCAGCCCTCGGTGTGCACCATATGGAAGGCCATTTATTGGCGCCCATGCTGGAAAAAACGCCACCAGAGTTCCCGTTCGTCGCTTTGTTGGTTTCAGGCGGCCATACGCAACTGGTTCAGGTGGATGGAATCGGCCAATACACCCTTTTGGGTGAGTCCCTGGATGACGCCGCCGGTGAGGCGTTCGACAAGACCGCGAAGATGATGGGCCTCAATTATCCCGGCGGCCCGGAAATCGCCCGTCTTGCCGAAAAAGGCGTTGCCGGCCGTTATACCTTCCCACGCCCGATGTGCGATCGGCCTGGCCTGATGTTCAGTTTCAGTGGTTTGAAAACCTCTGCGCTGAACACCTGGCAGCAAAGCGTCAGCGCCGGGGACGACAGTGAGCAAGCCCGTTGCGACATCGCGCTGGCGTTCCAGCAGGCCGTGGTGGAGACTTTGACCATCAAGTGCAAGCGCGCCCTGAAACAGGCGGGCATGAAGCGCCTGGTGATCGCAGGCGGCGTCAGTGCCAACAAGGCGTTGCGCACGTCACTGGAAAAAATGCTCGGTGAGATGAAGGGCGACGTTTTCTACGCGCGGCCAGAGTTTTGCACCGACAATGGCGCGATGATCGCCTATGCCGGTTGCCAACGCTTGCAGGCGGGGCAGCACGAAAGCCTGGCGATCAGTGTGCAGGCGCGCTGGCCGATGGAGCAGTTGTCGCCGCTGTAGGGCCGTAACGTGAGCCGGGCTCATCGAACGTATTTAAAAATGCCGTTCGCGCCCGGCAAACAGGTCGCGTAAATTGCCCCGGTGGCGCCAGACGATCAGCAGTGTCAGTGCGCTCATCGGCAACAACGCCGCCGGTTCTTGCCAGGCCAACAGCGGCAGGGTGAGCGGGGTGGCGATCAGCGCGGCGAGTGAGCTGGTGCGGGTCAGGTAGAACGTCAGGAGCCAGGCAAGTACAGCCAGCAACGCCGCCGGTGGGTAAATCCCCAGCAGCATGCCGGCTGCCGTGGCGACGCCTTTGCCACCGCGAAAGCGGAAGTACAGTGGAAACAGATGGCCGAGGACGGCGCATATGCCGATCCAGGCCTGTTGTTGCAGGGTAAGGCCGGCGAGGCTGGCGATCAGCACGGGCAGCAAGCCCTTGGACACGTCGCCCAGCAGCGTGAGCACGGCGAGCTTCTTACCGGCCAGGCGCAACATATTGGTGGCGCCGGCATTGCCTGAGCCACTCATTCGCGGATCGGGATTTCCCGTCAGGCGGCTGAGCAAAATGGCGAAGGACAGCGAGCCGAGCAGGTAGGCGAGGATCGCCAGTGACCAAAACATGCTAACTATTCCGGGCGAGGACGCCCTGATTCTAACGGGGCATTGCGCCCTTGTCGTGCTGCGGAGAAGAGTGCTTGGACAGAGTGTTTATCGAAGGCCTGGAAGTCGACACCGTCATCGGGGCCTATGACTGGGAGCGCGGGATACGCCAATGCCTGCGCCTGGACCTGAGCTTCGCCTGGGATAACCGCCCGGCCGCCGCTGGCGATGACCTGACCCTGGCACTGGATTACGCCAGCGTGTCCGCTCGCATCCAGGCATTTGCCGAGCAATCCCAGTACCAGTTGGTGGAAACCTTCGCCGAGCGCCTGGCGCAAGTACTGATGAGTGAGTTCCAGATTCCCTGGCTGCACCTCAAGTTGACCAAGCCGGGGGCCGTGCCGGCTGCCAAGGGTGTGGGCGTGGAGATCGAGCGCGGATGTCGCTAACTCAGGTATACCTTGGCCTAGGCAGCAATATCGAGCGCGAATCTCATCTGCGCGCCGGCCTTGACGCGCTGGCGAGCTTTTTGACGGATGTGCGCTGCTCGCCAGTGTTCGAAAGCCAGCCGGTGGGCATCAAGAGCGGTCCGTTCTTCAATCTGGTGGTCTCGGCCTACACCGACCTGCCGCTGATGGCGCTGGATCGCCGGTTGAAATTCATCGAGGCCGATAATGGTCGCTATGCACCGGACCGCAAGGGCCTGCCGCTGGATATCGATGTGCTGCTGTACGGCGAGCTGGTGGGTAACTTCGATGGTTTGGTCCTGCCGCGTGCAGAAATCCTGAAAAACGCGTTTGTGCTGTGGCCGCTGTCGTTGATGGCGCCAGAGCGTGTGCATCCTGAAGTGGGCAAGACCCTGGCTGAGTTATGGCGCAATGCGCAAATCGACCAGGTGCTCGCGCCTGTAGGGTTTGAATGGCAAGGCCAGCAACTCACCCCAGACGCGCTCTTGTAGACGCGGCCCTCACCACAGGAGGGCCGCGTCTAGGAAATAGGCTGTTCTTTGTAGGCCTTCAGCGCTTTCAGGCGTTCGCGTTTGAGCGCTTCACCCAGTTCCGGGCCTTTGAAGCCTTTTTCCAGCAGTGGTGCCACCGGCACTTCGCGCGCCACCTTCGCCGCCCCGCGCAAATAATCCGCTTGTGGATAACTTCGCTGCTCTAAGCCTTTTCGGCCTCGGGCATCCATCTCGCACGCAACCACAAACTCTTCAAAGCGCTGCGGCCGCCGGTAAACGTCGAAACTTTGCAGCAATTCCAGCAGCGTCGAGGCTTTCAACTCCAGCGCCCGATGGCCGTGGGTGTGATATTGGCCCACCAGCAGCGCCAGCTCCTGGCAGTCCTTCGGTACTTTGAAGCGTTCATTGACGGCCTTGATCAGCTTCAAGCCGGTGTGTTCGTGAGCAATATGCTGCGGTAACTTATCCACCGGCGTCAGGCCCTTGCCCAAGTCATGCAGCAGGCAGGCCCAGCGCACGGTCAGCGGCTGTTTATGCAGGGCGGCCTGTTCCAGCACGCTCAAAGTGTGTATGCCCGTATCGATTTCGGGGTGATGGGCTTCGGGTTGCGGTACGCCGAACAGTGCATCGACTTCGGGCATCAAGGTTTTCAATGCATCGCAGTCGCGCAGTACTTGGATGAACACCTGGGGCTGGTCTTCCATCAGCGCTCGGGAGATTTCTTTCCAGCTGCGCTCAGGCGTCAGGGCTTCCAGTTCGCCGGATTCGCTGAGTTGACGCATCAGCGCCAGTGTTTCCGGAGCGACCGTAAAACCCTGGTGCGCGTAACGTGCAGCAAAGCGCGCAACGCGGAGCACTCGTAGCGGATCTTCGGCGAACGCCGGGGAAACGTGGCGCAGGATGCGCGCTTCAAGATCATGCTGGCCATGATAAGGGTCGGTCAAATTACCCTCATCGTCTTCCGCCATGGCGTTGATGGTCAGGTCGCGACGGATCAGGTCTTCTTCCAGCGTCACCTCTGGGCTCGCATGAAACACAAAGCCGCCATAACCCCGGCCACTCTTGCGCTCTGTGCGGGCAAGGGCGTATTCATCGCCATTTTTCGGGTCGAGAAACACGGGGAAGTCAGCGCCGACGGGTTTGAAACCTTTGGCCAGCATCTCTTCGGTGGTCGCCCCCACGACGACGCGGTCAACATCGGTGACCTTGATGCCCAGCAGGCGGTCACGCACGGCACCGCCGACTTTGTAGATTTTCATGAAAAAGCCTCCATTAGCCGCACAGGATACCGCCTGTGCCTAGCCAATGGAGGCTTTGCTGTTTCAGAGATGAACGACGGCCAAGTCCAGTCGGCCGTAGTCGTTGTCGCCATGCTCGTTGCGCGGCGGTACATGGTGAGTCTTCATCACTTGGTCGCCCTGCAGCGTTTCCAAATGAATGTCGAAGCCCCATAGGCGGTGCAGGTGCTTGAGTACTTCCTCGGTGGATTCGCCCAGGGGTTTGCGGTCATGTTGCTGGTGGCGCAAGGTCAACGAGCGATCGCCGCGCACATCGATGCTGTAGATCTGCACATTCGGCTCGCGGTTGCCCAGGTTGTACTGCGCCGCCAGCGTTTCGCGGATGGTGCGGTAGCCGGGCTCGTCGTGGATGGCCGGTACCACCAGGTCATCCTTGAGGTCGTCATCCATGATGCTGAACAGCTTGAGGTCCCGAATCACCTGGGGTGACAGGTACTGCAGGATAAAACTCTCGTCCTTGAAACTGCTCATGGCGAACTTGATGGTGGACAACCAATCGGTGCCAGCGATTTCCGGGAACCAGCGGCGGTCTTCTTCGGTAGGGTGTTCGCACATACGCCGGATATCGCGGTACATGGCGAAGCCCAGTGCGTAGGGGTTGATACCACTGTAATACGGGCTGTCGAACCCCGGCTGGAACACCACGCTGGTGTGGGAGGTGAGGAACTCCATCATGAAACCGTCAGTGACCAGGCCTTCGTCGTACAGGTCGTTCATCAGCGTGTAGTGCCAGAACGTCGCCCAGCCTTCGTTCATCACTTGGGTCTGGCGCTGTGGATAAAAATACTGGGCGATCTTACGCACGATGCGAACGATTTCCCGTTGCCAGGGCTCCAGCAGTGGGGCGTGTTTTTCCAGAAAGTACAGGATGTTTTCCTGAGGTTCGGCGGGGAAGCGCGCATTGTCCTTGTCGCTGTTTTTGCCTGCACGTTTTGGAATGGTGCGCCACAGGTCGTTGATCTGTTTTTGCAGGTGCTCCTCGCGTTCCTTCTGGCGCAGGCGTTCTTCTTCGGCGGAAATCGGGTAGGGCCGTTTGTAGCGGTCGACCCCGTAGTTCATCAGCGCATGGCAAGAGTCGAGCAAGTCTTCCACCGCATCAATGCCGTGGCGTTCCTCGCATTGCATGATGTACTGCTTGGCGAACACTAGGTAATCAATGATTGAACTGGCATCGGTCCAGGTGCGGAACAGGTAATTGCCCTTGAAGAAGCTGTTGTGTCCGTAGCAGGCATGGGCCACCACCAGCGCCTGCATGCAGATGGTGTTTTCTTCCATCAGGTAGGCAATGCACGGGTCGGAGTTGATCACGATCTCGTACGCCAAACCCATCTGTCCTCGGGTGTAGGACTTCTCGGTGCTGAGAAAGTGTTTGCCGTAGGACCAATGGTGATACCCCAACGGCATGCCGACAGAGGCGTAGGCATCCATCATCTGTTCCGCGGTGATCACTTCGATCTGGTTGGGGTAGGTGTCCAAGGCATAACCCGCCGCGATGCGGCTGATTTCCCGGTCATAGGCCTGGATCAGTTCAAAGGTCCACTCGGACCCCGTGGATATGGGTTGGCGCTTATGCTCTTTTTTGGCGGTCATGTCACTAACCTGCGCTGGAAGAGTTCACGGAAGACCGGGTAGATATCGCCGGCCGAGACCAGTTGCTGCTGGGCGAATGTGTCTGCAAAGGCTTCGCCAATGCGCTCGTATTCGAACCACAGGGCCTGATGCTCACGGGGGGTGATTTCAACGTAAGTGTAGTACTGCACGAACGGCATGATCTGGTTGATCAAGATGTCGCGGCAGATGGGCGAGTCGTCGTTCCAGTTGTCACCGTCCGAGGCCTGGGCCGCGTAGATGTTCCACTCGTTGGCGGGGTAGCGCTCGGCCATGATCTCCTGCATCAGCTTCAAGGCACTGGAGACGATGGTCCCACCCGTTTCCCGTGAATAGAAAAACTCCTCCTCGTCGACCTCCCGCGCGCTGGTGTGATGGCGGATGAACACTACGTCGATCTTGTCGTAGTTCCGCTTGAGAAACAGGTAAAGCAGGATAAAGAAGCGCTTGGCGATGTCCTTGGTGGCCTGGGTCATGGAGCCGGACACGTCCATCAGGCAGAACATCACTGCCTTGGAGCTGGGGTTGGGTTGTTTGACCAGCAAGTTGTATTTCAAGTCAAAGGTGTCTAGGAACGGCACACGATGAATGCGCGCACTGAGTTTCTCGATTTCCGCCTCGATTTGCTGAATGTCGCCGAAGTTGTCCGGTTCCTCACGTTTCAAACGCGCCAGCTCTTCCTTGGCATCTCTCAGTTTGGCGCGGCTGCTGCCTGACAGTGCGATGCGCCGCGCGTGGGCCGAGCGCAGGGTACGGATGATATTGATGCGGGAAGGGTTGCCCTCGTTGCTGATCCCGGCGCGAACGGTCTTGAAGGTGTTGGTGCCGGTCAGGTTGCGCTTGACCAGATTAGGCAGCTCCAGGTCCTCGAACATGAATTCGAGAAATTCTTCCTGAGTGATCTGGAACACGAACTCGTCCATGCCTTCGCCGGAATTGCCCGCCTTGCCAGGGCCTTTACCGCCGCCACCGCCTTGTGGGCGCTGGATGTGCTCACCGGTGGTGAATTCCTTGTTGCCCGGATGCACGACGGTCTGTTTGCCGCCCCGGCCGTGGTGCAGCACCGGTTCGTCGATGTCCCGTCCGGGAATGCTGATTTGCTCGCCATGCTCCATATCCGTAATGGAGCGGCGGCTGATGGCCTCCTCGACGGCTTTTTTGATGTGGTCACGGTAACGCCGCAGGAAACGCTGGCGGTTTACCGTGCTCTTGTTCTTGCCATTGAGGCGTCGGTCGATCACATAGCTCATAGGCCCCTCCGGGGAGCTTCAAGTCGTAAGCTACAAGCCGCAAGTCAAAGCCCATCAATTCCGCGCAACGACGGGTTCAATAGCTTTTCTCTTGCGGCTTTCAGCTAGAAGCTTGCAGCTGCCTCACTGCGATTTCCGGACCCGTAGGTACCATTCCGAAAGAAGCCGTACCTGTTTGTCGGTGTAGCCGCGCTCGACCATTCGTGTGACGAAGTCGTTGTGCTTTTGCTGATCCTCCTTGCTGGCCTTGGCGTTGAAGCTGATGACCGGCAGCAGATCCTCGGTGTTGGAGAACATTTTCTTCTCGATGACCACTCGCAGCTTCTCGTAGCTGAGCCAAGTCGGGTTCTTGCCATTGTTGTTGGCCCGGGCGCGCAGCACGAAGTTGACGATTTCGTTGCGGAAATCCTTCGGATTGCTGATGCCGGCCGGTTTCTCAATTTTCTCAAGTTCCTCGTTGAGTGCGACGCGGTTGAGGATCTCGCCGGTTTCCGGGTCGCGGTATTCCTGGTCCTGGATCCAGAAGTCGGCGTACAGCACGTAACGGTCGAAGATATTCTGGCCGTACTCGCTGTAGGACTCCAGGTACGCGGTCTGGATTTCCTTGCCGATGAATTCGATGTAGCGCGGCGCCAGGTACTCCTTGAGGAAACGCAGGTAGCGCTCGCGGGTTTCCGCCTGGAATTGCTCCTGTTCGATCTGCTGTTCCAGCACGTAAAGCAGGTGCACCGGGTTGGCGGCGATTTCGTGGGGGTCAAAGTTGAAGACCTTGGACAGGATTTTGAACGCGAAGCGCGTCGACAGGCCGTTCATGCCCTCGTCCACACCTGCCGTATCGCGGTATTCCTGGATCGACTTGGCCTTGGGATCGGTGTCCTTGAGGTTTTCACCGTCGTACACGCGCATCTTCGAATAGATATTCGAGTTCTCCGGCTCCTTGAGGCGCGACAGCACGGTGAACTGGGCGAGCATCTTCAGGGTGTCGGGTGCGCAATGGGCCTTGGCCAGGGAGCTGTTGAACAGCAGCTTGTCGTAGATCTTGATTTCATCGCTGACGCGCAGGCAGTACGGCACCTTGACGATGTAGATCCGGTCGATGAAGGCTTCGTTATTCTTGTTGTTACGGAAGGTGTGCCATTCCGATTCATTGGAGTGGGCCAGCAGGATTCCGGTGAACGGAATCGCGCCCAGCCCTTCAGTGCTGTTGTAGTTGCCTTCCTGGGTTGCGGTAAGCAGTGGGTGCAGCACCTTGATCGGCGCCTTGAACATCTCCACGAACTCCATCAGGCCCTGGTTGGCCCGGCACAGTGCGCCTGAATAGCTGTAGGCGTCGGCGTCGTTTTGCGGGAATTCTTCGAGTTTACGGATATCGACCTTGCCCACCAGTGCCGAGATATCCTGGTTGTTCTCGTCACCCGGTTCGGTCTTGGCCACGCCGATCTGGTTGAGGATGGACGGGTAGAGTTTCACCACGCGGAATTGGCTGATGTCACCGCCGAATTCGGCCAGGCGCTTGGTGGCCCAGGGCGACATGATGGTGTTGAGGTAACGGCGCGGGATGCCGAAGTCTTCTTCGAGGATTGCGCCATCTTCCGTGGCGTTGAACAGGCCCAGGGGCGACTCGAAGACCGGTGAGCCCTTGATGGCGTAGAAGGGCACCTTCTCGATCAGTTGTTTGAGTTTTTCGGCCAAGGACGACTTACCGCCGCCGACGGGGCCGAGCAGGTAGAGGATCTGTTTCTTCTCTTCCAGGCCCTGGGCGGCGTGGCGGAAGTAGGAGACGATCTGGTCAATGCACTCTTCCATGCCGTGGAAGTCTTCAAAGGCCGGATAGCGGCGGATCACCTTGTTGGAGAATATTCGCGACAGCCGCGAGTTGTTGGCGGTTTCCACCAGCTCCGGCTCGCCAATTGCCAGTAGCAGGCGTTCGGCGGCAGACGCGTAGGTGCTGCGGTCCTGTTTGCACAGCTCGAGATACTCTTGCAGCGTGAGTTCTTCTTGCTGTGTGGACGCGAAGCGTTGTTGGAAGTGGCTAAAGATACTCATGACGTCGTCACCTCGCTCGATACGTGGAGCCGACGCCGGATCAATCAGTCGATGCTGGCAGACATTGGCAGACGCCAATGACTGTTTTCCCCCCAAGCACCCTGAAACACTACCGATGACCCGCACGCCGGTGTACCGGCTCTCCCCTGATTCGGATGGCCTGCGCTTAAGGATAGTTCGGAATCGGAGAGGTCAAGGCGCGATGCGCAATTAGTTTGGCTGCGCCGTTCGTCAGAAACGGCGCGAGCCCAAGCGTCACGCGGGGTAGCGGGGTGTTAAAAAAATTATTGCGAATCGCCGGAAGAAATTTCTGCAGGAAAGGTCGTACGCCACAGCTCAAAGCCGCCATCCAGGCTATAGACGTCGGAGAAGCCCTGGCTGATCAGATAAGCCGCAGCGCTCTGGCTGGAGTTGCCGTGGTAGCAGGCCACGATCACGGGCGCATCGAGGTCGGCGGCGCGGATGAAATCGGCGATGTTGACGTTGTCCAGGTGCTGGGCGCCGCGGATGTGGGCGGCCAGATAAGTCGGCTGGTCACGGATGTCGACCACTACGGCGCCTTTCTCGCGCAGGGCCTGGGCTTGTTCGGGAGGGATACGTTTGAATTCGCTCATGGCGGGCTCCTAGGGCTTGGCGGTGATAGGTTGGGGCGGTTCGCACTGGTAGCTCTGGCGCTCGCCGGTATCGATATTCATCAGGGTCATGGCGCCACCCCAGACGCAACCGGTGTCGAGGGCGAACACGCCGGGCTCATCGCATTGGCCTTCAAGTGCCGCCCAGTGACCGAAAATGATCTGGGTGTCGCGGGCCTTGCGGTCCTTGTGCGCGAACCAGGGCTTGTAACCCGGCAATGCGGTGTCGGCGCCTTCCTTGCTTTTGAGGTCGAGCTTGCCCTCGGCGGTGCAGAAGCGCATGCGCGTGAAGTAGTTGGTGATCACCCGCAGGCGTGCAACGCCGGTGAGGTCGTTGTCCCACTTCACCGGCTCGTTGCCGTACATGCCGTCGAGGTAGGCGGTGTACAGGTTGTCATCGGCCAGGGCGCTTTCGACTTCGGCGGCGCACTTGAGGGCTTTCTTCAGTGTCCACTGGGGCGGGATGCCAGCATGGACCAAGGCCATATTGCGGCCTTCGTCGTAATGCAGGATTTTTTGCCGGCGAAGCCAGTCGAGCAACTCGGTGCGATCCGGTGCTTCGAGGATTTCCCGCAGGGTATCGCCCTTTTTCAGACGCTCAATGTTATGGCCGGCCGCGAGCAGATGCAGGTCGTGGTTGCCCAATACGCACACCAGGGAATCGCGCAGGCTATATAAGTAGCGCAACGTCTCGAGGGACTCGGGGCCGCGATTGACCAGGTCACCGACCAGCCACAGGCGATCTTTCTCTGGGTCGAAGGCCACGCGGTCAAGCAGGCACTTGAGGGGCTCCAGGCACCCTTGCAGGTCTCCGACCGCATAGGTCGCCATCAGTGCAGGGCTCCCGGCACGGCGAGGCGGAAGGGTGGGATGATGGCGTCGAACAATTTACCGTCGGTGGCCTTCATCTGATAGGAGCCCTGCATGGTGCCGACTTTGGAGGTCATCACCGTGCCGCTGCTGTAGGTGTGGCTCGCGCCGATGTCGATCAGCGGTTGCTGGCCCACCACGCCTGCGCCGCGTACTTCTTCGACCTGGCCGTCACCGTCGGTGATCACCCAGTGGCGGGACAGCAGCTTGGCCGGCACCAGCCCGTTGTTTTTCACCGTGATGGTGTAGGCAAAGGCGAAGCGGTTATGTTCAGGTTGTGATTGGTCCGCCAGGAAGCGGGTGACGACGCTGACGTCGATCTGGTAGCGAGGATCGGACATGCAAGAGGCCTTAAAAGCAAAAGCGGAGGACAGCAGATGCGGGTCAGTCTAGGCCAAGAGCGGGGCACTAGGCCAGACATGGTGTCTGGCCCAGGTACTGCCGGCTTCAGTCCGCGGCTGGCGCAGGCTGGATGGCAAGCTGGTCGGCCAGGCGCACGAACGCCGCGAGGTCCAGTTGTTCGGGGCGCAGGCTGCCGTCGACACCAGCAGCTTCGATTTCAGCGGTGCTCAGCAGGTTCTTGAGTGTATTGCGCAAGGTTTTGCGGCGCTGGTTGAACGCTTCGCGTACGACTCGCTCCAGCAATTTGTGATCCTTGGCCGGGTGGGGCAGCACGGCGTGAGGCACCAGGCGCACGATGGCCGAGTCGACCTTCGGCGGTGGGTTGAACGCGCCGGGCCCGACGTTGAACAGGTGTTCGACGCGGCAGTGGTACTGAACCATGATCGACAAACGACCCCAATCGCCACCACCAGGCCCTGCAGCCAGGCGCTCGACCACTTCCTTTTGCAGCATGAAGTGCATGTCGCGGATGATCCCGGCGTTGTTCAGCAGGTGGAAGATCAGCGGCGTGGAGATGTTGTATGGCAGGTTGCCCACCACCCGCAGGCTGTTGGGCGCTGCGTTGAGGCTGTTGAAGTCGAACTTCAGTGCATCGCCCTGGTGCAGGTTGAAGTTCGGCGTGTCGGCGAACTGCTGGTTGAGGATCGGGATCAGGTCCTTGTCCAACTCAACCACATCCAGTTGGCCGCCACTGTTAAGCAGACCTTTGGTCAGTGCGCCCTGGCCCGGGCCGATTTCCAGCAGACGGTCTTCGGGCTTGGCATGGATAGACCGCAGGATACGGTCGATCACGCCAGCGTCGTGCAGGAAGTTTTGCCCGAAGCGCTTACGCGCCCGGTGTTGGTAATGCTCGGTCATATACGGGTCTCGGCCATCTGATAGGCGGTTTCCAGGGCCACGTGCAGGCTGCCGGTATCGATCTTGCCGCTGCCCGCCAGGTCCAGGGCAGTGCCATGGTCGACGGACGTTCGGATGATCGGCAGGCCCAGTGTCACGTTGACGGCGGCGCCGAAGCCTTTGTATTTAAGCACCGGCAGCCCCTGGTCGTGGTACATCGCCAGCACTGCGTCGCAGTGCTCCAGATATTTGGGGGTAAACAGAGTGTCCGCAGGCAGTGGGCCACGCAGGTCCATGCCTTCTTGGCGCAGACGCTCCAGGGTTGGTTCGATGATGTCGATTTCTTCATGGCCCAAGTGGCCGCCTTCACCCGCGTGGGGGTTGAGCCCACAGACCAGGATGCGCGGTTGGGCGATGCCGAATTTCTGTTGCAGGTCGGCATGCAGGATGCGCGTCACACGCTCCAAACGTTCGGCAGTGATGGCGTCCGCAATCTCACGCAGGGGCAGGTGCGTGGTCACCAAGGCGACTCGCAGGCCGCGCGTGGCCAGCATCATGACGACTTGAGCGGTGTGGGTCAGCTCGGCAAGGAATTCGGTATGGCCGGAAAAGGCGATGCCAGACTCATTGATCACGCCCTTGTGCACTGGGGCGGTGATCATGCCGGCGAAGTCGCCGTCGATGCAGCCTTGCCCTGCGCGAGTCAGGGTTTCCAGCACGAACGCCGCATTGGCCTTGTCCAGTTGCCCGGCCACTACCTTGGCCTGCAGCGGCGTGTCCCACACATACAAGCTGCCGGCGGGAGCGGGCAGGTCGGGCCAGTAACCCGGCGCCACGTCCAGCAAATTGACGGCCACACCCAGTTGCGCGGCCCGCTCAAGGAGCAGGTCGCGGCTGGTAATGGCGATCAGGGGGTATGGCTGGGATTGCGAGGCGAGCAGCAGGCACAGGTCAGGACCAATGCCGGCCGGCTCGCCGGGTGTCACCGCGAAACGCTGGGGTTTCACTGAGTAGCCTGGTCGGTGCCTGTTTGCTCGGCGCCTGGCAGCTTGTTCTCAACGTAGGCTTCGTCGCGGATCTGACGCAGCCAGGTTTGCAGCTCTTCGTCGTATTTGCGGTTACGCAATACGTTCAGTGCTTGTTGCTCGCGGGCCTGGTTGGTGTTGTCGGTGGCGCGACGGCCAAGGACTTCCAGCACATGCCAGCCATATTGGGTCTTGAACGGCTTGGACAGCACACCTTGCGGAGTATCGGCCATCACTTGCTGGAACTCTGGCACCAAGGCTTTCGGGTCGATCCAGTTCAGGTCGCCGCCGTTGAGAGCAGAACCCGGGTCTTCCGAGAAGCTTTTGGCCAGGGTGGCGAAGTCTTCACCGCTTTCGATGCGGTCATAGATCTTCTGGGCCAGTTCCTTGGTTTGGGCTTCGGTGCGGATTTCGCTTGGTTTGACCAGGATGTGACGAACGTGTACTTCGTCTTTCAGCGAGGTCTCGCCACCGCGTTTTTCCAGCAACTTGAGAATGATGAAACCGCCTGGGGTACGGGCTGGCTGAGTAATGCCACCCACTTCCATAGCGCTCAGCTCGCGGTCGAACGGTGGAGGCAGCTGAGCAGCTTTACGCCAGCCCATGTCACCGCCTTCGAGGGCGTTGTCGCTGCCCGACTGGGCGATCGCCATTTGGGCGAAGTCGGCACCTGCCTTCAATCGATCATAAATAGCCTGGGTTTTAGCGGCGGCTGCATTGAGCTGCTCGGAGTTGGCGCTGTCCGGTGTCGGGATCAGGATGTTGGCCAGGTGCAGTTCTTCGGAAAGCTGCATCTTGCCAAGGTCCGACGCCAGGAAGTTCTTCACTTCCTGCTCGGACACTTGAACCCGCTCGGCGACACGGCGCTGACGCACACGGCTGATGATCATTTCACGGCGGATCTGGTCACGGGCGTCCTCATAGGACAAACCGTCGTGGGCCAGGGCTGCACGGAACTGGTCAATGCTCATGTTGTTGCGCTGGGCAATGGTGCCTACCGCCTGGTTCAGTTCCTCGTCCGAAATACGGATGCCGGAACGATCACCGATCTGCAATTGCAGGTTTTCGACGATCAGGCGCTCCAGAACCTGTTGGTCCAGGACGCTGGTCGGTGGCACGCCACCGCCACGTTTGGCGATGGTTTGCTGGACTTCCTTGACGCGTTGGTCCAGTTGGCTCTGCATGATCACGTCGTTATCGACGATGGCCACTACCTTATCCAGCTGTTGAACCGCAGCGTGTGCCGATGCGGTCCCCAGGAACAGCGCGCCCAGCACTAGCGGGCGCAGACAATCAGAAAGCTTGGTTTTCACGTTCACGATAACCTTCAATGCCTTTGTCGAGGAAGCTCTCTACCTTGGCGCCGGTCAGGCCGCCGAGTCCTTTGAGGACGATCTGGAGGAAGAGCCCGTGGTCACCCTTTTCGTTAAGCGGGGCGATCTGGCTGTATTCGTCGTTGGAAACCCAGTAGCGGTTGATGACGCGCAGTTTCCAGCAGCAGTTGTCGTACTCGAAACCACCGAAGGCTTCCAGCGTACGGTTGCGAGCGTAGTCATACTGCCAGCGGGTGATCAGGTTCCACTGAGGAATGATCGGCCACATCATCGAGAAGTCGTGTTGCTGGATTTTGTAGTAATCCTTCACGAAGTTCGCGTCGCCTGGCTGGCCGTAGTCACCGCCGAACTGCCATTTGCCGGTCAGCTGGTTGTAGACGACTTGGTCGTTACGATAGCGATAACCGACGTTGATGATCTTGTTCGGGTTGTCTTCCGGCTGGTAGTGAAGCATCGCGCTGCCGGAACGAGGACTGTGTTCCTCGGTGTCCCAGTTGTAGTCAGCCGTGGCACGCCAATCGCGGTTGAAGCGGAACTCGTAGTCCAGGGCGACTGGCGATACGTCCGACTGTGCATCGGCACGGTCGGCGGCGAGGATGCCCGGCAGTTGAACTTCACGATCCTTGAAGTACAGCGCCTGGCCCACGGCTACGCGCTGACGCTCGAAACCGTTGTCTTCGATCCAGCGGCTGGTCAAGCCCAGCGACAGCTTGTTCTCGTCGCCGATACGGTCGGAGCCGCTGAAACGGTTGTCGCGGAACAACGACGCGTAGCTGAACGAGTACTCGCTGGTGTCGAAGACCGGGATGTCCGCCTGGTCCTTGTTCGGCACATACAGGTAGAACGCACGCGGCTCGAGGGTCTGGCGATAGTCTTTGCCGAACCAGTTGGTATTGCGGTCGAAGTACAGGCCGCTGTCTACGCTGGCGATCGGAACCGCACGGTCCTGGGAGCTTTTGAACGTGCCGCCTGCGTACGGGTTGGCCGGCGTGGCTGCAGCTTGAGCGGCAATGATGTCGTTCTTGCCAATGCTGTCCAGGTCCAGGTCGTACTTGGTGTACACGTACTTGAGCTTCGGCGTAACAAAGCCGTAGGTCCAGTTCATCGGGTATTCGACGGCCGGCGCTACGTTCAGGCGAGTACCGTTCGCACGGGTCAGGCCCGTGACGTAGGTATCCAGGCGGCGTGTTGCTACGCCGTCCTGATCCTTGAAGAATCCATTCTCCAGGTCGCGGTCGAAGCGCACGGCTTCGGTCTCGTAGCTGAAGTTCAAGCCGCCAGGGTGGTATGGCAGCTGACCGTTGAAGGTGATCTGCGGCAGGCGGTCATACGGGGTGATCTGGGAGATCGTTGCCAACTGGTAGGCCTGAAGGTTCAGGCGTGCCTGGAAGGTGTCGCCGCGATACGTCACGGCACCTTGCTGGTTGACGAAGTCACGGCTTTCGACGCCTTCCTGGTTGGACTTGAGGTCCTGGAAGAAGTAAGGGTCGCTGATCGTTGTGTAGTCGACCTGGGTCATTACACGCGAATCCAACCCGCCCTTGTGTTGCCAATTGAGCATATAACGGGTTTTTTCGTAATCGGTCTGCTTGCTGCGCTCGTCGTTGTCGTCGTTCAGGTACGCGCCGCCGAACTGGCCTTCGCTAGACTTGGTGAGGTAGCGGAATTCGCCTTCCATCATCATGCCGCGCTTGGTCATGTATTGCGGGTACAACGTGGCGTCGTAGTTTGGCGCCAGGTTGAAGTAGTACGGCGTAACCAGGGTAAAGCCGTTTTCGCTGCCGCTGCTGAAGCTCGGTGGCAGGAAGCCGGATTGACGACGGTCGTCGATCGGGAAATAGATGTACGGGGTGTACAGGATCGGGATGTTCTTGATCCGCAATGTTGCGTTGGTCGCCGTACCGAAGCCGGTTGCCGGGTTCAACGTGATGTTGTTGCCTCGCAGCTGCCAGGCGTTGCTGTCTGGCTCGCACGTCGTGTACGTGCCGTCCTTGAGACGGATGATCGCGTTTTCGGCACGCTTGGCGTACAGCGCGTTACCGCGGATACGTGACTTGTGCAGCACGTATTCGGCGTTGTCGATCTGGGCGGCGCCGGTGTCGAGCTGCACTTCGGCATGGTCGCCGACGATCAGTGCACCGTTGTCGCGCAGACGGACTTTGCCATTCAGCTCGCCACGGTTCTCGGCCTGGTACAGGCTGGCTTCTTCGGACTCCATCTGCATGCTGCCCTGGCGCATGACGACGTCACCGGCCAGGGTCGCGACTTGCGACTCCTGCTCGTAACGCGAGGCTTTGGCACCGATGAAGGTGGGCGCATCGCTCTTGTTCGTCTTGTCGTTCATGCCAGGACGAATCGGCTCGATGTACGCACCGCCGCAATACGGGCCGGTTTCGGCCAACTGCGCTGCGGTCAGCTTGTCGCGCGGTACCCAGTCCAGGTGGCTGTAGTCGGCGCTGCGCGAGCGCAGGCCACGGCCCTTGGAGTCGGTGACCAGTGCGGTCTGCGGCACGGCCTCGGCTTTGCCGCCAGCCTCGGCTTGCGCCGTGCTGTTGGCGGAGCTGACGGCTGCGCCGTCATGCACCGGGCGTGGTGGCAGAGGGGCTGCGGCGGTTTTCGGCGCGCAATCCCAGGCACCCGAAGCAGAGACTGAGCAGTCATACTGTTCCGCGGCGACCACGAATGAGGTGGCGAAGGGTTGCAAGGCCAGCAGACTGCCGGTTACCAGCAACGGAAATTTTCTACGAAACGCGGGGGATTTCAATGCCATCTTATTAGTCCGGGCTTCCTGCGTGCCATCTGCCCGCGGTTTGGGCCGCACGCCTCTCGATGGTCTGAAAAAGATGCGTGATAATAAAGCATGCCCCGCTTGACGGCTAGCGCCGTCGGAGACCCTTGTAATGCCAGAGCAAGATCTACGTTTACAACAGCTGGAAGTCTGGCTGGATGAGCAGTTGCCGATCCTTTTCAACGCTCAAGGCTGGGGTGCCGTACCCCCGGCCACATTGACCGCGGCCAGCAGCGACGCGAGTTTCAGGCGCTATTTCCGTTGGGAAGGCGGTGGTCATACATTCGTGGTAATGGATGCGCCACCCCCCCAGGAAAACTGCAAACCTTTCGTCGATATCGCACATTTGCTGGCGAAGTCAGGGATAAATGTTCCAAAAATTTATGCAGAAGATTTGCCGCGAGGCTTTCTTTTGCTCAATGACCTGGGCAGAAAAACCTATTTGGACGTGATTGACGACAAAAACGCCGACCCATTGTTTGCCCAAGCCATCGATGCCTTGCTGGCTTTTCAGCAGTTGCCGATGGACGCGCCATTGCCAAGCTATGACGTGGCCTTACTCCGTCGTGAGCTCGAATTGTTTCCGGAGTGGTACGTGCGTCGCCATCTGGGTATCGAACTCGATACGCAACAACAAGCGCTCTGGCAGCGTGTCAGTGACCACCTGATCAACAGTGCCCTGGCGCAGCCGAAGGTGTTGGTGCACCGCGACTATATGCCACGCAACCTGATGATCAGCGAGCCGAACCCCGGCGTGCTGGATTTTCAGGATGCGGTCTACGGCCCGGTGACCTACGACATCACCTGCCTGTTCAAGGACGCCTTCCTCAGTTGGCCCCAGGCCCGCGTGCGGGAATGGCAGCGCGGCTATTGGGAGCGCGCGGGACGACTGGGCATCCCGGTGCAGGCCGATTTCGAAGACTTCCTGCGTGCCAGCGACCTGATGGGCGTGCAGCGCCACCTCAAGGTCATCGGTATCTTCGCGCGCATCTGCCATCGTGACGGCAAGCCACGCTACCTGGCCGATGTGCCGCGCTTCTTTGCTTATATAGACGCGGTGTTGGCGGACCGTTCGGAGTTGAGCGAGCTGGGTGAATTGCTGGCCAGTCTGCGCCCACCTGCGCAGATGAGCGTATGAAGGCGATGATCCTGGCCGCTGGCAAAGGTGAGCGGATGCGTCCGCTCACGTTGCACACGCCCAAGCCGCTGGTGCAGGCCGGCGGCAAGCGTCTGATCGAGTATCACTTGGAGGCGCTGGCCAAGGCCGGCTTCACTGACATCGTGATCAACCATGCCTGGCTCGGCCAGCAGATTGAATGTTATCTGGGGGACGGCGCGCAGTTTGGCTTGCGCATCCGTTACTCCCCCGAGGGCGAGCCGCTGGAAACCGGCGGTGGGATTTTCCAGGCATTGCCGTTGCTGGGCGACGAACCCTTCCTGGTGGTCAATGGCGATATCTGGACCGACTACGACTTCACCCAACTCAAGCGACCGCTCAAGGGCCTGGCCCATCTGGTGATGGTCGACAACCCGGCGCATCACCCTTCAGGTGGCGATTTCTACCTTGATCAAGGTTTGCTTCATGATGCTGCGGCCGGTGCCGATAACCTGACCTTCAGTGGCATTTCAGTGCTCGACCCCACGTTGTTCGCGGGTTGCAGTGCGGGTGCCTTCAAGCTGGCGCCGCTGCTGCGGGCGGCCATGGCTAAAGGTCTGGTAACGGGGGAGCACATGGCGGGACGCTGGATTGATGTCGGTACGCTGGAGCGCCTGGCGCAAGTCGAAACCCTGCTGACAGCGGGGCAGTAACATGCTGTGGCCAGGGACGCTGATCGGCGCGGGGGCTGGCTTTGCCATAGCCAGTATTCCGGGGGCCTTGTTGGGTGCGCTGTTGGGGCAGGCGCTGGACCGTCGCCTGCAACTGCAAAGCTGGGCGCAGTTGCGCGAGCGGCTGGGCGGGCGCCCGGCGTTGCGCAATGACGAGCTGTTGTTTGTGTTGCTGGGGCGTTTGGCCAAGAGCAATGGGCGCGTGGTGGACGGCCATATTCAACAGGCGCGCCAGGAGATGCGCTCGCTGGACATGACCGAGTCAGCCCAACGTCGTGCTATCGCAGCGTTCAATCGTGGCAAGTCCGGCTCCGACCGGGTGCGCCGCTATCTGCGGGTGCTCAAGGCGCAACCCCACGCGGCCGAAGGTGTATTGCGTGCGTGCTGGCGCATGGCCTGGGCAGACGGCAAGGCGGATGACGCCGAGCGTGACTTGATCGACTTGTGGGGCAAATGGCTGGGCTGGACGCCGCAACAGCTCCAGGCGTTGGCGGCCGACTACACACCGGAGCGTAAGCCGCTGGTCAGTCGGGGGCCTACCTATCAGGACGCGTTGCGTGTGCTGGGTGTGACGGCCACCACCGAACCGTCGGTGATCAAGCAGGCTTATCGCCGCCTGCTCAGCCGCCATCACCCGGACAAGGTTGCCGGCAGTGGCGCGAGCGCTACGCAAGTGCGTGAGGCGACCGAACGTACTCGCGAATTGCATAGCGCTTATGCGTTGATTCGCGAGCGGCGGGATTTCCGCTGATTATTTTTGCGTGAAAACCCGATCTACTGTGGGCGCTCGCTTGCCTGGGATAGCGGCGGGTCAGCAATGCCTTTGGCACTGATATTCCGCCATCGCAGGCAAGCCAGCTTCCACATTTCGACCGGGTTGCCAATCCGGTTTCAGTCAGTCGTCGCCTGCGGACTCAACCACCCGCGAACCCGTCGATACAACTGCTCCTGCTCAGCCGCGCTGTTACCGGGCAAGGTTTTCAGCGACACCTGTTTATAACCGTCATTCTTCAAACGCTTGGCCGCCTGGGCGCGGGCCAGGGCGTTTTTGCGTGTCTGAGGGTCGTCTTGATAGAACACGTCGGCGGTCGGCAGCTTCAGGCCGGGGGCCAGTTGCTGGATGTCCGGATGGCGCCCGGTTGGCGTCTGCGCCGCGACCATGACGAACCTCTGCACCTGGGACGGCTGCTTCTCGCTCAAATAGCGCGCCGCCCACCAGGCGCCGGTGCCATGGCCGAGCAGCACCACACTGCGCGCACTCTGGGTCTGGGCGAAGGCCACGGCGGCATCGATGCGGGCAAAGATGCGCGAAGCATCGGTCTTGTCCTGCTCGTCGGCCCCAGGAACCACTGCCGGGTCAGTGCCCTCGGCCTCAGCGCTGGCAGCCTGCTCGATGGGTTTGTCGGCGGTGCTCGCTTCCTTGCTGCTGGCATCGACGGTGGCCTTGGGCGCTTCCATCACACGCGGCGGCAGGGTGTCCACGCTCACGTCCGGCAACGACAGGCTGAGGCTGCCCCAGTTGGCATCCGGCAATTTGTGCCGCAACGGACTGATCGCTTGCGGCCAGTCAGCATTCTCCCCGGCGCCCGGTACGATAATCACCACACCTTCGGGTTCGGCACTGTTGGCCGGTTTCCACAGGGCGAGGAATGAATCGCTGCCGGCCTGTAATTGTTGCTGCTCCTGTTGCGGGATTTTGCGCTCCAGGGCGCTGGCTTCTGCCAGGCTGCGCTCAGGCAAAGGCTGGCGCTCGACGGGTTTTTCTGCGGCCGGCTCAGGGGCGTCAGCGGCCTGTACAGAAAAGGCACTGGTAAAAAGCAGCGACAGGCACAATGCTGGCAGTGCCGAACGGTGTAAAAAGGGCATCGTTAATTCCCGGCCAGAAGTGATTCCAGCAGCCTAATGGGTTGGTCAGTGTTTGTCAGTGATGTGAGACGTGGATCATGGGTTTTCGCTGTCTGCTGGTTATCGGCTGTATGTGCCTTGCCTTGATGGCAAACGCCGCCCCTGCGCCCGCCGTTCCCCAGGCGCAGCTCAATGTGCAGCAACGCGAATGGCTGGCCCAGCACCCGGAGCTGCGGGTGGGCCTGGTGTTGCAGGCACCTTACGCGCAATACGACCGGCGTTTGCAGCGGCTGTCCGGGGCCAATGTCGAGTTGATGCAATGGTTAGCCAAGGCGCTGAACATCGAGCTGACCTGGCGCAACTTCCCCAACCAGGAGCAATTGGAAGCCGCCGTACGCGATGGCGAAGTGGACATCGCCCCCGGCCTGCAACAAACCCCTGCCGGTTTGCGTCTGTGGTTGTTCACCGACCCTTATATGCGCGTGCCGCAACACATCGTCGGTATCCGCGATGGCGGTGGGGCCGTGGAGTTGGAGAAACTCGATGAGCAATCCCGCGTCGCCGTGCGCATGCCCAGCGCTGTGGCCGATTACCTGCGCAGCACCTACCCCGGCCTCAACCTTCAAGGCGTGCCCATGGAGCGCCAGGCTCTGCAATTGCTGGTGAGCCGGCAGGCACGCTACGCGGTGGTGGACGAAGCGCAATTGAGCCGTCTGTCCGGCGAAGCGGAATTCGCCGGGCTGGCGGTGGTGGGCGATATTGGCCTGCCGCAATTGCTGCGGGTGGCTACGCGGCGGGAATGGCCAGAATTGGCCAGCATCATGGAAAGCGCCTTGCGCGCCATCCCCGCACGCGACCTTGACCAACTGCACAGCCGCTGGCTGCAACCTAAATACCCACACCTCACAGCATCCCCAGGGCTGTGGCAAAACCTCTGCCTGTTGCTGGGGCTGTTGCTGCTCGCCAGCCTGGCTGTCGTGTTTTGGCAGCGTCGCCAGCAGCGGGTGCTGGAACACGGCTTGCTGGCCGCCCGCGAAGAAAGCACGGCCCGCGCCGCCGGTGCCGAAGCCTTGCGGTTGACGCAGTTTTCTATCGACCAAAGCACTGTCGGCATCCTCTGGGTCAACTGGGATAGCCATGTGCGCTACGCCAATCGTGCGGCCGAGAGCATGCTCGGCTACGGCCCCGGTGCGCTGATCGAGCGGCCGCTGGTTGACCTTGATCCAAGCCTGCATATGGACCGCTGGCTCAACCTGTGGAGGCGCGCGCGGGCCAGCGAAGACGGTCCGCAGAATTTCGCCACCGATTGCCAGCGTGCTGACGGCAGCATCCTGCCGACGAACGTGTCCTTGAGCTTCCTGCGTTTTGCCGAGGCCGAATACCTGGTGGTCTACCTCAACGATGTCACTGAGCTACGCCGTACCCTGACGGCCTTGCTGCAAAGTGAAGCGCAATTGCGCGAGCTGTCCGCCCACCTGGAAACCGTGCGCGAAGAAGAAAAGGCGCGCATCGCCCGTGAGGTGCACGACGAGCTTGGGCAAATGCTCACGGTGCTCAAGCTCGAGACCTCAATGTGCGAGCTGAGCTATGCGCAACTCGACCCTGGTTTGCACGACCGCTTGAACAGCATGAAGCGCCTGATCGCCCAGCTATTCCAGCTGGTGCGCGATGTGGCGACAGCGCTGCGCCCGCCGATTCTCGATGCCGGCATTGCCTCGGCCATTGAATGGCAGGCCCGGCGCTTCGAAGCCCGTACGCAAATTCCCTGTCTGGTACAAGTCCCGGATAACCTGCCGGCCCTCAGCGATGCCAAGGCCATTGGCCTGTTCCGGATCCTGCAGGAGGCGCTGACCAATGTGATGCGTCATGCCCAGGCGCATACTGTGGAGCTGACCCTCGCCGTCGAGGGCACCGATTTGCGGCTGACCATCAGTGATGATGGCGTCGGTTTCGTCCAGGCCCAGGGGCGCCCGGTGTCGTTTGGCCTGGTGGGCATGCGCGAGCGGGTGCTGATCATGGGCGGGCAACTGAGCCTGGACAGCGAGTTGGGGGAGGGCACCACCTTGAGTGTTACGGTGCCGTTGGATGCATAACACCAAGAGGAAGTCCCTGTGATCCGCGTACTGGTAGCCGAAGACCACACCATCGTTCGTGAAGGCATCAAGCAATTGATCGGCTTGGCCAAAGACCTGTTGGTCGTTGGCGAAGCGAGCAATGGCGAACAACTGTTGGAGACCTTGCGCAATGTGCCGTGTGAAGTGGTGCTGCTGGATATCTCAATGCCTGGCGTCAACGGCCTGGAGGCGATTGCACGCATCCGTGCGCTGAACAATCCGCCGGCGATCCTCGTGCTGTCGATGCACGACGAAGCGCAAATGGCCGCCCGTGCCTTGAAGGTCGGCGCCGCCGGCTATGCCACCAAGGACAGCGACCCGGCGCTGTTGCTCACGGCAATTCGCAAGGTGGCGGCTGGTGGGCGTTATATCGACCCGGACCTGGCGGACCGCATGGTTTTCGAAGTGGGCCTCACCGATACCCGGCCGCTGCATTCGTTGCTGTCGGAGCGCGAGTTCTCGGTATTCGAACGCTTGGCCCAGGGCGCCAACGTCAACGACATCGCCCAACAGTTGGCGTTGAGCAGCAAGACCATCAGCACCCACAAGGCGCGGTTGATGCAAAAACTCCATATCACTTCGCTGGCTGAACTGGTGAAGTACGCCATGGAGCACAAGTTGTTGTGATGACATGCCTGTTTGCGACTAACGGTGAGATGCGCTGAACCCATTTCCGCCGTATCGCGGCGTTGCACTGTCCCATCCCCGCCATCGTTGTAGGGCAATCCCTACCCCAAACCTTCCATCCGGCTGATGCGAATCTCTCCTGGCCCCCGATTTCCGGGGGCTCGCGCCTGGACTACGCTTGTCTCACAGCAGTCCAAAATACAAAGGTGCGGGTATGAGCGAGGTGGATTCAAATGATGTGCTGGTCAGCTTTCGTGGCGTGCAGAAGAGCTACGACGGCGAGAACCTGATCGTCAAAGACCTCAACCTGGAGATTCGCAAGGGCGAGTTCCTCACCTTGCTCGGGCCTTCCGGTTCGGGCAAGACCACCAGCCTGATGATGCTGGCCGGCTTTGAAACGCCGACGGCAGGCGAGATCCAGCTGGCCGGGCGCTCCATCAACAATGTACCGCCGCACAAGCGCGACATCGGCATGGTGTTCCAGAACTACGCGCTGTTCCCGCACATGACCGTCGCCGAGAACCTGGCGTTCCCGCTGTCGGTGCGCGGCTTGAGCAAGACCGATGTCAGCGAGCGGGTCAAACGCGTGCTGAGCATGGTCCAGCTCGACGCCTTCGCCCAGCGTTATCCGGCGCAACTCTCCGGCGGCCAGCAACAGCGCGTGGCCCTGGCCCGTGCGTTGGTGTTCGAGCCGCAACTGGTACTGATGGACGAACCCCTCGGCGCCCTCGACAAGCAACTGCGCGAACACATGCAGATGGAGATCAAGCACCTGCACCAGCGC
The DNA here is from genome assembly GCF_963970835.1 of Pseudomonas sp. EA_15y_Pfl1_P101. NCBI lineage: Bacteria > Pseudomonadati > Pseudomonadota > Gammaproteobacteria > Pseudomonadales > Pseudomonadaceae > Pseudomonas > Pseudomonas sp. EA_15y_Pfl1_P101. The sequence continues at coordinate 23,587 of NZ_CAXAPA010000002.1, read as the reverse complement.
CTCGGCGTGACCGTGGTGTACGTGACCCACGACCAAGGCGAAGCGCTGACCATGTCCGACCGCGTGGCGGTGTTCCACCAGGGCGAAATCCAGCAGATCGCCGCGCCGCGCACCTTGTACGAAGAACCGAAGAACACCTTTGTTGCCAACTTCATCGGCGAGAACAACCGCCTCAATGGTCGTCTGCACAGCCACACCGGCGAGCGCTGCGTGGTGGAGCTGGCACGTGGCGAGAAGGTCGAGGCACTGGCGGTCAACGTCGGCCAGATCGGCGGCCCGGTGACCCTGTCGGTGCGCCCGGAACGCGTCAGCCTCAATGGTTCCAGCGAAAGCTGCGTCAACCGCTTCTCCGGGCGTGTGGCGGAATTCATCTACCTGGGCGACCACGTGCGTGTACGCCTGGAAGTCTGCGGCAAAGCCGATTTTTTTGTGAAACAACCGATTGCCGAGCTGGACCCAGCCCTGGCGGTCGGCGACGTGGTACCGATTGGCTGGCAAGTCGAGCACGTTCGCGCACTCGACCCACTTCTAGAGGCGAACTGATCGCCCCCATGGCTTCACCAACCCTGCACGTGGAGAGAACAACAATGTTGAGATCCCTTAAATATTCCGCCCTGGCCTTGAGCTTGATGGGCGCGACACAGGCCATGGCGGGCCCGGACCTGACGATCGTGTCCTTTGGTGGCGCGAATAAGGCGGCCCAGGTCAAAGCTTTCTACGCACCGTGGGAAAGCGCGGGCAACGGCAAGATCGTCGCCGGTGAGTACAACGGTGAAATGGCCAAGGTCAAAGCCATGGTCGACACCAAGAGCGTGTCCTGGGACCTGGTGGAAGTGGAATCCCCGGAGCTGTCCCGTGGCTGCGACGAGGACATGTTCGAACCGCTGGACCCGAAACTGTTCGGCAACACCGCCGACTACGTGAAGGGTGCGATCCAGCCGTGCGGCGTAGGCTTCTTCGTATGGTCGACCGTGTTGGCCTACAACGCCGACAAGCTCACCACGGCACCCACCAGTTGGGCAGATTTCTGGGACACCAAGAAATTCCCGGGCAAGCGTGGCCTGCGTAAAGGCGCCAAGTACACCCTGGAATTCGCCTTGATGGCAGACGGCGTCGCGCCGAAGGACGTCTACAAAGTGTTGGCCGGCAAAGATGGCCAGGACCGTGCGTTCAAGAAACTCGACGAACTCAAACCGTCGATCCAGTGGTGGGAAGCGGGTGCACAACCGCCGCAATACCTGGCCTCGGGTGACGTAGTGATGAGCTCGGCCTACAACGGCCGCATCGCCGCTGTGCAAAAAGAAAGCAACCTGAAAGTGGTGTGGAACGGCGGCATCTACGACTTCGACGCATGGGCCATTCCTAAAGGCCTGGCCAAGGACCGTGCCGAAGCAGCGAAGAAATTCATCGCGTTCTCGGTGCAACCGCAGCAGCAGAAGATCTACTCGGAAAACATCGCCTACGGCCCGGCCAACACCCAAGCCGTACCGTTGCTGGCCAAGGACATCCTCAAGGATATGCCGACCACCCCGGAAAACATCGCCAACCAGGTGCAGATCGACGTGAGCTTCTGGGCGGATAACGGTGAGCAGCTCGAGCAGCGCTTCAACTCCTGGGCTGCCAAGTAACACCGCCTGCTGGGGTGGATAGGTCTGTTGCAGTGAGCGGGCAAGCCCGCTCACTGCCAATCAGAGCCCAGCCATAGGTGTAGTCTTTATTTCAGTTTTTCGGAGTCAGCCATGGCCATCGCCGTTCCCTCGAACGAGGTCAACAGCCCTACCCTCAAGCAGCGCCTGGCGCGTGCCGAGCGGCTCAACCGCTGGAAGGCCCAGGCCTTGATTGCGCCGTTGGTGCTGTTTTTGCTGCTGGTGTTCCTGGTGCCGATTGTCGCACTGCTGGTCAAAAGCGTCGGCAACCCGGAAGTGGTGGGCGGTTTGCCGCGCACGGTGGTGGCGGTGACGGCCTGGGATGGTCGTGGTCTGCCGGGCGAGCCGGTGTATCAGGCCCTCAGTGAAGACTTGGGCGAAGCGCGCAAAAACCAGACCTTGGGCGACCTGTCCAAGCGCCTCAACATGGAACTGGCCGGCTACCGCAGCCTGCTGACCAAAACCGCGCGGGCGCTGCCGTTCAGCGAAACGCCGGCCTCTTATAAAGAAGCGTTGGAAAACCTCGACGAACGCTGGGGCGACCCGGCGTACTGGCAGGCGATCCGGCGCAATACCAGCAGCCTGACGCCGTTCTATTTGTTGGCGGCCGTCGATCACCGCATCGACGACCTCGGCGAAGTGGCGCCGGCCACGCCAGACCAGGCGATCTACCTGGACATTTTTGCGCGCACCTTCTGGATGGGCCTGGTGATCACCACCCTCTGCCTGCTGCTGGCCTATCCTCTGGCCTATTTGCTGGCCAATTTGCCGGCGCGCAAAAGCAACTTGCTGATGATCCTGGTGTTGCTGCCGTTCTGGACCTCGATCCTGGTGCGGGTAGCGGCGTGGATCGTACTGCTGCAATCCGGCGGCCTGATCAACAGTGCACTGATGGGCGTGGGCCTGATCGATACACCTCTGGAACTGGTGTTCAACCGAACTGGGGTCTACATCTCCATGGTGCATATTCTGCTGCCGTTCATGATCCTGCCGATCTACAGCGTGATGAAGGGTATTTCGCCCACTTATATGCGTGCAGCGATTTCCCTGGGCTGTCATCCGTTCGCCAGCTTCTGGCGCGTGTACTTCCCGCAGACCTACGCCGGCGTGGGCGCCGGTTGCCTGTTGGTGTTCATCCTGGCAATTGGTTACTACATCACCCCGGCACTGCTGGGCAGCCCGAACGATCAGATGGTCAGCTACTTCGTGGCGTTCTACACCAACACCAGCATCAACTGGGGCATGGCGACGGCGTTGGGCGGCTTGCTGCTGCTGGCCACCGTGGTGCTGTACCTGATCTACAACCAGCTGGTCGGCGCCAGTCGCCTGCGCCTGAGCTAAGGAGACCTTGCGATGCTGAGCCCTTATATGTCGCCCGTTGAGCGGGTTTGGTTCTACAGCTTGCGGATCCTCTGCGGCTTGATCCTGTTGTTTTTGATACTGCCGGTGCTGGTGATCATCCCGCTGTCGTTCAACAGTGGCAGTTTCCTGGTGTATCCGCTGCAAGGCTTCTCGCTGAAGTGGTACCAGGACTTCTTCGCCTCGGCTGAATGGATGCGTGCACTTAAGAACAGCGTCATCGTTGCCCCGTCGGCCACGGTGCTGGCCATGGTGTTCGGCACCTTGGCAGCGATTGGCCTGACCCGTGGGAATTTCCCCGGCAAGGCGCTGGTAATGGCGCTGGTGATTTCGCCGATGGTGGTGCCGGTGGTGATCATTGGTGTGGCCAGTTACCTGTTCTTTGCGCCACTGGGCCTGGGCAACAGCTTTTTCTCGCTGATCGTGGTGCATGCGGTGTTGGGCGTGCCGTTTGTGATTATCACCGTGTCGGCGACCTTGCAGGGGTTCAACCACAACTTGGTGCGGGCGGCGGCCAGTCTCGGTGCTTCGCCATTGACCGCGTTTCGCCGGGTGACCTTGCCGTTGATCGCACCAGGGGTGATTTCCGGGGCGCTGTTTGCTTTCGCCACTTCGTTTGATGAGGTGGTGGTCACGCTGTTTCTCGCCGGCCCCGAGCAAGCGACCCTGCCGCGCCAGATGTTCAGCGGCATCCGCGAAAACCTCAGCCCGACGATTGCTGCTGCGGCGACCTTGTTGATTGCCTTCTCGGTGTTGCTGCTGCTGACCCTGGAATGGCTGCGTGGGCGCAGCGAGAAACTGCGCACAGCCCAAGTCTGAAGCCAAACGGCGATCAAAATGTGGGGGCGAGCAAGCCCGCTCCCACATGGTCCTGTGTTGAACCAGAAATGACCATTCAGTCGCTGAATGCTAGGCAACCCAAAATCTCCAGCTATCCTTGTGCCAGCCCACCAACGATAGGAGGCCGCGCACATGAGTATTTCCTCATTCAAGATCGCCCATAAACTGCTGACCGGCGCGGGCGCCATCGAACAACTGGCCTTTGAGCTCACGCGACTGGATGTGGATAACCCGCTGATCGTCACCGACGCCGCGCTGGTCAAGTCCGGCACCGTGGCGCTGGCACTCGAACACCTGGGCGAACGCAGCTACGAAATTTTCGACCGCGTGCTGCCGGACCCGGAAATCACCATTGTCGAAGATTGCATGCGCGTCTACCGCGACGGCGGGCATGACGGCTTGATCGGCCTGGGCGGCGGCAGTGCCATCGACATTGCCAAAAGCGTGGCCGCCTATGCCGGCTACCACGGCGCCCTGGCGGACTTGTTCGGCGTCGATCAGGTACCGCGCAAAGGGCCGCCGCTGATCGCTATTCCCACCACAGCCGGCACCGGCTCGGAAGTGACCAATGTGGCGATCCTCTCCGACAAGGTCGCGCAGCTGAAAAAGGGCATCGTCAGCGATTATCTACTGCCGGATGTGGCGCTGATCAGCCCGCAAATGACCCTGACCTGCCCGCGCAGCGTCACCGCCGCCAGCGGCGTGGATGCGCTGGTGCATGCCATCGAATCCTACCTGTCGCTGAACGCCTCGCCGATTACCGATGCATTGGCCATTGGCGCGATCAAGCTGATTGCCAACGCGTTGCCCAAGGCCTACGCCAACCCGGCCAACCTGCAGGCACGCGACGACATGGCCACCGCCAGCCTGATGGCGGGGATGGCCTTTGGGAATGCCGGGGTCGGCGCGGTGCATGCGTTGGCATACCAGCTGGGTGGACGTTTCAATATCGCCCATGGCGTGAGCAACGCGCTGTTGCTGCCCTATGTAATGCACTGGAACAAGTTGGCCTGCGTGGAGCGCATGCAGGACATTGCCCAGGCCATGGGCGTGAATGTCACGGGGTTGAGCGTCAACGATGCCGCCGACCAAGCCGTCGAGGCTATGACGCGGCTGTGTGCCGCCGTCGAAATCCCGGCTGGGCTCCGCAGTTTCGGGGTGCCCGAGGATGCTATCCCGGCCATGGCCGTGGAAGCGGCGGGCATTGAACGGCTGATGCGCAACAACCCGCGCAAGCTCAGCGCAGCCGATATCGAGAAAATCTATCGGGCCGCGTACTAGTCATTGAGCCAGGTCACGGTGCGCGCGGCAAAGCATGAGGTATACAATGCGCGCCATCGTGATTTAGCTCAAAAAAGGTGCGTCATGCAGCCCTTCGTCATTGCTCCATCGATTCTCTCCGCCGACTTCGCCCGCCTGGGTGAAGAAGTGGACAAGGTGTTGGCCGCCGGTGCCGACTTTGTGCACTTCGATGTCATGGACAACCACTACGTGCCCAACCTGACCATCGGCCCGATGGTCTGCGCCGCGCTGCGCAAGTACGGCATCACTGCGCCGATCGACGCGCACCTGATGGTCAGCCCGGTGGACCGCATCATCGGTGACTTCGTGGAGGCCGGCGCGACCTACATCACTTTCCACCCGGAAGCCTCGCTGCACGTCGACCGCACCTTGCAACTGATCCGCGAAGGCGGCTGCAAGGCGGGCCTGGTGTTCAACCCTGCCACCCCGCTGGACGTGCTCAAATACGTGATGGACAAGGTCGACATGGTCCTGCTGATGAGCGTCAACCCAGGCTTCGGCGGGCAGAAGTTCATCCCCGGCACCCTCGACAAACTGCGCGAAGCCCGTGCACTGATCGACGCTTCTGGCCGTGACATTCGCCTGGAAATCGACGGCGGGGTCAACGTCAATAACATCCGCGAAATCGCAGCAGCTGGCGCCGACACCTTTGTGGCCGGCTCGGCGATCTTCAACGCGCCGGACTACCAGGAAGTCATCGCCAAGATGCGCGCCGAATTGGCGCTGGCACGTCCGTGAGCGGCTTTGAGCAACTGTTCCCCGGCAAATTGCCACGGCTGGTGATGTTCGATCTGGACGGTACCTTGATCGACTCGGTGCCCGACCTGGCGGCGGCGGTGGACGAGATGCTGCTCAAACTGGGACGCAAGCCCGCCGGGATCGAGTCGGTGCGCGAGTGGGTGGGCAACGGCGTGCAGATGCTGGTGCGCCGGGCCTTGGCCGACAACATTGATGCCGAAGGGGTGGATGAGGTCGAGGTCGAACACGCCCTGGAACTGTTCAACGCCGCCTATGAAGACGGCCACGAACTGACCGTGGTTTACCCCGGCGTGCGCGACACCCTCAAGTGGCTGAGCAAGCAGGGCGTGGAAATGGCCCTCATCACCAACAAGCCGGAACGCTTCGTCGCGCCGCTGTTGGACCAGATGAAAATTGGCCGGTATTTCCGCTGGATCATCGGTGGCGATACCTTGCCGCAGAAAAAACCCGACCCGGCGGCACTGTTTTTCGTGATGAAAATGGCCAATATCCCGGCCTCGCAGTCGCTGTTTGTCGGTGATTCGCGCAGCGATGTGCAGGCGGCAAAGGCCGCTGGCGTGCAGTGTGTGGCCCTCAGTTACGGCTACAACCATGGCCGGCCGATTGCCGAAGAGTCGCCTTCATTGGTAATTGATGACCTGCGCCTGCTAATCCCCGGTTGCTTGGGAGCGAGCGCTGAGATAACGTTGCCTGATACCGATCCGTCCCCTTCTGGAAATTCCATCGTGGTGGTCACTCGCAAACTCTGGATGAAAGTCATCAAGGCCCTGGCCCGCTGGCGTTGGCGCGCCTGACTGATCCTGGCCGCGCCATGCGGCACGTTTGCATACCTGACTGTTAGACCCTCAAGCCACGAGGCACATCATGACCCGCGAAGAATTCCTGCGTTTGGCCGCTGCCGGCTACAACCGCATTCCCTTGGCCTGCGAAACCCTGGCCGACTTCGACACGCCGCTGTCGATCTACCTGAAACTGGCCGACGAGCCCAATTCTTACCTGCTCGAGTCCGTACAGGGCGGCGAGAAGTGGGGCCGTTACTCGATCATCGGCCTGCCGTGCCGCACCGTGCTGCGTGTGCACGACCATCATGTGAGCATTACCCATGATGGCGTCGAGATCGAAAGCCACGATGTTGAAGACCCGCTGGCGTTCGTCGAGGCGTTCAAAGCGCGTTACAACGTGCCGACCATCCAGGGTCTGCCGCGTTTCAACGGTGGCTTGGTGGGTTACTTCGGTTACGACTGTTTACGCTACGTGGAAAAACGCCTGGGCAAGTGCCCGAACCCGGATCCGTTGGGTGTACCGGATATTCTGTTGATGGTCTCCGACGCGGTCGTCGTGTTCGATAACCTCGCCGGCAAGATGCACGCGATTGTGCTCGCCGACCCGTCCCAGGCCGACGCTTTCGAGAGCGGCCTTGCCAGCCTCGAAGCCCTGCTGGAGAAGCTGCGCCAGCCGATCACTCCGCGTCGCGGCCTGGACCTCAGCCGTCCGCCAGCCGCTGACCCGATCTTTCGTTCAAGCTTTACCCAAGATGACTACGAGCGCGCCGTCGATACCATCAAGGAATACATCCTTGCCGGTGACTGTATGCAGGTGGTGCCGTCGCAACGCATGTCCATCGACTTCAAGGCTGCGCCGATTGACCTGTACCGCGCGCTGCGCTGCTTCAACCCGACGCCGTACATGTACTTCTTCAACTTTGGTGACTTCCACGTGGTGGGCAGTTCGCCGGAAGTGCTGGTGCGCGTCGAAGACAACTTGATCACCGTGCGCCCGATCGCCGGAACGCGCCCACGTGGCGCGACTGAAGAGGCGGATTTGGCGCTGGAAGAAGACCTGCTGAGCGACGACAAGGAAATTGCCGAGCACCTGATGCTCATCGACCTGGGCCGTAACGACACCGGGCGTGTCTCGGAAATCGGTTCGGTCAAGCTCACTGAGAAGATGGTGATCGAGCGTTATTCCAACGTGATGCACATTGTGTCCAACGTCACCGGTGAGCTGAAAGCCGGCTTGACGGCGATGGACGCACTGCGCGCGATCCTGCCGGCGGGCACCTTGTCGGGCGCGCCGAAGATCCGTGCGATGGAAATCATCGACGAGTTGGAGCCGGTCAAGCGCGGTGTCTACGGCGGCGCCGTGGGGTATTTCGCCTGGAACGGCAACATGGACACGGCCATTGCGATCCGCACGGCCGTGATCAAGGACGGGGAGCTGCACGTGCAGGCCGGTGGCGGGATTGTCGCCGACTCGGTGCCGGCCCTCGAATGGGAAGAAACCCTGAACAAGCGCCGCGCGATGTTCCGCGCTGTTGCGCTGGCTGAACAGACCCCCAATTCTTGAGGTTTCCCCATGTTACTGATGATTGATAACTACGACTCCTTTACCTACAACGTTGTGCAGTACTTGGGTGAACTCGGTGCCGAGGTCAAGGTAGTGCGCAACGATGAACTGAGCGTGGCTGAAATCGCTGCGCTGAATCCGGAGCGCATCGTGGTGTCGCCAGGCCCATGCACGCCGACCGAGGCGGGTATTTCCCTCGAAGCGATCAAGTATTTCGCCGGCAAGCTGCCGATCCTGGGCGTGTGCCTGGGCCACCAGTCTATCGGCCAGGCGTTTGGCGGTGACGTGGTGCGCGCGCGCCAGGTGATGCACGGCAAGACCAGCCCGGTGTTCCATCATGATGTGGGCGTGTTTCATGGGCTTAACCTGCCGGTGACGGTGACCCGTTACCACTCGCTGGTGGTCAAGCGTGAAACCCTGCCGGAATGCCTGGAACTGACCGCCTGGACCCAGCTGGAAGACGGCTCGGTCGATGAAATCATGGGCTTGCGCCACAAGACACTGAATATCGAAGGGGTGCAATTTCACCCCGAGTCGATCCTGACCGAGCAGGGCTACGAGCTGTTCGCTAATTTTCTCAAGCAGAGCGGCGGCACGCGCTAAGGACTTTCCATGGATATCAAGACTGCCCTGAGCCGTATCGTCGGCCATCTGGACCTGAGCACCGCTGAAATGAGCGATGTGATGCGCGAGATCATGACGGGTCAATGCAGCGATGCGCAGATCGGCGCCTTCATGATGGCAATGCGCATGAAGAGTGAGAGCATCGACGAGATTGTCGGCGCCGTGTCGGTGATGCGCGAGCTGGCGGACAAGGTTGAGCTCAAGACCCTCGACGGCGTGGTCGACGTGGTCGGCACCGGCGGTGATGGTGCCAACATCTTCAACGTGTCGACGGCGGCATCGTTTGTGGTCGCGGCGGCCGGATGCACTGTGGCCAAGCACGGCAACCGTGCAGTGTCCGGCAAGAGCGGCAGTGCCGATTTGCTGGAAGCCGCCGGCATCTACCTGAACCTGACGCCGGTCCAAGTGGCGCGCTGCATCGATAACGTCGGCATCGGCTTCATGTTTGCTCAATCCCACCATGGCGCAATGAAACACGCTGCTGGCCCGCGCAAAGACCTCGGCCTGCGCACCCTGTTCAACATGCTCGGCCCGCTTACGAATCCGGCCGGTGTGAAGCACCAGGTGGTGGGCGTATTCAGCCAGGCGCTGTGCCGGCCATTGGCGCAAGTGCTGCAACGCATGGGCAGCAAGCATGTGCTGGTGGTGCATTCCAAAGATGGCCTGGACGAATTCAGCCTGGCAGCACCGACCTTCGTGGCGGAGCTCAAAGATGATCACGTCACCGAGTACTGGGTCGAGCCGGAAGATTTGGGCATGAAGAGCCAGAGCCTGCACGGCCTGGCAGTGGAAAGCCCGGCGGCGTCCCTCGAGCTGATTCGCGATGCCCTGGGGCGTCGCAAGACCGAGAATGGTCAAAAAGCCGCTGAGATGATCGTTTTGAATGCTGGCGCGGCACTTTATGCAGCCGACCATGCCTATAGTCTTAAGGAAGGGGTCGCCTTGGCCCACGATGCGCTGCACACCGGTCTGGCTCGCGAGAAGCTGGAAGAGCTGGGAGCATTCACTGCGGTATTCAAGATGGAGAATGAAGGATGAGTGTGCCGACCGTTCTGGAAAAGATCCTGTCGCGCAAGGCTGAAGAAGTCGCCGAGCGCCGAGCCCGCGTGAGCCTCGCCGAACTGGAAGCTCAGGCAAAGATCGCTGATGCGCCGCGTGGCTTCGCCAATGCGCTTATCAAGCAGGCCAAGGAAAAGCAGCCCGCCGTCATTGCTGAAATCAAAAAGGCTTCGCCGAGCAAGGGCGTGATTCGCGAGATCTTCATTCCTGAAGACATTGCCAAGAGCTATGAGAAGGGCGGGGCCACCTGCCTGTCAGTACTGACCGATATCGACTACTTCCAGGGTTCCGACCTGTTCCTGCAGCAAGCCCGCGCCGCGTGCAAGTTGCCGGTGATCCGCAAGGACTTCATGGTCGATCCGTACCAGATCGTCGAAGCCCGTGCGTTGGGTGCTGACTGCGTGTTGCTGATCGTTTCCGCCCTGGATGACGTAAAGATGGCCGAACTGGCGGCCGTGGCCAAAAGCGTCGGCCTGGATGTGTTGGTGGAAGTGCACGACGGCGATGAGCTGGAACGCGCACTTAAAACCCTCGACACGCCGCTGGTGGGCGTCAACAACCGTAACCTGCACACCTTCGAAGTCAGCTTGGAAAACACACTTGACCTGCTGCCGCGAATTCCGCGCGACCGATTGGTGATTACCGAGAGTGGCATCGTCAACCGCGCTGATGTGGAGTTGATGGAGATCAGTGGTGTGTATTCGTTCCTGGTGGGCGAGACCTTCATGCGTGCCGAAAACCCGGGGGCGGAGTTACAGCGTCTGTTCTTCCCGGAGCGTGGTGTGGCGGTCAGTGGTTCGACATTGGACTGACTTGAACACGGTCAGGATTTGAAATGCAGTCTAAATGTGGGAGCGGGCTTGCTCGCGAATGCGGTGGGTCAGTCACTGAATATGTGTCTGATGTACCGCATTCGCGAGCAAGCCCGCTCCCACATTGGGTTTTGTGTTTATTCAGATAGGTAGGTGTTTGATGGTTAAGCCGGTGTCGATGACTGTTGAAGCTGGGCTGGCCGCCGAGCAAGCCTTACTGGCAGCCGTTTGCGCTGGCGAGCAGGAATTCGGCCTACTGTTCTGGCAACCCAGCGATCAAGCCTTGGTGATGCCGCGTCGTTTAAGTCGGCTACCGGCGTTCGACACCGCCAGCCAGGTCTCGGCCGCCGCCGGTTGGCCTGTATTGCTACGCGAGACCGGCGGTGAGCCGGTGCCGCAATCAAGTGCCACGGTCAATATCGCCCTGGTCTACGCGCCACCGCGCAGCGAGGGCGATCAGAACCGCATCGAAACCGGCTACTTGCGTTTATGCCAGCCGATTTGCGACTTGCTGATCGAGCTGGGTGGCGACGCCTCTGTCGGCGAAATCGACGGGGCATTTTGCGACGGTCGCTACAACGTCAACCTCAACGGCCGAAAAATGGTCGGCACCGCGCAGCGCTGGCGCCAAAGCGGTGGCCGCCCGGTGGGGTTGGTGCACGGTGCCTTGTTGCTGGATAACGACCGCGATGCGTTGATCGCGGCGGTCAACCGCTTTAACGAAGCCTGCGGTCTCGAGCAGCGGGTTCGCGCCGACAGCCATATCGCTCTGCACGAAGCCTTCCCAGCACCGGATGCGATCAGCCGGCTGGATACCTTGTATCGTCAAATGCTGGCCAGCGTCCTGCCGGGTTAACGGGTGCCGAACACCACCATCGTCTTACCTTTGACGTGCACCAGGCTGCGCTCTTCCAAGTCCTTGAGCACGCGACCGACCATCTCCCGTGAACAGCCGACAATGCGCCCGATTTCCTGGCGTGTGACCTTGATCTGCATGCCGTCGGGGTGAGTCATGGCGTCGGGCTGTTTGCACAACTCCAGCAGGCAGCGGGCTACTCGGCCGGTCACATCAAAGAATGCCAGGTCGCCGACCTTGCGCGTGGTGTCGCGCAGGCGCTGGGCAATCTGCCCGCTGAGGGCGTAGAGGATGTCGGGATCCTGCTGGGCCAGTTCGCGGAACTTGGCGTAGCTGATCTCAGCGACTTCGCACTCGATCTTGGCACGTACCCAGGCGCTGCGTTTCTGTTCCTTACCGGCTTGTTCGAACAGCCCCAACTCCCCAAAAAAATCTCCGGTGTTCAGGTAGGCGATGATCATCTCACGGCCGTCTTCATCCTCGATCAGAATGGTGACCGAGCCTTTGATAATGAAGAACAGTGTTTCTGAACGTTCGCCGGCGCAGATGATGTTGTGCTTGGCCGGATGGCGACGGCGCTGGCAGTGCATCAACAGTTTGTCGAGATTCTTGATCTTGGATATGGGAGTAAGGGCAACCATGGTTGTGTCCCGAAAAAACTGCGCGAGGTAGTTGGAGTCGTTGTATTCGTCGGTATCGGCATTGATACACATTGCATGAATGGTGGCGAAGAGCCATCCATTTGGCGCCAGCTTAACAGACACATCCTGTCTCGATTAGCCCATTTTTGGCGCAAACCCTGCTATTGATCGCTTTTGCGTGAAACGCTGACGCGTGCGGGCCCTGTGCTAAGCTGGCGACCCTTTTTTAGCAGTGGAGTCTGGGCGATGAAGGCACGCATCCAATGGGCGGGCGAAGCCATGTTTCTCGGAGAGTCGGGCAGTGGCCATGTGGTGGTCATGGACGGCCCTCCGGAAGCCGGTGGCCGTAACCTGGGCGTACGCCCGATGGAAATGCTCCTGCTTGGCGTAGGCGGTTGCAGCAATTTCGACGTGGTCAGCATCCTGAAAAAGTCCCGCCAGGCCGTGGAAAGCTGCGAAGCCTTCCTGGAAGCCGAGCGCGCCACTGAAGATCCCAAGGTATTCACCAAGATCCATATGCATTTCGTGGTGAAGGGCCGGGCGTTGAAGGAAGCCCAGGTCAAGCGTGCTATCGAGCTGTCGGCTGAGAAGTACTGCTCGGCGTCGATCATGCTCGGCGCGGCCGGTGTGGCCATCACCCATGATTACGAAATCATCGAATTGGGCTGATCGCTCAATCGGCAAAAAGAAAGGGCGCTGTGACGGCGCCCTTTTTTTGGATTTTATACGCTTAGATACGATAGGTGCTTTTGGTCATGACCTTGGCCAAGAGGCTCATGCCTAACCTTACCGGCGCCGGGAAGCGGAAACCGCCAGCATCCAGTGCGCTTTCGGCGTGGTGTTCTTCATCGATACGCATCTGCTCAAGAATCGCCCGGGACTTTTCGTCTTCGGCCGGCAGTTGTTCCAGATGCTCATCCAGATGCTTGCACACCTGACGTTCGGTCGCCGCGACAAAACCCAGGCTGACCTTGTCGCTGATCAGCCCGGCAGCAGCGCCGATACCAAACGACAAGCCATAAAACAGCGGGTTCAGCACGCTGGGATGGCTGCCGAGTTGGCGAATGCGTTGTTCGCACCAGGCCAAGTGATCGATTTCCTCTTCGGCGGCATGTTCCATGGCGGCGCGTACCTGCGGCAACTTGGCAGTCAGCGCCTGGCCCTGGTAGAGCGCCTGGGCACAGACTTCACCGGTGTGGTTGATGCGCATTAGGCCGGCGACGTGGCGGGTCTCGGTCTCGCTCATCTGTGCGTCGGGGCGCACGATGGCGGGCGAGGGGCGATACGGTTGGCCGCTGAATGGCAGCAGCGTGCGCATGGCCGTGTCGGCTTGCAGCAAAAAACGGTCAATCGGCGAGTAGTGACGTTGGGTAGTCATGCTGACCTCCGGGAAGAATCTCGGCGGCCAGTTTACCGCAAGAGAGGGGGAAGCGTTTGCGCCGCGTCAAGGGCATGGGGTCGCAGCCTGGGTCACGACCCATGTTCGAGGGCCGATCAGCCCGGCGGCCAGTTCATCTGGCGCTGACCCAGCACGTGCATATGGATGTGATAAACGGTCTGCCCGCCGTCTTCATTGCAGTTCATCACCACACGAAAACCTTTTTCGCAGCCTTGCTCAACGGCCAGGCGCTGGGCGGTGAACAGAATATGACCTGCTAGGGCTTTGTCGTCTTCAGTCAGGTCGTTCAACGTGCGGATAGGTTTCTTGGGAATGACCAGAAAATGCACGGGTGCCTGCGGTGCAATATCGTGGAAGGCCAGGACCTGGTCATCCTCGTAGATAATCTTCGCGGGTATTTCTCTGTTGATGATCTTGGTGAACAGAGTATCCACAGCTGTTTCTCCATTATGAATGTGCAGGGTGAGTGTACTCAGCCGTTCAGCGCGGGCAATAGGCCTTGTTAATGGCACCGGCGATCTTGCGGGTCAGCCATCGGGGGCTGAAACGTGGACTGAACGCGATCCAGCGGTTGCGTCGGCCGGGAATGATGATGGCTTTGTTCTTTTCCAGGGCGCGCACGGTATAAAGCGCCACTTCTTCGGGGCTCATCAGTTGTTGGCTACGGTCGAGCTTGGCGGTGTCCATTTGCGCGGTGCCGAAGAATGCGGTGCGTGTCGGGCCGGGGCAGAGGACCGAGACCTTGATGCCGCAGGTCTTCAACTCTTCGCGCAAACCTTCGGAAAAGTGCAGTACGTAGGCTTTGCTGGCGTAGTAGGTGCTCATCCACGGGCCAGGCTGGAATGCCGCGACGGACGCCACATTGAGAATCTGCCCGCCGCCCTGCAGCGCCATGGTGTTACCGAGGGCATGGCACATACGAGTCAGGGCCAGGATGTTGACCTCTATGAGGTCTTGCTCGGTCATCCAGTCCTGAGCCAGGAAGGGGCCGCTGGTGCCGATGCCGGCGCAGTTCACCAGCAAGTCGATCTGCCGTTCGCCTTCTTCAAGCTCCAGCAGGAACCCGGACAAGCGCAGTGGCTCGCCCAGGTCGCAGGCCCGGAACAGCACCTCGACACCGAAGCGTTGAGTCAATTCGATTGCAATGCTTTCCAACTGATCACGCTGGCGGGCCACCAGAATCAAGCTGCGGCCGCGACGGGCCAGCGCTTCGGCCAAGGCCAGGCCGATGCCGCTGGAGGCGCCGGTGATCAGAGCGTAACGGGTCATGCCTTTCTCCATCGCAACACCGCCGCGCCTGTGACAAAGGCATCACAGGCCGGCGCGTTTCTTTACTGTTCTGGAGAGTCTACAGGTTCGCCCGCTTCGTCAGCACTTTGCGCTTCGTCTTCTTCTACGGCCGTGGCTTGGTCGGCATCTTCATCGGCGGTGATGGAGCTGCTTTCGTAGCTGCTGTCCATGTTGGCTTCGAGTTGGTTCAGGTAACCGTTCATGCCCAGGGTCACCACGATGGCGAGCATGACTGGGATAAACGCCAACCACAGCGTGGCCAGGACTTTTACCGCGGTGGAGTTGCGGGGTGGTGGTGCGCCGTATTGGTTGGCGCCTGCATTTCCTGGCAATACCAGCAACAGGATCGGGAAGACGCTGTTCACCAGCGGTACCAGGTTGAGGAAGTACAGCCAGCCTGACCAACCCAGATCGTGCAGGCGCTGCACACCGATTTGTACACTGACCCACACCAGCGCAACAAACAACGCGAGACCCAGCAACACCCCAAGGAGGGTACCTGCGGTTGGCGAGGCCGTGGCGACCGCAAAGCTGACGGTGCTGATGATGCCACCCGCGACCAGCATCGCTAAGGTCAACACCAGGGTCCAGGCGAGATACCGCAGTCGCCCGATGCGCCCGTGGAGAGTGAAGACTTTTAGGGTGGAGTACTCCGGCAGGTTTTCACCTACGGCAGCGCGCGGCGGTGCATAGGGTGAAGCGTCCGGGCGGGAGAAGTCGGAAGCCCCGGAATCCGTCTCATGGGTTTCGGCGAGGCTGAAGGCTACGGGTTGTTCGGCTTCGATGCGTGCGTCCACACCGGCGTTTTTCAGCGCGGTGAGGTAGGTTTCGGCATCCGGGCGCGACAGGTCACGTTTGAGCGCAACAGGGCGGCCGGTGAAGAGCTTCTCGATGGCTTCAACTTCGCTCTTGAACAGCTCGGCCAGGTTCAGTTTGGCTGTGGTGCTTTCTACGCCCGGGAGCAAGGCCCCATCAAACACAATCTTGAAACGGTTGTCGCTCATGCGGGCTTCCTTGTCACTTGTTCAGGGAGGTTGTGCAGGCCCACTCAATCGGCGGGCCTTGCGGTTGGGTCAGCGAGGCCAGCGCAGTTGAACTGCCTGTTCGCGTGCCTTGCGGTATTCGGCATCGAGGCGCGCAACCAGTTCATCGACACTTGGCAAATCATCGATTTCACCGACACCTTGGCCGGCAGACCATACAGTCTTCCATGCTTTGGCCTCGTCGCTCAACGGTTTGAGCTTGGAGCCAAAGTTGACTTCGCCTTTGCCTTGCAGGGCGGCGAGGTCGAAGCCGGCGTTTTCCAGGCTCTGGCGCATAAAGCTGGCGGGGACGCCGGAGACAGCAGGAGTGTGCACGATGTCGGCGGCGCGCGATGTGAGGAGCATCTCTTTATAGGCATCCGGGGCATGGCTTTCAGTGGTGCCAATAAAGCGAGTGCCGAAATAGGCCAGGTCGGCGCCGAGCAACTGGGCGGCGAGAATCTCGTGCCCGTGGTTGAGGCAGCCGGCCAGCAGCAGCGTTTTGTCGAAGAACTGGCGAATCTCGGCGGTCAGCGCGAACGGGCTCCAAGTGCCAGCATGGCCCCCGGCGCCCGCGGCTACGGCGATCAGGCCATCCACGCCGGCTTCGGCCGCCTTCTCAGCGTGGCGCCGAGTGGTGACGTCGTGGAACACCAGGCCGCCGTAGCTGTGCACAGCGTCTACCAGTTCCTTCACAGCGCCCAGGCTGGTAATGACGATCGGCACTTTGTGTTCAACGCAGATCGCCAGGTCCGCCTCCAGGCGCGGGTTGCTGCTGTGCACGATCAGGTTGACGGCGTAGGGCGCAGGATTGTCCAGCTCTGCCAGGCCCGCTTCGATTTCCTCCAGCCAGGCCTTGAACCCGCTGCTTTCGCGTTGGTTAAGCGCCGGGAAGCTCCCGACCACCCCATTGCGGCAGCACGCCAGGACCAGTTGCGGGTTGGAAATCAGAAACATCGGCGCAACCACGACGGGCAGGCGCAGACGTTGTTCAAGCAGAGCGGGCAGCGACATTGGAGGTACCCCGAGTAATTGAAGTTAGAACGGTTTGACAACGACCAAAATTACGATAGCCAGCAATATCAGAACGGGTACTTCATTGAACCAGCGATAAAAGACATGGCTGCGGGTGTTTTCGCCACGGGCGAAACGTTTTACCTGCGCACCGCACATATGGTGGTAGCCGATCAGCAACACCACCAGGGTCAGCTTGGCGTGGATCCAGGCGCCCGATTGAAAGATGCCGGGGTTGAGGGCGATCAGCCAAATACCGAATACCAGGCTGGCCAGCATCGCCGGATTCATGATGCCGCGGTACAACTTGCGCTCCATGACGCTGAAGCGTTCCTTGCTGACGGTGTCCTCGCTTTGGGCGTGGTAGACGAACAGGCGTGGCAGGTAGAACAGCCCGGCAAACCAGCAGACGATGCTGACAATGTGGAAGGCTTTGATCCATAGATAGAGCATTTCTAGTTATTCCCAGGTTCACGGTAACTGAAGATAGTAGTGGCTCATGCGCCCGTACGTCACGTTGACGGTTGTCGCAGGACGATACGGCCCCTATTATCGACGGCTTTCCAGTGGTTCGTTGAGGGCAGGTTTATGGTCAAGGTCGGTATCGTCGGCGGCACGGGGTACACCGGTGTCGAATTGCTGCGTCTGTTGGCTCAGCATCCGCAAGCTGAGGTTGTGGTCATCACCTCCCGATCCGAGGCCGGCCTGGCCGTGGCCGACATGTATCCGAGCCTGCGAGGCCATTACGATGGCCTGGCGTTCAGCGTTCCGGACATCAAGACCCTCGGCGCCTGCGACGTGGTGTTCTTCGCCACCCCTCATGGTGTTGCCCATGCCTTGGCCGGTGAGCTGCTGGCGGCGGGCACCAGAGTGATCGATCTGTCGGCGGACTTCCGTTTGCAGGACGCTGATGAGTGGGCCAAGTGGTATGGCCAGCCTCACGGTGCGCCTGAACTGCTGGAAGAAGCGGTCTATGGCCTGCCGGAAGTCAATCGTGAGCAGATCAAGCAAGCGCGTTTGATCGCGGTACCCGGTTGCTATCCAACAGCCACTCAACTGGGTTTCCTGCCATTGCTGGAGGCTGGGCTGGCG
Source organism: Pseudomonas sp. EA_15y_Pfl1_P101 (assembly GCF_963970835.1). NCBI lineage: Bacteria > Pseudomonadati > Pseudomonadota > Gammaproteobacteria > Pseudomonadales > Pseudomonadaceae > Pseudomonas > Pseudomonas sp. EA_15y_Pfl1_P101. The sequence continues at coordinate 5,526 of NZ_CAXAPA010000002.1, read as the reverse complement.
GACGCTTCGCGCTTGATCGCAGACTGCAAGTCGGGCGTGAGCGGCGCTGGTCGTGGCGCGGCGGTCGGTTCGCTTTATTCCGAGACGTCAGAAAGCATGAAGGCCTACGCAGTAAAAGGGCATCGTCACTTGCCGGAAATCCGCCAGGGGCTGCGTCGCGCGGCCGGTAAAGACGTGGGCCTGACCTTCGTACCGCACCTGACGCCGATGATTCGCGGCATTCACTCTACGTTGTACGCAACGGTGGTTGATCGCTCGGTAGACCTTCAGGCGCTGTTCGAAAAACGTTATGCCAACGAACCGTTCGTCGACGTTATGCCAGCCGGCAGCCACCCGGAAACCCGCAGCGTGCGTGGCGCCAACGTGTGCCGGATTGCTGTGCATCGTCCGCAGGATGGCGACCTGGTCGTGGTGCTGTCGGTGATCGATAACCTGGTCAAGGGCGCGTCGGGCCAGGCGGTGCAGAACATGAACATCTTGTTTGGCCTGGATGAGAAGCTGGGCCTGTCCCACGCAGGCATGCTGCCTTAAGGGCAGCGGCAAGCTTCAAGTCATCAGCGGCAAGCTTGAAGCTAGTAGCTCGAAGCTTGCCGCTGCTCCCATAATAGTTGACCGCTTTTCTAGGAGAAGCGGATAATGCCCGCCATTACGCATATGGCGGCGGTACGCCGGGAGATTATTAGCATGAGCGTTGAATCCTTCACCCCCACGGCTTTGCAATTCACCCACGGTGCTGCGCACAAGGTGAAGAGCCTGGTCGATGAAGAGGGTAATGATCGCTTGAAGCTGCGCGTATTTGTAACGGGCGGCGGTTGTTCAGGGTTTCAGTACGGTTTTACCTTCGATGAAGATGTAGCCGATGATGACACCATCGTTGAACGCGAGGGCGTGAGTCTGGTCGTGGACCCGATGAGCTTCCAATACCTGGCAGGAGCCGAGGTGGATTACCAGGAAGGTCTGGAAGGTTCGCGTTTCGTGATCAAGAACCCTAACGCTACCACCACCTGTGGTTGCGGGTCTTCGTTCTCGATCTGATCGACAGGGCATGTTAAAACGCCGCTTGGCTGTGATAGGCCAAGCGGCGTTTTGCTGTCTGCGGATTCTGGAGGCGGTCAGGCAGGGTAGATCGCGCCCAGTACCCGAAGCCCGCGTGCACCGGTGACGCTGGGGCGGTTGGCGGCAATGCCTTCAAGGCAGCAATGGGCCAACCAGGCGAAGGCCATGGCTTCGACCCAGTCGGGGTCCACGCCGTAGGTGGCGGTGCTGCTGACCTGGGTTGATGGCAACAACGCGGCCAGCCGACTCATCAGCGTGGCGTTGTGAGCGCCTCCGCCACACACCAGCAGTGTTTCTGTCTGGGGCTGTGCGGACCGTAGGGAATCGACAATGGTCAGGGCGCTCAGCTCCAGCAGCGTGGCCTGCACATCCTGAGGCTCGAACGCGGGCAAGTGGCTGAGGTGTTGGTGCAGCCATCCCAGGTTGAACACTTCGCGCCCGGTGCTTTTAGGGCCCTTGGTCATGAAGAATGGGTCACTGAGCAGGTCGTTGAGTAGTTGAGGCTCTACCTTGCCGCTCGCCGCCCACTGCCCATCACGATCAAAGTGTTCGCCGCGTTGTTGGTGTATCCATGCATCAAGCAGGACATTGCCCGGGCCGCAGTCGAAGCCGGCTACAGGTTTGCCGGTCTCGATCAGGCTGAGGTTGCTGAAACCTCCCACATTCAATACTGCGCGGTTACCGGTGTGGTCGCTAAACAGTGCTTCATGGAATGCGGGCACCAGTGGGGCGCCCTGGCCGCCGGCGGCAACATCACGACTGCGGAAGTCGCTGACGACGGTGATACCCGTCAGCTCGGTGAGCAGGGCTGGGTTGCCGATTTGCACGGTAAAGCCCCGGGCGGGTTCATGGCGGATGGTCTGGCCATGGCTGCCAATTACGCGAATGTCCTGAGGCTTGAGGTTTTGTTGCTTGAGCAGCGTGTGAATGCCTTGAGCGGCAAGATTCACCCAGTTTTGTTGGGCAATGGCTGAACGGGCGATCTCATCTGGGCCGCTGGCGCACAGAGCAAGCAGCTCGGCGCGCAGGGTTTCCGGCATGGGAATGTAGTGCGTGGCGATCAGCTTGATCGCCGGATCTTGCTCGATCAAGGCAATGTCCAGTCCATCGAGGCTGGTCCCGGACATCACGCCTAAATAGAGCGCCATACTTTAACGCTTCGCCGAAGCCAGCAGGGTGGAGCGCTCCTGGTCCATGCGTGCCATCAATGGCTGGCTCTGTTGCATGAACCGTGCACGCTCGGCCTTGGCGATCGGGTCGGCCATCGGCAGCTTCTGACCCAGCGGGTCGACGTGTACGCCATTGACCTGGAACTCATAGTGCAAGTGCGGCCCGGTAGAGAGGCCAGTGGTACCGATATAGCCGATCACTTGGCCTTGCTTCACGGTGCCGCCAGTGTGCACACCCTTGGCAAAGCCTTGCATGTGGCCATACAGCGTACGGTAGGTGTTGCCGTGCTGGATGATCACGGTATTGCCGTAGCCACCACGACGGCCGGCCAGCAGCACTTTACCGTCGCCTGCTGCCTTGATCGGCGTGCCACGTGGGGCGGCATAGTCGACGCCTTTGTGGGCGCGGATTTTGTTCAGAATTGGATGCTTGCGACCCATGGAGAAACGCGAGCTAATGCGAGCGAAGTCTACCGGTGTGCGGATGAAGGCCTTGCGCATGCTATTGCCGTCGGCGGTGTAGTAGCTGCTATTGCCTTGCTTGTTGGTGTAGCGCACGGCGGTGTAGGTCTTGCCGCGGTTGGTAAAGCGCGCGGAGAGGATGTTGCCAGTGCCGACAACTTTGCCGTTGACGACTTTCTGCTCGTAGATCACATCAAATTCGTCGCCTTGACGGATGTCTTGGGCGAAGTCGATGTCGTAGCCAAACACACTGGCCATGTCCATGGTCATGCTGTGGGACAGTCCGGCGCGGGCGGCAGATTGCGACAGGGAGCTGTTGATCACCCCGTGAACGTAGGCCGAGCGCGTCACCGGTTTGGTGGTGATGCGGTTGAAGGCAAAGCCTTTGGTGCCTTTGGTCAGCGTGATGCTTTCAAGGTCGCTGACGGTACTGTGGAGCTTGTTGAGTTGGCCGTCGGGGGTCAGTTCGAATTCAAGCTTTTGACCGCGTTTGAGCTGAGTGAATTGCTTGGCTTGTTTGTCGCTGGCCAGTGCGTCGTTGAGGGTAGCGGCAGGCAGGCCGACTTTCTCGAACAGTGTCGATAGTGTATCGCCCTTACCTACGATGATTTCGCGGTGCAGAGGACTCTTGGCCACCTCTACAGTCGGCGTCTCGCCAGCTTGCTGTGTGTCCTTCGGGCTGTTTTCTATCTGGGCGAAGGGTGAGCCGGCGGGTGCATTTGTGGCTTGTTGCGCGTCGGAAGCGTCTTGATCTTGTGTCAGTTGTTCAACTGGACTTTCCAGGTCAAGGCTCAGGGATGTTCGTTTGGCTTCTACGTCACTGGAAGGGAATACCAGGAGTGCCAGGCTGAGAAGGGCGGCGATGCCACTTGCGGCGAGCAAGTGGGTCTTCGGGTAAAGCGGCGGCGCTTTAGACGGTTCAGTGGTCATAGGTAATTTTGACTTTGAAGATGAAATGGAAAAGATGAATGACATGATGAAGATGAAATAACTGTATAAAATATAACCAAATCATCTGTGGCGCAAGCTCGCGAACGCTGGGCTTGCTGAACGGTGTCCGTTCGCAGGGCAAAACTTGTAATTAGTCCCTGATCTTGTATGGTTGGTTCCCTTTTGAATCTGAGCCTTGCGGGTCTGTTATGAAGTCGGTTGAAGAACAGCTAGCGCTGATAAAACGTGGTGCGGAAGAACTGTTGGTCGAAGCTGAGCTGATCGAAAAGCTCAAGCGTGGCCAACCCCTGCGTATTAAGGCTGGCTTTGATCCGACGGCGCCGGATCTGCACCTGGGTCATACCGTGCTTATTAATAAGCTGCGTCAGTTCCAGGAGCTGGGGCATCAGGTCATCTTCCTTATAGGTGATTTCACCGGGATGATCGGTGACCCAAGTGGCAAAAGTGCCACGCGTCCGCCGTTGACCCGTGAGCAGGTGCTCGATAACGCCGAGACCTATAAGACACAGGTGTTCAAGATTCTTGATCCGGCCAAGACCGAGGTGGCGTTCAATTCTACTTGGATGGATCAGATGGGGCCGGCGGATTTCATTCGCTTGACCTCCCAGTACACCGTTGCGCGCATGCTTGAGCGTGATGACTTCGACAAGCGTTACTCCACCAACCAGCCGATCGCCATTCATGAGTTCCTCTATCCGCTGGTTCAGGGCTACGACTCGGTAGCGTTGCGTGCTGATGTTGAGCTGGGTGGCACTGATCAGAAATTCAACCTCTTGATGGGGCGTGAACTGCAGCGTGCGTATGGGCAGGAGGCTCAGTGCATTCTGACCATGCCGTTGCTGGAAGGCTTGGATGGCGTCAAGAAGATGTCCAAGTCCTTGGGCAACTATGTCGGTATCCAGGAAGCGCCGGGTGTGATGTACGGCAAGCTGGTTTCGATTCCTGATGCGCTGATGTGGCGCTACTTCGAGTTGCTGAGCTTCCGCTCGATGGATGAGATCAATGCGCTGCGTGCTGACGTAGAAGCAGGCACTAATCCGCGTGACGTGAAAATCAAGCTGGCGGAAGAGATCGTTGCGCGCTTCCATGGTGAAGAGGCTGCGGCCAGTGCTCACCGTGCGGCGGGTAACCGTATGAAGGATGGCGAGCTGCCGGATGATCTGCCGGAGATTGAGCTGTCCGCTGCCGAGGCGATGCCGATCGCTGCTGTCCTTAATAAGGCGGGCTTGGTGAAGAACTCGGCGGTTGCGCGTGATTTGTTGGGTTCCGGTGGTGTGCGTATAGATGGTGAGGTTGTAGATCGCACCTTTATATGCGAGCTGGGTGCTACACACGTTTGCCAGGCTGGAAAGAAGGCATTTGCGCGTATTACGCTCAAATCCGAATAAACCTGAAATTAAGTGTTGACGGCGATTTATATCTGTCTATAATTCGCCCCACTTCCGGCGCAGTCGAAACGGAAAACTCCTTGGTAAACAAAGAGTTATGCGAAATTCGACAGCGAGTTGCTTCAGTTGATCGAAGCCCAGAAGGAGTTGGTAGAGCGGTGTTGTTTGGCTCTATTAACGTTTCGATCCTCTCGGTCGAAAGCGGAGAAAAAGAGGTGTTGACAGCAGCGTGTAACGCTGTAGAATTCGCCTCCCGCTAACGAGAGATCGGAAGCGCAAGTGGTTGAAGTTGTTGAAGAATTCTTCGAAAACTTCTGAAAATAATCACTTGACAGCAAATGAGGCTGCTGTAGAATGCGCGCCTCGGTTGAGGCGAAAGATCTTAACCAACCGCTCTTTAACAACTGAATCAAGCAATTCGTGTGGGTGCTTGTGGAGTCAGACTGATAGTCAACAAGATTATCAGCATCACAAGTTACTCCGCGAGAAATCAAAGATGT